>JAJRPV010000064.1 GCA_024280575.1 Campylobacterales bacterium
CTCAAGAGATATTCACTCAAAAGCTCTGCTATCTCTAAGTCATCCTCAATCATAAGCACTTTTATTATCTTTTTCATAATGCCTCTTTAAAGTTTCTACGATAAAATTATATGACAATAGGGTTAATAGAGGGTGTCAATTTTTATATTTCTGGCTTTTGCTAGTCATGATCACAATATTTCCTTAAATATCAAGACTAATCTCAAAGTCCCTACAACCCCCCCCCATAAAGCTATGAAAAGTAGGATTTTTCGAGAAAAAAGTGCGTAAGGTTAATTATTAAGCCCTTTTTTGATACAATACCACTCTTTATAGGAAAAATATTATTTTAGGACCTTCATAAGCCCTTTTTTATCTGGAAATTCGTATTATGTTTTTATTTGACAATTTGTCTATTTTATTTCTGTTTTTAATAATGCTTGGAGTTGTGCCAAATTTGTTTTACTCATTTGGGTACTTGCCTCACATAAGAAGAAAAGCATACTATCTTTTACACTATTTTTCTTTTATAGGGTCTATGGTTGGGGTTGTGGTTGCAGGAAATGCACTCGTTTTTCTTTTCTTTTGGGAGCTCATGAGCTTGACATCATGGCAGTTGATTTTGACAGAAGTTAAAGACAAATCAACTATAAAAGCTGCTAGATTTTACTTTTTTATGACTCATTTTGGTTTTATGTTTTTACTTCTTTTCTTTTTAATCGTAACAAATGGAAATTTGGAAATTGATTTTGCTATGATGAAAAGTATAGCATCAGATTTTGCATATCCAACTCTACTGTTTTTCTTTGCGGTGCTTGGTCTTTTAAGTAAAGCCGGAGCAGTTCCTATGCATGTATGGCTTCCTTATGCTCACCCGGAAGCTCCTAGTCCGGTTTCTGCTTTGATGAGTGGTATTATGTTGAAGATTGCGATTTACGGTCTTTTTAGATTTACATTTGATATTTTGGGAACTTGGCCACTTGAATGGGGAATATTGATACTCATAATCGGTGCCTTATCATCTCTCATCGGCGTTTTATATGCACTGAGTGAACATGATATCAAAGCACTTTTAGCAAATCATTCTATCGAAAATATAGGCATTATACTGTTAGGGTTTGGAATGGGAATGATTTTTTCTTCCTTGCATCTGCAAACTCTAAGTGCTTTTTCTTTTATAGCCGCACTTTTTCACACATTTAACCATATGAGTTTTAAATCACTTCTTTTTATGGGGGGCGGTTCCGTTTTACATGAAACAAATACTAAAAATATGGAAAAATATGGTGGACTGATAAAGTCGATGCCGATAACTGCTTTTACTTTTCTTTTAGCTTCTATCAGCATATCAGCACTCCCACCGACAAACGGATTTTTGAGTGAGTGGATGATATTCCAATCCTTGATAGGTTCATCTTCTATAGACAATATATCTTTGAAATTAGCCATCTCTTTTTCAGTTTTTGCTCTTGCGTTGACAGGAGGTTTGGCTATAGCTTGTTTTGTAAAAGTTTTTGGCATCACTTTTTTGGGCTTGCACAGAAGCACAAATGCAAAACATGCAAAAGAGGTAAACTTTATGATGAAGACAGGCATGATACTGATGAGCCTTGTGGTTGTATCGCTAATGCTTTTTACACCATTTTATATGAAGTTTTTTGATTCAACTCTCAATGAACTTCTACATGTAAGCATATATAAACAAATATTTCCAAATATATGGAGTCTGCACTCTGTTACTCCTTATGGGGGTATTGTTTCACCGTTGATTTTGTTAGTCGGTTTAATTGCTATAATTCTGGCGTTATATGCGGTTTTTAAGTCACTAAATATCAAAGAAAAAGTTTACCATACATGGGCATGCGGTTATAATACGACAGCCAAGACGCAGTATTCAGCGACCGGATTTGCCGGACCTATCAGAAGGTTTTTTACTTGGTTGTATAATCCAAATGAGCATTTTGAAAAAGAGATAATATCAGGACATAAAACAAAATTTGTAGATGCAAGTTTTAGCGTACATGTAGAGCCTTTGTTTGAGAGAACAATTTACAAAGGAAGCGTTAAGCTGGTAAATAAAATAAGTTATTATGTTTACAGGTTGGCACATTTTGAACAAAGTAGATATGCTGCTATGATATTTAATATGCTTTTATCTATCTTGTTTAGTTACAGGATTTTTGTACACGAATTTGATTGGGCAACTTTTTTACTGGAATCCGTGGTCATGCTAATATCAGTTAAAGTTCTTCTCATAGGAGAAAAGAGATGATTGTGTATGGTTTGACGATAATTTTATTGATATTCCTGTCGCCTCTTGTAACAAGTTTTATAAAAATGATAAAAATGTACCTGTTATATAAAAAGCCTATCCCAATTTTTCAAGGATACAGAGATTTTTCTAAACTTCTCTCAAAAGAGATGATAATCTCCAAAGAGACAAGTTCTATCACAAGAATTGCTCCTTATCTTGTTTTGTCACCACTGCTGTTGATACTGTTTTTTTTGCCTCCAATCGCAGGGGGTGAGTATTATGTCAGTTTTATAGATGCTTTTACGATTACCGGACTCATATCACTCTCAACATTTTTTCTGATGATTTTAGGACTTGACAGTGCTAGCAGTTTTGGCGGTCTTGGCAGTAGCAGAGAAGCTTTTATATCCGCTTTGGTGGAGCCTGCTATGATTTTAGCTCTTTTTAGTGTTTCTATGATGGGGAACAATCTGGGTTTAGGGCAGGCGAGTGTTAATTTAAATAATGATTTTCCGTATGCCCATATGGCAAGTTATCTGTTCGCGGCTATCAGTTTTTTTATATTGCTGATTGCGGAAAATGGAAGAATTCCTGTTGATAATCCGGAGACTCACCTCGAATTAACCATGGTGCACGAAGCTATGATTTTGGATTTGAGTGGATTTTATTTGATGTTGATAGAGAGTGCAGGAAGTATAAAATTTATGATTTTTGCCTCCATATTTGCATCCTTGTTTATGCCGTTTGGTTTGCATTTACCTATATTTTTAGGAATTATCGTTTTTGTATTAAAGATATTCTTTATAGCGATTTTGGTGTCACTTTTAGAAGTAAATACGGCAAAGTTAAGGCTTTTTAAAGTTCCAAATTTATTGGGTATTGCGATAGTTTTTGCATTTTTATCCTTGATAACATTTTATGTGTTGGGGGCCTAAATGACGAGTTTGTTGATAGGATTGTTTTTAGCGACACTCATAGTTGCCCTTTTTACGATGCGTTTATACAGACTGATACTTTGGTACTCTCTAAATTCGTTGACATTGGCACTCTTGGCTATAACGATAGGTATCAACATAGACGATAACGCGATGATTATAAGCGGCTTCTTAACGCTTGTTTTGAAAGCTTTTTTAATTCCCTATATTCTGAAAAGAGTTAGCATAAGATTTGATCTCTCAAGGCAAATAGAGCCAAATATCCCTGTTCACTACTCTGTTATTTTAGTTCCGGCACTTTTGGTTTTTACATTTTATCTCTCCGAGCCTATCACAAATATGATATCTTCAAACACAAATGATGTTGCTATCAGCATATCGGCACTGTTTTTATCGCTTTTGCTGATGATGGAACATAGAAATATAGCACCAAAAATAATAGGATTTTTGACGATAGAAAATTCACTCTTTTTGTTAGGAACTACGGCAACAAACGTAATGCCTATGCTTATAGAGCTTGGTATATTTTTTGATTTATTGATGGCGATAGTGATAGTTAACTTACTATTTGGTCACGATGACGAGGAGGTTGCGGAATGATTTATCTTTTATTGTTGCCGGCTTTTATAATGCTTGTTTTATCATTTTGGAATTTAGAAAAATCAAAATTCGTACTGCCTGCTACTTCATTGCTGATTTTATATCCTTCTATTAAGCTTTTTTTTCTTCCAAAACCATATAAAATTTGGGGAGAATACTTAGTGGCCGATGATTTAAGTGCATATATAATGCTAGTCTCGTCAATCGTGGCTATAAGCGTTACTTTGGCGGTCAGCACTTTAGGGCTACATGTAAAGATAAGCAATAATGCTTATGTCAAGTTTTATCGTTTTTTTGCTCTGTTTTGGATTGGTTTAACACTATCTATTGTGGCAAACAATATGGGAATTTACTGGATAGGTTTGGAGACAGCCACCCTAAGTACAGTTTATATGATTAAAACAAACAGCACTGTTATGGCGAGAAAAGAGGCTTGGAACTATATGATTGTGGGAGCTATCGCTATTTCATTGATACTTTTTGGGATTATTCTGATTTACGCGAGTGCGAAACCCATCCTTGGCGAGCGGGCTATTGATTTTTCAGCCCTTTTGTTAAATGCAAAACAGATTAAATCACCATTTCTTTTTGAGATAGGTTTTGCGATTACGACTCTTGGAATGTTTATAAAAATGGGATTTTTCCCTATGAATTTATGGCTAGCAAATATTGAGCGAGCATCATTTTATCCCGTAGCTGCACTCTTTAGCGGTATCTTGGAAAGCGCCGTTATGATTGGGTTTTTCAAATTTAGCCGCATTGCATCCGTTGTGAACTCGGCACATGTATTTATTTTTGTATTTATTTATACCATTCTTACTATATTTATCGTCTCTTTTTTGATATATCGTGCCAAAGATTTTATGAGACTTTTTTCACTATCGGGAGTCGAGCATATGGCATTAATTGCTCTTTTTTGGGCAAGTGGAGGAGTCTTTGCGGCACTCTTGCATTTTGGAGCACATGCTTTTTTAAAGCCTGCACTGTTTCTATCAACCGGAATTTTGGAATCAAGAGGAAAATACAGGATAGCGGGAGCATTGAGAGGTTATAGCGGTATCAAGGGAAAGGCTTTTTATTTCCTAACAGGCATATTTTTACTTGCCATTGTATCTGCTCCGCCAAGTCCTATGTTCTTCTCAGAATTATACGGTTTTGCATCTATGGTAGAGTTGGCAAAAACCAATAAACACTTACTTTTAATGATCAGTGCAATTATCTTGCTGTTGATTTTACTTTCAATCATCTTTTATAAATTTATAGAGATTTATCAATCAATGAAATATGAAGGGATAGAGAAGAAAAAAGTAGTATATGGCAATGAAGTGTTGGCTTTGATTATATTTGCAGTTTCTTTAATAGCACTGCTAACTCCTTGGAGTTTTGAGTTTTTAAGAGGGATTTCATGAGAGAAAAGATGTTTTATCATTTTGAAGATGAAGTTTTGATTTTAAATGTTTTAGGTACTCCCTCTGCAAAAGTTGATAAAATCGGAAAAATAAGAGGAGATCAACTCAAAATTGCGATAAAAGCTGCAGCAGAAGATGGAAAAGCGACGGATTATATGATTAAATTTTTAGCAAAAGAGTTTGGCGTAAAAAAATCCGACATAGAGTTGGTTTTTGGATTGACAAGCGTAAATAAACAGTTTAAAATCTTTAATCCCAAAAAATTTCCCAAAGTGATGCAAGAGTATTTGGATAAAGAAGAAAACAGATGAAACAACAAAGATTAATAGCTAGATTTGCCATTGAAAACAGTGATAATTTTGAAGTGATTACTCTTTTTGATGATGAGATGAAAAGAGAAGAGATTGATAAGGAAAATCCAATACTTGAGTCCATATCTTCAAAATATACAACTGCCACATGGTTTGAGAGAAAGATACGAGATGATTTTGGTATAAATATTATAAATAGCTATGATAACAGGCCTCTTGTTCATCACGAGAGATTTCCAAAGATATCTCCTCTAAAAAAAGATTTTAAAGATGAAGAGATTAAATTTAGTGAATATACACCTTATAAATATGAGACAGTAAAGGGCGATGGTGTGTTTGAAGTAGCGGTGGGACCTATACATGCGGGCATCATAGAGCCGGGGCATTTTCAGTTTTCTCAAGAGGGAGAGAGGATGCTTCATCTTGAAGTGAGACATTTTTATACTTACCGTGGAATAGAAAAATCTCTTGAGGGCAAAAAACTTTTGGATTCACGAGAAATGATAGAAAAAATAAGCGGAAATGAAAGCATAGCCTATCAGTTAGCACTGTTTGATATAATCGTGCAGGCTAGTGGTGTTGCATATGAGTATGAGTTGAAAAAATACCACTGTTTGCTTTTGGAAACAGAAAGGATTATTCATCATTTAACTGACATCGGATTTATTCCCAATGATGCCGGATTTGGAGCTGCACTTTCATTTGCTTCTCAATTAACGGAAGATGCGAGAGTATTTTTAAAAGAGATAAGCAATCACATATTTGGTTTTGGAAGTATTGGATTTGAAACTAAAGAGTATGATGAAAAAAAGATTATAGATTTTTTAAACACTTTGGAAAAAAAAGTTAAATGGTTTGAAGATTGGATTATTGATATTCCCTCACTTTGGGCGAGATTTGATACGACAGGTGTTTTAAGCAGACAAAAAGCCAGAAAATACGGAGTTGTCGGTGTGGTTGCAAGAGCGAGTGGAAAAAAGTCGATTGCAGAGATAATGATTTTTACAAAAAACATGGTTTTGTTTTGCAAAATGAAACAGTTGGCGATGTTGGTTCTAGATTTAAACTTAGAATAAAAGAGATATATAACTCAATTGCGATGATAAGAAACTTTATAGGCTTTACATGTAGAGTAAAAAAACCAACAAGTTTCCAAGACGGAGAGTATATGAGTTTTACGGAGAGTTCAATCGGAGAGCTTTTTATGTTTATAAAGTTAAAAGACGGAGTGATAGAGAGATTTTACGCAAGAGATCCTAGTTTCATTAATTGGCAAGCACTCTATCTGATGATGGAAAAAGACATCATCGCAGATTTTCCGCTGATAAATAAAAGTTGTGATCTTAGTTACGCAGGAAATGACTTATGATAAAATTTTGGAAAAAAAGATTAGAAAATCCAATCTCAACAAAACACTTAGAGCTAGATTCCAAGCTAGCAGATTTAAAAAAAGAGTTAAAAAATAAAATAAACAAAAAATTCGCAGGAAGCCTAGCAATCAGAATGGTAAGCGCAGGAAGTTGCAATGCCTGTGAAGCAGAGTGCAATGCACTCTCAAACCCGTATTATGATTTGGATAGATTGGGAATCCATTTCGTAGCAAGTCCAAGGCACGCAGATGTGATATTGCTAAGTGGTGTAGTTTCAGTAAATATGTATCATCATGTATTGGATGCATATCTTCAAACACCAAAACCTTCGTATCTCATAACACTGGGAGATTGTCCTGTATTGGAGGGCGTATTTCAAAAAAACTTTGCCATAAAAGGTGCAAAATCCCTAAATATAAAAATATTTCACCATATCAAAGGATGTCCACCCGAACCAAAAAACATAATAGAGGGATTGTTGGAATTTTTAAGTAAACTAGAAGACAGCCACAGTCATAATATTTTATGAAGAGTTGTTGCGCTTCCCATCCATTTTTCTAACTCATTCCAATTTTTTCTTCTATGATTTTTTTGCATTTTGCCAATTCTGCTTCAAAAAGCGTGATGGAGTTGAGCAAGTTATCTCGGTTTTGCTTGAAGATATCAGTCCACATTATCGGTGAAGATTTTGCTATTCTACTCATATCTTTAAAACCGCCACCTGCAAGTAAAAGTATGCTTTTTGGGTCTTCTTGCCCCATAACGCTGTTTGCAAGAGCGTAACTTAGTGCATGTGGAAGATGCGATATAAAAGAGGCATGTTTATCGTGAGCACCAGCTTCCATAAATACAATTTTCATACCGATATGAGAAAATATTTGAATAGCTCTGTTTTTGTGGGTGTCTCCACTTTCGTCCATATTACACAAAACTACCACATGGTCATGGTATAAGTTTTCAATAGCTGCATTTGGACCAAATTTTTCAGTTCCTGCCATCGGGTGGGCTGCTATAAAATTCTCTCTTATAACTTCGGGAGTATTGTTTATTATTTTATCTTTTGTACTTCCTAAGTCTATAATTGTAGTCTCTTTAGAGATGTCTGTTAAGCTTTTCATCACTTCTATGATAGCTTCAACAGGGATTGCCAAAAAAATAGTATCGCATTTTTTGATTTCTGAAAAAGAGACTATTTCATCCACCAACCCGAGCTTTAAAGCCTCTTCACAATGTGAAAGGTTATGGTCAAATCCATATATTTTAGATACAAATTTTATATCTTTTAAAGCAAGCCCTAAAGAACCTCCCATTAGACCGAGTCCTATAATTCCAATTTTCATATCAATGTAGCCTTTAACTAATAATTAATTCCAAAAATGGTATTATATCCTTTTTTTATGAGAATATATAAAAGGTTTTTAATGAATAAGATATTACTATTAGGAATAATGCTAGCTTCTTCACTCTACGCAATTACAATCAAGCAAATTAAATTTGATGGTTTAATCCATCTTTCGCCAAGCATCGCGAAAGAGATTATGAATATACACAAAGGAGATACACTAGACATTGAGGTTATTGACAAGGGGATTAAAGACCTTTATGCTCAAAAATACTTTAAAGATATTGAAGTATCTGAAAATGACGGAATACTTACGGTTACAGTTGTAGAAAAACCAGTGATTGCCAATATCACTATAACAGGTATTGGTGAAAATGATCAAAAAACAGTTAAAGAGACGCTTGGTATTAAAAAAGGTGAAATATATGATGAAGACAAAACTAAAATAGCAAAATTAAGAATTGAAAAATATTATGAAACCAAAGGGTATTTCAATACTGTTGTGGAAATAAATACGAAAGAATTAAATAAAAATTCATTTGCACTAGATATTGTTGTAAACAGAGGTGAAAAAATTGTTATAAAAAAAGTTAAACTTTGTGGTGCAAAAAAGTTTGATTACAGTGATATTAGATCTACCATCGCAAATAGAAAAGCAGAATATTTATCTTGGATGTGGGGTTTTGATGACGGAGAGGTAAGATTGGGAGATTTAAAATATGATTCACTTAGAATAAAAGATTATTATTTAAGGCATGGTTATTTAGATGTACATGTAAGCAATCCATTTTTAAAGGCATACATGGATAGTTACAGTGCAGACCTTACTTATAATATAACCGAAGGCGAGCAATATAATGTCAATAAGATAGAAATCTCTGCTCCAAAAGGATTGCTTGACACTAAAAAAATCATTTCTAATCTACACCTTAGCCCAGGGCAAATGTTTAGTTCCAAAAGATTAAGAGAGGATATGCAAACTATAGAAAATGATGTTGCAGACTTAGGTTATGCATTTGCTAGGATTAATCCGGATGTTAAAACAGACAAAAAGAAACACAAAGCCGATATAAATTTTATAGTTTATACCGGTCCCAAAGTATATATAAACAATGTTAGAATATCAGGTAATACCAAAACGATAGACAGGGTGGTAAGAAGAGAAATTTATTTAGCACCAGGTGATTTGTATAGTAGAACCGATTTGAAAGACTCAAAAAGTGCTTTGAAGAGGACGGGATATTTCGAAGATGCAAATATAAAAGAGATAAGAGTTGGTGAAAACAAGATAGACTTACTCGTAACCGTCAAAGAAGCAAGAACAGCATCAATCGGCGGTGGAATTGGATATGGATCGTCTGATGGACTTCTTCTTAGTGCAAATTTATCCGATGGCAATATATTTGGCTCAGGTATGAAAGCAGAAGTAAATATAGACAGATCCGATAAAGAGTTAAGTGGGAAAGTCTCTTTAACAAATCCAAGAGTATTTGATTCTATTTATAGCTTGGGAGGAAGTATTTACAGGACCAATTATAATTATACTAGTTATGATCAAGATATTGCCGGTTTTAGCTTAACTCTTGGTAGAAAGTTTGGCAGAAACTGGAGAGGCTCCCTTTCTTATTCACTGGAAAATTCAAAATTAAGTAATCTTTCTTCAACACTAAATCCATCTCTTTATACAACGGATGCCACACTGAAAAGTGCAATAACTCCTACAGTATCTTTCAATAATACAGATGATTATTATCTGCCAAGAAGAGGAATAAGTGCATCACTCAGCACCGAATTTGCAGGCGTTGGAGGAGATGAGAAATTTTTAAGTACCAGAGGAAAATTTGCATATTTTTATGGATTAGAAGATGCTATTGATTATGATCTAATTTTCAGGTATAAGGCTAGATTTGATTATATTATAGATAATGGCTATCTTCCTATCGGTGATAAGGCATATATGGGTGGTATCAGCACGGTAAGAGGGTACGCTTCAAGATCAATATCCCCTAAAAATAGCAGTGGAGATTTGCTTGGTGGTAAAGTGATGTTAGTGAATACTGTTGAGCTTAGTTTTCCATTGATTGAACGACTTAAACTAAGAGGTGCTTTGTTTTTTGATTATGGTATGATTGGTGAAAATAATCTGGATATCAAAAGAGCAGGAACCGGTATTAATTTAGAATGGGTTTCTCCTATGGGACCAATCAATCTGATATTCGCGTCCCCCTTACTAAAAAAAGCTGGAGATGATACATCATCTTTTGAATTTACTATGGGAAGGCAGTTTTAGGTTATAAAATTAGCCTATCTTGTCTTCTGGCACTATCGCAAAAGAGGCTGGTTTTGCCAGTTTCTTTATGCACTCTTTCGCTAAGTACAATTTTTTTCTTGATTTTATATGAAGGGTATGATTTTCGTACTTAAAGGAGAATTTATCATCCATTAAATCTTTATGCAAACAATTAGACAAAGACAATATAAAACTTAACCAATTAACAATCTTGATATCTGGTAGTAAATTCTCATAGGCTTTGAGATCTTCTATTGACGGGAGTTTTTTCATATGGTACTTTATGAGTAAGGCTATTAAAATCTTTTCTTTGTGCGAGAAACCATAATTTAAACTATTTATTATAAAATAAAAACTATGTAGGTTCTTTTCGTAAAAGTTAAGTCTTATCCCTATATTGTATAGCTTTGCAGAAGTTGTAAGTATATAGAGATATTTATCATCCATTTGATGCAGATAAGAGAGAGCATAAAAGAGATCTTGACAATATCTTACAATCGAACTGTTTTGCCTATCTTTCATAGCAAACCTATCTATAAGGCTATTCAGGCTTAATTTGAAATTTTGTGGAAAATTATGATTGGAGTTTCTAAGCAAATCACACAGATATACGCCTTCTCTGACACCAACACCAGAGGTGATAATATTTTTCCCATTTAATTTTTTACTGATTTCATTAAAGATATACAACCCTTCTCTTATCGTGTCAATTCTATCTTTTTTGATTCCAAATTTTTTTAAATCTGTAATCGTTGAATTTTTAATATCTTTTGCAAACTCAATATAATTGTGTAGTTTATATTCAAAGCCATGAACTGTCTCAAGAGGATAATTAATTTTTTTCATAATTAATTCTGAAAAATATCTAGTTGTACCACCAATAGTTATTAAATTCTCATTAGAGAAAGATTTTGGTAAGTCTATTAGGGAATTTTGTATATAATCTATAATATCACGACTCGAAGCATTTTTGTCTAAAAACAGTTCGTTTAGTCTTACTGTCCCAATATTTATAGATATTTTATCAATTATCTTATTGTTTTTTATCAAGGATAATTCAGTTGATCCGCCACCTATATCGATTGTTGTCGCATTTTTTAAGGGCATGAGCAGATTTTTTGCTGCAACTCCACCATAGTATGCCTCTTGTTTTCCATCTATTATTTTTATATTGATATCAAGACCAAACTTAACTTTTTTTATAAAATCTGACGAATTTGGTGCATCTCTAAGTGCAGAAGTTGCAACACAAAAAACTTTGTTGCATTTGAGTGTCTTAAATATATTTCTATAGCCTTCAAGTGCATCATATGTTCTTTGTAGTGGTATATCTTGCAATATTCCACCATTTTCATAAGCACCTTCTCCAATTCTTACCCTGCTTTTTATCTCTTTTATAAGATGATATGCAAAACGGCTACTTTTTTCAAATATAACCATTCTTGCTGAATTTGAACCTATATCTATAACAGCCGTTCTTTTAGCCATAGGAATTTATTGTTCGTCAGCTGTTAGTTGAATAAATTTTAATCTTAACTCTTCCATGGTTTCTACATTATCCCTATCTGGAACAATGCAATCAACTGGGCATACTGATATGCAGGCAGGCTCATCATAATGTCCGACACATTCTGTGCAAATATCCGGATCAATTATATAGATAGGGTCAAATTCTTCGATAGCACAATTTGGACATTCGTCTCTGCATGCATCACACGCTATGCATTCATCTGTAATCAATAATGACATTAAAAAATTCCTTAAACATTTTGTTTTATTATATTCACAAAAATAAAATATATAATAATAGAGAGATTTATACAGTAAATTTACTTTAAAAAAATTTAAAGTATCAATTTTTTGTAATTTTTATTATTTTTTTCTAGCAGGAATGAAAATTGAAGCTACTGTTCCCATATTTTCTTGTCTATTTGCAAGTGTAATTTTTACATTTAAGGCATTTGCTGCACTTTTTGCTAAAAATAGTCCCAAGCCTGCTCCGGATTTATTTCCAAATCTTTTAAAAGGTGCAAAAAGGTCTTTGTTTTCATCTATGCCCTTGCCCTCATCTATGATTTTAATCAAATAACCATTTTTTACTTTTTTGCAACAATATATATGGTTTTTCCAGCAGGCGTAAATTTTACAGCATTTTGAACAAAATTTTGTAAAATATGAACCAAAAGAGTAGGTTGCGTTTTTATTATATATTGTTGGGGAGATATGTCTATTTCAAATTTTTTCTCTTTTTGGTAAGCTAATATTTTGAAATTATTTGCTCTCTCTTTTAAAAATTTAATTAAATCAATTTCAACAGGTTCTTCAAACTGTGCGCTTTCTTGCCTTCCTATCTCTAAAATATTGCTAATCATTTTATTCATTTCATCAATTGTTCCAATATTTTCTTTTAGAGTATCTATGTATTTTTGCGAATCTCTTGGTTTAAGCATGGTTACTTCGTTTTTAGTTTTCATCACAGCTAAGGGGGTTTTTAGCTCATGAGAAGCACCAATAAACAACTCTTTTTGATATCGGCTAAAACTTTGTATTCTTTTGACTAAATTGTTAATGCTTTTACCAAGTGGTGCAAATTCTTTTGGCAGAGTTTTTGGATCAATTGTTTGCAAAAAACTCTCATTCATATTTGCTAGTTTCATGGTAAGTGATTTTATGGGAAGAAGAAGCATCCTAGATAAAAAAAGAGCGTAAAAAAGTATTAGAAAAAGTGCGATGAAATTAATCGTTAAAACGCTAGTGAATATTTCATCCAATAGCTTGTCTGTGCTAGATATATTTCTCGTGATGGTTATAAAAAGAGCATCTTTTTTGTTGTATGGATAAAAAATAGTAAGATAATGAATATTATGTTTTTTTGTAAGTTTAAAACTAATCTTAGACTTTATGTCTAATCTAACTACAGTTTTTATTTTCTGATCTCTTGTTTCAAGTTTTGGTGAAAATAAATATAGCTTTTCTTTGTCTAAATCCGATGATTTTTCAACTGCTACTAAAGCGGCTTCTTTCTGAAGGGAATTTGTAAGATCTCTATAGACGGATATTTTTATATAACTATATAAAATTATAGAAAAGATTACAATTAGTATTATAGAAGCTAATACTAATTGTAATACAAAACTATATCTTATACTTTTTTGGGAAAGCAAAACCTATAACCTCTTCGTCTCACAGTCTCAATAGTTGAGATTTCCAATGGTTTATCCATTTTTTGACGAATTTGGTTAATAGCGACTTCGATAACATTTGGAGTTACGAGTTCAGGTTCTTCCCAGATAGCATCAAGTAATTGCTCTTTAGATACTATCTGATCACTATGGCGAGCTAGATGAGTAAGCACTTCAAAAGGCTTACCTTTGAGCTCAATTACTTGAGATTTGTAAGTAATTTTTTCCTCATCCGGATCAATTACTAAATCATCTATTTTGATAACATTTGTGCCACCAAATCTTAGTCTAGCTTCTATGCGAGCTATCAAAATATCAAAGTCAAATGGTTTCTTGATATAATCATCAGCCCCAGCTTTTAGTGCCTTTATTTCACTTTCTTTATCGTCTTTTGCTGAAAGTACAACAGCTGCCGTTCTAGGAGATTTTTGTTTTATGATATTTACCAAATCAATTCCATCACCATCAGGCAACATCCAATCAACCAATACCAAATCATAATTTCTGATTCCTATATAATACTCTGCATCTTTGTAATTTTCAGAGCTATCAGTTTGATAGCCAAACTCTTGAAGTCCTTCTGCGATGGTCCTGCCTAGTGTTACTTCATCTTCTACGATTAATATTCGCATTATTGTCCTTTTTTCTATTGAATTAAGGAGGAATTATATCATAATTTTAGCTAGATTTAAAGTTTTTTTAATAATTTTTTAATTTTTTTTGAAGTTTTTTTTAATCTTTGCGCCCACTTCGCAATTTTGTAGGATGTTGGGTTTTAATATTTCTAGTTTGATTTTATCTGTTTTTGGAAATTTATCTTTAATTTTTACTAAAAGTGCTTCAAGAGCTTCTTCGATTAACTCAAATTCATTTTGAACTATGGTTGATTGTATTAACTTGGAAACTTCAGCATAATTTATAAAATAATCGTCTGTGTGATGGTATGTGATTTTAGCATTGACTATAATTTTTTGAGCTTTCTTCCTCTCTTTCTCTAAGATTCCAAGAATTGCAAAAAAAGAAAGATTTTTTATAAGAATTGTCAAACTTTTGCTTCCTTGCCTTTGAATATTCTCATGATATTTGGTAAATGTTTGTAGAAAATAATAAAAGCAATAATCAAGATAGGAGCGTGAGTTTCAATTTCATAGATTTTAGGATGAATAGTAAAAGAAAAAAGCACTAAAACCAATATGCCTAAAAGTGATGAAACAGATGAAATTTTGATAGTCTTTGCAGTAATTGCCCAAACAATGAATGCAGCAATTGTTTCTATGGGAAGCATAAATAAAAAAACACCCATGCCAGTTGCCACTCCTTTTCCCCCTTCAAATTTCAAATAAGGACTATAACAGTGACCGATAACGGCAAGTATGGCAATAGCCCAAAGAGTTTCCGTACTTAGTCCCATAAATTTTGCAATAGAAAGAACAACTATTCCCTTTAAAACATCGCAAACAAGGGTTGCAATCGCAATTTTTTTTGCAAGATGCGGATTTTGCTCTTTTAAAACTCTTAAAACATTTGTAGCGCCAATACTTCCACTTCCAGCTTCTGTTATATCTACTTTTGCAAAATATTTAGCTAAAATCAAACCAAATGGAATTCCCCCGACCAAATAAGCTAAAATATAAAATTGAATATTGATATTATATAAAAAATCCACATGTGTCCTTTAAAAACTTTTTCCAAATTTTATCTAAAATATAATTTAATTTGGCTTTTGCTATAATACAAAATTATTAGAAAATAAGGACGATAATTTGAATAATATCCAGCTAAAAAATGAAATCAATAAATTAAAGAAAGAATTAAATGTCAGTATAGTGGCACATTTTTATCAAAAAGATGAAGTATTTGATATGGCTGATTTTACAGGCGATTCACTAGAGCTTGCTAAATGGGCTGCCAAAGATGAGAAGCCAAATCTAATATTTTGTGGAGTTGGCTTTATGGGTCAAAGCGTAAAGATACTAGCTCCCCAAAAAAGAGTTTTTATGCCAAAAATTGCTTGTTGTGCTATGGCAAGAATGATTGATGCAGATTATTTTGACAATAATGTAAAGATTTTAGAAAAAGCAGGTATAAAAAAAGAAGATATTATGCCAGTTACCTATATTAACTCTTCAGCTGAAGTAAAAGCTAGAGTAGGAGAGATGGGCGGATATGTCTGCACAAGTTCAAATGCCAAGAAAATCATCATAAAAGCCAGAGAAAGCGGTAAAAAGATACTCTTCGTTCCAGATCGTTGTTTAGGACAAAATATAGCGATAGACATGGGGCTAACATCTTGCGTTATAGGCGATGGTGTTGATCCAAAGAGTGCCGACATTATTTGTTATAATGGTTTTTGCTCAGTTCATCAACTTTTTGATGTAGAAGATATTGAGTTTTATAGAGCTAAATACCCGGATATTTTGATAGCAGCTCATCCGGAGTGTAAACCGGAAGTTTGTGCAAAAGCTGATTTTGTAGGTTCGACTTCACAAATAATAAAATATATAAAAGAGTTGCCACTAGAGCAAAAAATAGCAGTTGGAACGGAGTTTAATATGGTAAATCGCTTAAGAGAAAAAAATACATTTGTACTCTCGTCCACCAAGCCGGAGTGTCCGACAATGAATGAGACAACACTCAAAGACCTTTATGCCACGCTTTTATCCATAAAAGAAAAAAATATGAAAATGAGATAACAATAAGTGAAGAAGTAAGAAAATATTCGTTTGAAGCACTAAACAGAATGTTTGAAATATAACCTCTACATGTAGAGGTTAAAAATAATACAAAGCAATGATTACAAAAGGTTATGCAGAGTGTTAGCTCGTGCTTCAGTCGCGAGGAATTTTTCTTGGGCTTTGCCCAATAAAAAGGGGACAATAGGATGATAAAAAAATTTGTAAAACAGGCTCTTCAAGAGGATGTTGGTAGAGGTGATCTATTTTATCTAGTGGGAAGCCATGAAAAAGCTACGGCTAAAATTATCTCAAAAGACAAGGGTATCCTAGCAGGAGTTGTATATGCAAAGGCGCTTTGCAAGGTGGAAAATATTGATATAAAATTTCATATTAAAGACGGACAACCTGTTGAATATGAAGATGTTATAGCAACATTAAAAGGTAAGTCAAAAAAACTTTTGATGTGTGAACGAACTATTTTAAATATGCTTCAGCATGCAAGTGGAATAGCCACAAACACAAATTCATATGTCAGTTTAGTGAGAGATTCTCAAGTCAAACTTTTAGATACAAGAAAAACAAGACCGCATCTTAGGATATTTGAAAAATATGCAGTTAGATGTGGCGGTGGCAATAACCACAGAATGGGTTTAGATGACTGCTTGATGTTAAAAGATACTCATATTAAAACAATTGAAAATCTAGGAGAATTTCTAAAAGAAGCTAGATTTAAATTGCCTTACACTTCAAAAATAGAGATAGAATGTGAAGATGTAGAGTTTGCAAAATATGCCATGAGTTGTGGAGCTGATATGATTATGTGCGACAATATGAATGTAGAGGATATAAAAGAAGTCGTAGCTTTTAGGAATAGCAATTTTCCTTATATTTTGATAGAAGCAAGTGGAAATGTAACTAAAGAGAACATTAAAGAATATGTAGATACCGGTATAGATGCGATTAGTAGTGGCAGTTTGATTCACCATGCTATTTGGCTGGATCTTTCTATGAAGATAATTTAAGAGTTAACTAAATTTTATGGCTGATGATCAAGAAAAAACCGAAGAACCGACCTCTAAAAAGATTGAAGATGCTAGAAAAGAAGGGAATGTTCCTAAGAGTCAGGATACTAGTAGTTTTGTTACTCTCGTTGTTGCGATTTTTACCTTTTTATCGCTTTTTCCTTTTATGCAAAAACATTTAGTTGGACTATATCGTTATTATCAATCTTTCATTGGCGTTGAATTTACAAAAAATATGATTATAGAAATCTCTATCATTACTTTTAGAGAAATTATTTTTATAGTTATGCCTTTGGCTATAGCAGTGGCAATATCGGGATTGCTAGCAGGTTTTTTGCAGTTTGGTTTTTTATTTAGTTCAAAACCTCTTGTTCCTGATTTAAAAAAAATAGATCCAATTAAAGGCTTAAAAAATCTTCTTTCTATAAAAAAATTAATCGAAACGACAAAAGTAGTTTTAAAAGTTGCTTTGGTTATTATGTTAGCCTATTACTTTATGATGAGTTTTGTGAAAGACTTGCCCGGTATAGTTTACCTGCCCATTTTTGATCAGCTTTCTTGGCTAAAAGAAAAAGCTATGATTTTGGGCTCTGCTATGCTTGTGTTGTTTTTCTTTTTGGCTTTGTTTGACCTGTTTTTTGTCAGATATAATTATTTTAAAGATTTGCGAATGAGTAAACAAGAGATAAAAGATGAATACAAGCAAATGGAAGGCGATCCTCAAATAAAAGCAAGAATCAGAAAAATCCAGATGGAGATGAGTAAAAAAAGAATGATGCAAGAGGTTCCAAATGCAGATGTGATTATCACAAATCCTACTCATTTTGCTGTTGCACTAAGATATGACAGGGAAAAAGATAATGCACCGATTATATTGGCAAAAGGAATGGATCATTTGGCGCTGAAAATCAAAGAAATAGCAAGGAAGTATGATATCCAAATAGTAGAAAATCCACCACTTGCGAGGGAACTATATAAAAAATGTGAACCAAACGACAGGATACCAGAGGCTTTATATAAGGCCGTGGCCGAAGTTTTGGCATTTGTGTATAAAGCAGGAAATAAAAAAGAGGTTAGTAGTGATTGTAAATGATAAAAAAAGTGTTTCTTTGGTATTGGGAAGTGGAGGGGCAAGAGGTTATGCCCATATTGGGATCATTGAAGTTTTATTAGAGCAAGGATTTGAGATAAAATCAATATCAGGAACATCTATGGGGGCTTTAATAGGCGCTTTATATGCATGTGGCAAGCTTGATGATTATAAAAAATGGGTATTGGCGCTGAAATTTTTTGACATTGCAAAATTACTAGATTTTTCCTTTGGAAAAGATGGATTTATACAAGGTGAAAAAGTTTTTCGCACGATTGAAAAAATGATAGGTGATGTTATAATAGAAGATCTTCCCATACCTTTCACTGCTGTTGCAACTGATTTGGTCAGACAAAAAGAAGTTTGGATTCAAAAAGGAAGGCTACTAGATGCCGTTAGGGCTTCTGTTGCTATTCCTACTATTTTTACACCAAAAAAATTTGGGAATCGATATCTAGTGGATGGAAGCGTGCTTAATCCTATACCAATAGCCCCAACAATCTCTGATGATACAGATATGACAATAGCTGTTAATTTAAATGCAGTAGTTTCCAAAAAATATGAAATTAAAACAGCAAAACAAAGCAGTAAAAAAGTATCAAATTTTTATGAAAAAATTGAGAAAAAATTTGGAAATTTAATTTTAAAAAAAGAAAAAGACGGATTTGATCATCTCGGCATATTTGGAGTTATGATTCGTTCGGTAGAGACGATGCAAAAAATTATTACAGAGTATAAAATAGCCGGATATTCTCCGGATATTATCATGAATATTCCTTGCAATGCCTGTGAATTTTATGAATTTGACAAAGCAAAAGAGATGATTAAAATGGGCAGAGACATTGCTAATAAAAAACTAATAAGAAATTTAGTATAATGGGATATGGTTTTATGTATAAAGAAGCTTGGAGACTTATTGGCGACGCAAAGCATATACTTTTGGTTTCACATGTAAACCCTGACGGAGATACTTTGGGTTCTGTTTTGGCTTTGTATGATGTTTTAAAAAGAGCAAATAAAAAAGTATCATTATATAATGCAACAAAAGAGATGCCTCGTATTTATGACTTTTTGCCAAATATTCATAGAATAAAAAACAAATTGCCTAAATATTTTGATTTGGTTATCAGTTGTGATTGTGGGAGTTTTGATAGATTACAGATAGAAAGAGACGAATATTCGCTTATAAACATAGACCATCATCTCTCAAACCAAATGTTTGGTGATGTGAATATGGTAGATACGAAAAGTGCTAGTGCCGGTATGGTTGCGTATGAGTTTTTAAAAGCAAATGATATAAAAATATCGAGTGATTGTGCTTCTTGTTTGTATGTTACTGTTGTCGAAGATACAGGATTTTTTTCATATTCACATCTGAACAAAAATACATTTGAAACTGCGGCACAGTTAGTAGAATTTGGAGCAGATGCCAAAAAAATTGCAACACTCTTAAAAAGTAGAGTTTCTTTGGCAAGAACAAGGTTACTAGGTTATATTTTAAATAATTTTGATCTTTATTTTGAAGCAAAAGTCGCCTTGATTGTCATAAGTAAAGATGTTTTAGCACAAACCGGAGCAAAAAGATATGATACAAAAGATATTGTAAATGTACTTCGTGATATAATAACGGTAAAAGTTTCAGTTATGATACTAGAAGAAAAAAATGGTGGATTTAAAATTTCGCTTAGAAGCAAAGATGGCGTTGATGTTACTGCTGTTGCCAAAGAATACCAAGGCGGAGGCCATAAAAATTCAGCCGGTTTTGAGACAAAAAGCAGTGATTTGGAAAAACTCAAAAATGACATATTACAAAATTTAAAAAGGATAATAAATTTATGAAAAAATTTCAGAGTAAGCAAAGAAGAGGCTCATCAGGTATAGTTATAGCAATTATCTTGATTTTGATTATAGGGGCTTTTGGCTTTCTTTATACTTCACCGATGTTTGAAAGAAATGTACCAAAAATAGATATAGCTTCCAAGATAGACTGGAATCTAAGAACACCTCTGAAATTGAATCTTAGTGATGATACCGGTATAAAATTTGTAAGAATTACTTTAAGTGACGGTAAAAATAATATAGAAATAATGAATAAATTATATACAAAATTTCCGAAAACTCAAGTGTTGGATATAAAATTTCCAAGAACAGGCTTTACAAGTACAAAGAAAAATTTTCAACTTCTCATTAGTGTAACTGATGATAGCAAATGGAATTTTTTCTCAGGGAATAGCTCAAAAAAAGTTGTAAATATTAAAATAGACAGAAGAAGGCCCGAACTGTATGTCATTAATAAATCATATAAGATTATTAAAGGTGGAGTAGCATCAGTTGTTTTCAAAGCAAAAGACACAAATTTAAAAGATTTATATATTCAAACCAATTTTGGAAAAATATTTTATCCAACCCCTTTTTATAAAAAAGATTATTATATTTCCTTAATTGCTTGGCCTGTCCAAGAAAAGAAATTTAGAGCTACAATAGTGGCAACAGATGATGCTGGAAATATTACAAAAGTTCCTATCAGGCTTTTTTATATAGATAAAAAATACAGGGTGTCAAAAATCAAATTAAAAGATAACTTTTTAGATGGCAAAATTAGTGATTTGATTGCAGAAAATAAACCTGAGCTAAATGATGCCTCCAAGATAAAAAAGTTTAAGTATATAAACGAAAATTTAAGAGATATAAATGAGAAAATTATAGAAAAATACACAACACCGACAGATACAAAAATGATTAAAAATTTTTATCAGACTAAGTTTTACCCATTAAAAAACGCAGCAAAAGTAGCTAGTTTTGGAGATCACAGGTATTATAGCTACAATGGCAAGCAAATTAGTGAAGCTTGGCATCTAGGTGTTGATTTAGCTAGTTATGCCGGAGCTAAAATTATAACAAAAAATAGCGGAGTGGTTGTTTTTGCAGATCCCAACGGTATATATGGAAATAATCTTATCATATATCATGGTTTAGGTCTTTATACGCTATATGGCCATTGTTCTAACTTTTTAGTAAACAAGGGGGATTTCGTAAAAGCAGGACAGGTTGTAGCAAATACAGGATTAACGGGGCTGGCTTTGGGTGATCACTTGCACTTTGGAGTTTTAGTTCAGGGAATCGAAGTCAGACCGGTAGAATGGATGGACAAATCGTGGATGAGAAAAAATATTTTTGATATCATTAAAACTTCCAAAAAAATGATAGATAGAAAATAAAGGAATTATTTTTGCTTAATATTTTAAAATATTTTAAGGATGTGATATTAAACAGACTACGATAAAAAAAAGAGTAGAAAGTATAGGTATTGGACTTCATAAGGGCGAACCTATAAAAATCATACTTGAACCTATGGAAGCAAATAGCGGCATAGTTTTTTATAGAAGTGATGTCGGTATGAGTGTAAAAGCAGCTCCGCAAAATGTTGTAAATACCCAAATGGCAACTGTTATTGGCAACAGCGAATATTATATATCTACGATAGAACATCTTCTCTCAGCAGTTTATTCTTATGGGATTGACAATATCAGAATAGTAGTTGATGGCTCGGAAGTTCCTGTTATGGATGGCAGTAGTGCGAGTTTTTGTATGCTTTTGGATGAGGCCGGGAAAAGAGTTTTAGATGAAAATAGAAAGTTTTTAATAATAAAAAGAGAAGTAGAAGTGCAAGATGGAAATAAATTTGCAAAAGTAACACCTTCGCTTAAGCCCACATATAATTTTGCTATCGATTTTAATCATCCGGTTATTTCTAAGCAAGAGTATAAGTTTGAGTATAGTAAAAAAAGTTTCATCGAAGAGATTTCTCGCGCAAGAACATTTGGCTTTTTAAAAGATGTGCAATACTTAAGAAGTAGAGGTTTGGCGCTTGGTGGCTCACTTGAAAATGCGATAGTTTTAGACGACCATAAGATACTAAATCCCGAAGGATTGAGATATAAAGATGAATTTGTAAGACATAAGATTTTAGATGCAATTGGTGATTTATCACTCTTGGGAGCCACAATTATTGGAAATTATGAGTCATTTGCGGGAAGCCATAACTTAAATCACAAATTAACAAAAGAGATCATGAGAGACCCTAAAAATTATGAGATAAAAGCACTTTCCAAAGAGAAAATAAAAGAACTTGAAAAGGTTTTTGCATAATCAATTCAATAGCAGTAGATGTATTGGTGATTTCACTATCTTCTCCTTTAAAAATAGGTATCTATAAGGATGATAAACTTATAAAAGAGTATGTAAAAACTGAACAAACAAGTGAAATATTACCTGTAATTTTTGCCCAAATACTTCAAACCTATAAAATAAAAACACTTTTTTTTGCAAATGGACCCGGAAGTTTTATGGCCATAAAAGTATCATATATATTTCTAAGAACATTGAGTATCAGTCTGGGTATAAAACTACTTGGAGTTGATGGTTTTGAATTTAATAACAATAGACCGATACGAGCTATGAGAAAAGTATATTTTATGAAAAAAGACGGTAAAATAGAGACAGAAATTATGAATCAAGACATAGAACAAAAATTTGAATTACCCGAGTATTTGGATAAAAGTGTATTTATGAAAAATTGCGAACCATTATATGTTTTGCCAGCTGTTTAAAGGGGACAATAAAATGAAATCATATAAAATTAAAATTCCAGCTACTAGTGCAAATCTTGGTCCGGGTTTTGATTCGCTTGGGTTGGCAATCAGTTTATATAACGAAATACATATAAAAACTTCCACATACCATAGTGTTTCAATAAAAGGTGAAGGTGCTCAAAATGTAAGATTAAAGAAAAACAATATGTTTATATCAATTTTCAATGATATTTATAGAGAGTTGGCAGGAAAAAAAGATACCTTTAGATTTGAATTTTACAATAACATTCCTTTTGCTAGAGGGCTTGGAAGTAGTTCGGCAGTTATTGTAAGTGCAATTGCATGTGCCTACGAGATGGCAGATGTTAAGGCAGACAAAAAAACTGTTTTAAACAGAGCTCTTATTTATGAGCCACACCCTGACAATATAACCCCTGCAGTGTATGGTGGATTTGTTAGTTCTGTCGTTGAAAATCATATGGTGCATACATTAAAAAAAGATTTACCGTCATATGTAAAAGCAGTTGTGGTTATACCGGACCGCCCTATGTCAACTACACATTCAAGAAGCAAATTGGCAAAAAGTTTTTCTATGCAAAATTTGGTATATAATATATCTAGGGCATCATTTTTAAGTTCTGCTTTTTTTAGTGAAAATTGGGAAATGCTAAAAGTAGGATCAGAAGATTGTGTGCATCAAAATCAAAGAATGTCAATTATGTCCGAGTTAAAAGAGATTCAAAAGATATCTTTAGAAAATGGAGCACTGATGAGCACACTCTCAGGAAGTGGTTCTTCGTTTTTCAATCTTTGTTATGAAGATGATGCAAATAAAATTCAAAAAGCACTTAAAGAGGTATTTGAAGACTTTAGGATTGAAATATTTGATTTTGACAATAACGGCTATATTATAAAGAGATTGAGTTAAGATTTTGAATAAATTGGAAAAACAGTTAAATTCTGATATAATAACTGATTTTAAAATAACTACACGAATGTGTATTGGATGCAGAGGAAAATATCCCCAAAAAGATTTATATCGTTTTCAAAAAAAGATGGAAAACTAGTAGGTTATACGAAAAATGGCAGGAGTTTTTACATTTGCAAACAGTGCATAAAACAAGAAAGAAAGAGACTAATAAAAATCTTAAATGGAAAATTTAAAATAAAACAAACTAGTATTGAAGAAATTGGCAAAAAACTGAAGGAGTTAGGTACGAATGGGTAAGATCCGTATACACGAAATAGCAAAAGAATTAGGAATAACAAGTAAAGATACAGTTGAAAAAGCTGTGGAGATGGGCTTTGAAGTTAAAGCAGCAAGTAGTGGTGTAACACCAGAAGAAGCAGAAAGCCTTATAAATTTCATTTTAACAGGTGAAAAAAATATACCAGAGGTTAAAAAAGAAGAAAAACCAAAAGAAGAAAAGAAAAAAGAAACCCCTCCTCAAAAAGAAAAAACTCTTAAAGTTAAGAAAAAAGAAGAGAAGGAGATAAAAGAAATAAAACCTTCAGTGCCAGAAAAAGAAAAAGATATATCAAAAGAAGAGAAAAAAACCAAACTTCCAACTCAAGCAACTCAAGCTCCAAAAGAAAATTTAGTAGCAAAAGAGCCTGAGGCCAAAAAACCAACTGAAGTAAAATCAGAAGAAAGCTCTTCCAAGGTTGAAGAAAAAGTTTCTTTATCTGCAAATGTAAGAAAAAGAAGAGGCTTAGTAATAGTAAGAAAGAAAAGAAGAAAAGTAGAACCAAAAGAGCAAATATCAAAAGCTTTTAGTGATGATGATGTAAAATCAGCTTTAAAATCTTCATATAAAAGTATTAGAAAAAATGCAACAATGGAGTCAGTGTTTGGTCAAGTTTCGGAAGCATCAAAAAAGAAGAAAAAAACTAAAAAAACCATAGCTAAAAGTAGTAATTCTCAAAATATCAATATTGAATTTGATATGCAGATGAGAGATGTAGCATCAGAAATAGAAGAAGAGATGGTTATTCTTCCTGACTTTAGTGTTAAACCAATAGTTAAAGAAGAGCCTAGAAAAAAGATAGATCCTTCCAGGATGAAAACCACTAAAAAAGTAAGTTTTCTAAATCAAGGGATAAAAAGAAAAACAAGAAAAAGAAGAAGAAGAAAAGTTGAAGATAGAGATTCTGAGGTAGTAAGTTCGATAGAAATCCCGGAAGATATCAGAGTATATGAGTTTGCAGAAAAGATAAACAAACCATTGGGTGAAGTTATAAAAGAACTTTTCACCTTAGGTGTCATGGTCACTAAAAACGACTTTCTTGATAAAGATGCTATTGAAATTTTAGCAGATTCATTTGATTTGGAAGTTACAACTGTTGATGAGCAAGAAGAGTTTGATTATGTCAAACAATACGAAGAAGAAAAAGATGAAAATGCCATAGAGAGAACTCCGGTCGTTACCATTATGGGACATGTGGATCACGGTAAAACTTCACTTTTGGATTATATCAGAAGTTCAAAAGTAGCCACAGGCGAAGCGGGTGGAATCACTCAGCATGTGGGTGCATATATGGTAGAAAAAAACGGCAAAAATATCACTTTTATAGATACTCCTGGTCACGAAGCATTTACCGAGATGAGGTCTCGCGGTGCACAGGTTACTGATATTGTTATCATAGTTGTGGCAGCCGATGATGGCGTGATGCCTCAAACAAAAGAAGCTATTGAGCACTCAAAAGCAGCCGGTGTTCCTATGGTAATAGCAGTTAATAAGATGGATAAAGAGGGTGCAAATCCTGATTTAGTTAAATCTCAACTTGCAGAAATCGGAATAACTCCAGTTGATTGGGGTGGAGAATATGAATTTGCCCATATAAGTGCAAAAACAGGTGAAGGAATTGATGATTTGCTTGAAATTTTATTGCTTCAAGCAGAACTTTTGGAGTTAAAAGCTAATCCCAATAAAGAAGCAAAAGCAACTATTATAGAAAGTTCAGTTGAAAAAGGAAGAGGAACCGTATCTACTGTTGTTGTTCAAAATGGAACATTAAAAATAGGCGATACTGTTGTTGCCGGTGTTGCACATGGAAAGATTAAAGCTTTGATGGATGATGAAGGCAAACCTGTAAAAGAGGCAAAACCCGGAGAGCCTGTAGTTCTTATAGGTTTGAGTTCTGTTCCGCTTGCAGGTGAAAAGCTTGTCAGTGTAGCAAGCGATAAAATAGCTAAAGAGTATGCTAAGAAAAGAGCTGAATACTTAAGGCAAAGAGAATTATCTAAATCAACAAAAGTAACACTAGATGATTTAAGCTCTATGATAGCAGAAGGTGCGCTTAAAAGTTTACCGGTTATTATAAAAGCAGATGTTGGCGGTTCTCTTGAAGCCATAAAAGGCTCTCTTGAGAAGATTAAAACAGATGAAACAAAGATAGATGTTATAAGTTCTGGCGTTGGTGGAATCACTGAAAATGATGTGGCACTTGCAAGTGCGAGTGAAAACAGTATCATTTTAGGATTTAATGTAAGACCAACAGGAAGTGTTAAAGATAAGGCAAAAAGTACCGGAGTAGAAATCAAGACTTATAAAGTTATTTATGATTTGATAGATGATGTAAAAGATTTGATAGCAGGTATGCTAAGCCCTGTCATAAGAGAAGAAAACATAGGGCAAGCCCAAGTAAGAGAAGTCTTTGTAGTTCCAAAAATAGGAGCGATTGCCGGATGTATTGTAACTGATGGGACAATCAACAGAGGTGTAAAAGTAAGACTTATCAGAGAAGGTGTTATCATATATGAAAGCACAGTTTCATCACTTAAGAGATTTAAAGATGATGTAAGAGAAGTTGCCAAAGGATATGAGTGCGGTATCGGAATAGAAGGATATCACGACATAAAAGCAGGCGACTTTATCGAAAGCTTTAAAGAAGTAGAAGAGAAAGCAACACTTTAAAAATGCCTAAAAGTATAAAAATCCAAAGAACCGAAAGTGTTTTAAGAGAACTGTTACCTGAAGCATTTGCAACTCTAAATGACCCGATGCTACAGGGACTTTGTGTCGTTGATGTAAATTGCAGTCGTGGAAAGTATGATGCCGAAGTTTATCTTGATGAAATGGCACTTGACGATGAAGAAAAAAAGTATATATTGACTCATTTAAAAAAAGTAAACAGGCACTTGCAAAATTATTGCCTAGAAGCCGAGGGTTGGTTTAGGTGTCCTAGTTTTCATTTTAAATTTGATACCAGCCTAAAAGAGATAAATAAGATGGATAAACTGTTTGAAACAATAGAAAAAGAGTTAGGCAAAAATGGAAACGATTAAAAATATCATAAAAGAAAACGGTGGCTTATATTATGATAGTGAAATAGTCTCTGAAGGTGGCAATAGAATATTTAGAATTTTTATAACTGCAAAAGATGGTGTCAATCTTGATCTTTGTGCCAAAATATCCCGCATAATTTCTCCAATCATTGATCTTGACCCACCGATTAATGGAGCCTATACCCTGGAAGTCAGTTCACCGGGAATCTAGCGAAGTTTGAAAACGCCAGAGCATTTCAAAGGTAGCATCGGTGAAGTTGTAAAGATAAAATTGATAAATACAGATAAAATTATAGGTAAACTAGAGTCATTTGACGGAAAAATTATAAAAATACTAGAAGATGACGGGGAATTTGTAGAGATTAGCTTAGAAGATATAGACAAGGCAAGAACTTACTATAAATGGTAGATGATATTTTCTTTATGGAGATTGCTGTAAATGAGGCATGGAAATATCAAGGACTCACCTATCCAAATCCCGCAGTCGGTGCGGTTATCAGTGATGACTTAGGATCTATCATCGCCTGTGAGGCTCATCATCAGGCCGGTTTTCCGCATGCTGAAGTAGAAGTCTGCAAAGCTGCTTATGTAAAAATTACCAATAATACTTTGTTATCAGACATTCAAAACTCAAATGATATACACAAATACCTCATAGCCAATCATAACAATATATTTAAAAATCTAACTCTACATGTAACGCTTGAGCCATGCAATCATTATGGAAAAACTCCACCTTGTTCGCATCTTATAAAAGAGTTAGGGTTTAAAAAAGTTATTATCGGAAAACTAGATGTTAATAAAACAGCAAGTGGTGGAGCAGATTTTCTAAGGCAAAATGGCATACATGTAGAGTTTTTTAAAAACAATAAAATATGCGAAGATTTACTGATGCCTTTCTCAAAATGGCAAAAAGAAAATTTCATTTTTTTTAAGCTTGCCATGAGTTTAAACGGTGTGATAGACGGAGGAATTATTACGGGTCTGGATTCACGAGAATTAGTCCATAAATTTAGAAACAAATGTGATCTGCTAGTCATCGGTGGCAATACGGTCAGACAGGACAGACCGACACTAGATTCAAGATTATGCAAAGGAAAAGCACCGGATATCTTAATATACTCCCAAAGAAAAGATTTTGACAAAACTATTCCTCTTTTTAATATCCAAAATAGAAAAGTTTATGTAAAAAACAATTTTGATATTTTAAAAAATTATAAAAATATTGTGATAGAAGGTGGCGAAGGAATGCTCAAGGCAACAAAAGATTTGGTAAATTTATATGCCATATTTCGCTAACCAAATTTCAAAAAAGGAAAACATCCAAATCTTAACTTGCCCCTAGAGCAATTATTTTGCAAAAATATAAAAAAGGATACCCTCTCATGGCTGAAAAAAACAAGCTAATATTTCTTAAACTATTTTATATCTCATTTTAGATAGAATATCCCAATTTGTAAACACTAAAAGGAAGAGACATGGCTTTAAAAATTGCTATTAATGGATTTGGAAGAATTGGGCGTTGTGCTGCTAGAATAATTGACTCTAGAGATGATATTGAATTAACTTGCATAAATGATACCGCTGCAAGAGAGATGACAAAACAACTGGTTAAATACGACAGTGTTCATGGTGTTTTTAATGGAGCTGTTGAGATTTTAGAAGACGATTATATGCAAATAGGTTCTTCAAAAGTAAAAATGTTTTCAACGAGGGATCCAAAAGAGTTAAATTTTGCTGATTATGGTGTAGATGTTGTTTTGGAGTGTACGGGCGCATTTTTAACTCAAGAAAAAGCTCAAGTATTTATAGATAATGGTGTAAAAAAAGTTGTTATGTCGGCTCCTGCGAAAGATGATACAGCAACATTTGTTATAGGTGTAAATGAAGATAAATACGCAGGAGAGGCTATAGTTTCAAATGCAAGTTGCACTACAAACTGTTTAGGCCCTGTTGCTAAGGTTATAGATGATGCTTTTGGAATCGATAAAGGCTTGATGACGACGATTCATTCATACACAAATGGACAAAGTCTGATAGATGCAAAAGCAAAAGATCCAAGAAGAGCTAGAGCAGCTGCTGTGAATATTATACCTACAACCACAGGAGCTGCAAAAGCAATCGGTTTGGTATTGCCACAGCTTAAAGGCAGACTCCATGGTCAAAGCGTAAGAGTTCCGACTCCAAATGTTTCTATGGTTGATTTGAATGTTTTGGTTAAAAAAGATACAAGTATAGAAGAGATAAATGCACTATTTAAAGAAAAATCAGAAGGTTCTTTGAAGGGTATCTTGGGTTATGATACTGAAAAAAGAGTATCCCAAGATTTTCAAGGTTCACCTTATAGTTCATTTGTTGCGGCTGATTTAACTCAAGCGATATGCGGAAATATGGTGAAAGTTATGTCTTGGTATGATAATGAGTGGGGCTACTCTTCAAGATTGATAGATATGGCTCTACATGTAAGCAAATAAGGAGGCGAGGGTGGTAAGATCAGTTCGCGACATGGATATAGAGGGCAAGAAAGTTTTTATAAGATGTGATTTTAATGTTCCTTTAGATGATTTTTTAAATATCACAGATGAAAGAAGAATAAAATCAGCAATACCGACTATCAAATATTGTCTTGACCATGATTGCGCGGTTATTTTAGCAAGTCATTTAGGACGACCCGGTGGTATAGTTGACCCAAAACTCTCTTTGGCTCCTGTTGCAAAGAGACTCTCAAGACTGCTTATACCAAATGTAGAGCTTTCTAAGGATGTAATTGGCGAAGACACAATGGAAAAAGCAAAAAATCTTAAGGGTGGAGAAGTGTTGCTTTTGGAAAATCTAAGATTTGAAAAAGGTGAAACCAGAAATGATGATGATTTTGCGAAAAAACTGGCTTCTTTAGCAGATTTTTATGTAAATGATGCTTTTGGAGTTTGCCATAGAGCTCATGCATCAGTCGAAGCTATTACCAAATTTTTTGATGAAGATCACAGTGCAGCCGGATTTTTACTTCAAAAAGAGATAAATTTTTCTAGAAATTTACTAAAAAATCCTTCTCGTCCATTTGTTGCGGTAGTAGGAGGAAGCAAAGTCAGCGGAAAATTACAGGCTTTGAGAAATCTTTTGCCAAGAGTTGATAAACTTCTAATTGGTGGAGGTATGGCTTTTACATTTTTAAAAGCACAAGGCATAGATATTGGTAACTCTTTGATGGAAGAGGACTTGATAGATGAGGCAAATCTTGTTTTGCAAAGAGCAAGAGAGTTGGGAGTGAAACTTTATCTTCCCGTAGATGTTGTGGCAGCGCAAGCTTGCTCTCAAGATTCTGTTATGAAGTTTGTTCCAACTCAAGAGATACCCAAAGGCTGGATGGGATTGGATATAGGACCTGCATCTACAAGACTCTTTAGAGAAGCACTCAATGATGCTCAAACGATACTTTGGAATGGTCCGATGGGTGTTTTTGAGATACCAAAATTTTCAAGAGGAAGCACACAAATGTCGCACACTATAGCCGAGGCACATGCTACAACTGTAGTTGGTGGTGGAGATACGGCAGATGTTGTAGCAAGGTCCGGAGATGCAGATGATATGGCTTTCATATCAACAGGTGGTGGAGCAAGTTTGGAGCTGATTGAAGGCAAAGAACTCCCAGGCGTTAAACCTCTATATAATAAGGATGAAGATTGATAGTAGCATCTAATTTTAAAACAAATCACAATAGGAAAAGCACTAAAGAGTTTGTTGATTTTATAAATAATCAAAACTACTTTAGCGAGGTTAGGATATACCCACCATTTACAGCGTTAAATAATTTTGAGTTGACACCAAATATAAGAGTTGGTGCTCAAAATTTTTATCCGGTACAAAATGGCTCATTTACTGGGGAAATTGGATTTGACCAACTTGAAGAGTTTGATGTTGAAACTGTTCTTGTAGGACATTCTGAGCGAAGACATGTCTTGGGAGAAAGCCAAGAGAGTATTTGCTTAAAGTATAATTTTGCAAAAGAAAAAGAGTGCGAGATTGTATATTGTGTAGGCGAACCAAAAGAGATAAGAGAGCAGGGAATTGAAGCCGTTATGTCTTACATTTGGAAACAATTTGACGGTATCGATATAGACTATGATGAGCTTGTAGTTGCTTATGAGCCGGTTTGGGCAATAGGCACGGGACTTAGTGCAAGTCTTGAAGATATAAAAGAAGTGTTGGACAACTTAAGAGCAAAAGTAAAAGCGCCTTTATTGTATGGCGGAAGTGTAAAAGTTGAAACCACAAAAGATATACTAGATATTGAAAATTGTGATGGAATATTAGTAGGAACTGCTAGTTGGGATGTAAATAATTTTTCAAAAATGATAGAAATAGCAGATAATTTATAAGGGAGAAAAAATATGATTATGAAAGGCAAAAAGGGTTTGATTGTTGGAATTGCCAACAATAAATCTATAGCATATGGTATAGCAAAAGCATGCAGGGATCAAGGAGCAGACTTAGCATTTACATTTTTAAATGAGCAGTTGCAAAAGCGTGTAGAGCCGATAGCAAAGGAACTCGGAAGCGACAGAGTATATGAACTTGATGTGAACAATGATGAACATTTAGAAGCTCTTACAAAATCAATTGAGAAAGATTTTGGTAAAATTGACTTTGTTGTGCACTCAGTTGCTTTTGCACCAAGAGAAGCACTTTCCAAGCCATTTTTAGAAACCTCAAGAGGTGCTTTTGATATTGCGATGCAAACTTCGGTTTATTCTCTTGTTGCTTTGACTCGCGCTGTTATGCCTGTTATGAATGAGGGAGGCTCAGTTTTAACTCTTACTTATATCGGTGGGCCAAAATATATACCTCACTACAATGTCATGGGTGTCGCAAAGGCAGCTCTTGAAGCAAGCGTTAGATATTTAGCAGTTGATTGCGGCAGAAGCGGCATAAGAGTAAATGCTATCAGTGCCGGTCCTATCAAAACTTTGGCGGCAAGCGGTATCGGTGATTTTAGAATGATTTTAAAATGGAATGAATATAATGCTCCACTTAGAAGAAATGTAACAACTAGTGAAGTTGGAAACAGTGGAATGTACCTGCTGAGTGATTTGGCGAGTGCGGTTACAGGTGAAGTGCACTATGTAGATGCAGGTTACAATATCATGGGTATGGGTATGGATGAAACAGACGATGAAGGGCATACCATCCTTAATTGGGATAAGCAAAAGCAAAAGTAAAATAGATGTTAAAAACTGCATTGCGAAAGATTTTTTATGTAGTGCTTATGCTTTTTATTATATCAATTATATCTTTTGGAGCTATTCACTTAGCTCCAAACTCTTTTTTCGCAAGTGGCGAATTAAATCCAAACATCACTCCAGAATCGCTTGAACAGTTAAAAAAAGTATATGGCTTGGACAAGTCATTATTCGTACAATTTATCTCTTGGTTAAATGCCATCATTCATCTTGATTTTGGTATATCCTTTGCCAGTGGCAAAATGGTAAAAGATGAGATATTATCCCGCTTGCCTATAACTCTGATTATAAATATAATCAGTATGATTTTGGTGTTTATAATATCTATATATTTTGGTATAAAATCAGCATTTAAACAAAATAGTAAATATGACAATATCACTAAAAATTTCTCTCTCATAAGTTATGCGATGCCATCATTTTATCTTGCTCTAATCCTGGTTATATTGTTTGCAGTTAGATGGAAAATATTTCCGATATCCGGGCTTCATTCTCCTGTGAAGCTAGAGGGTTTTGATTATGTTTTGGACGAGGCTTGGCATCTTGTTTTGCCTATATTTGTCATGGTTTTCGGAGGAGTTGGAAGCTTGATTATGTATATAAGAAGTTTAAGTTTAAATATCCTTAAGAGTGATTATATATTTTTTGCAAAAGCCAGAGGCATTGGGAAAAAAGAGCTTTTTTGGAGATATTTACTGCCAAATTTATCGCCTCCTGTGGTGACAATTTTGGGTTTATCTTTGCCCGGTCTCATAGGTGGAAGTGTTATATTAGAATCAATTTTTTCTATAAACGGTATGGGATTGTTGTTTTACCAAAGTGCATTAAGTAGAGATTATCCTGTTATTATGGGTATCTTGATAATTTCTTCTTTTTTAACACTAGTAGGAAATATCATAGCAGATTTAGTACTGTTAAAGTTAAATCCATTTACAAAATAATAGTAAAATATGCTTAAACACCTATAAAGGAGAGATAAAATGAAATACATATTTATGGCTTTAATAATTTTTTTGGTAAGTGGATGTGCAACATGGAATGGCATAAAAAAAGATACTAAAACTGGTGTAGGTTGGACGAAAGAAAAAGTCCATAAAGGTGCAGTTTATATAGAAAAGAAGACCCAATAAGCTCTACATGTAGAGCTTATTTTAACTGCCAAATAGGTTCTTTAAGGCATTTGGATCTTTTGACTTACTAGATGATTCTTTGTTGCTTGAGCCTTCTAATTCTAAAAGTTCTATCTCGTAGCCTGTGAGCATGGAAGTAAGTCTTATGTTTATACCGCTTTTTCCTATTGCTTTTGATTTTTGATCAGCCAAGAGTGTTACGATAGCCTTGTGTTCATCTACGATTTTAACATTTGAGATTATAGCAGGGCTGAGTGCTCTTGAAATAAATATTTCCGGAATTGTAGAGTATTCTATGCAGTCGATATTTTCTCCATGCAATTCTTTGCTTATAGCATTTATTCGGATACCTTTTGTTCCCACTGTTGCCCCAACTGCATCTATATTTGGATGAAGCGAAGTCAGGGCTATTTTTGCTCTCTCCCCTGGGATTCTGGCAGATGCATTGATCTCTATCATCTCATCTTTTATCTCTGGTACTTCAAGTTGAAGCAGTGCCTCTAAAAATTTTGGAGTAGTCCTTGAAAGTTCTACGACTATGCCATGAGTTCTATCTATATATACTTTTCTTATGACACTTTTTACAACATCTCCGACCTTAAATTTTTCGCCTTTTATTCGACTTTTTCTTGGAAGTATTGCTCGCACTTCATTTATTTCTATGTATGTATTTTCTTCATTATCAACCCTAACAACAGAACCAAAAACACGACGCCCTATCATATTTTTATATCTGTCAAATATCTTTGTTTCAAGTAGTCTTTGGATGTGAAACTCTAATTCTCGCTGAAGTGTTGAAGCAGCAGTCCTTCCTAGATTGTCAAGCGGAAGTTCATAAGTTAATTCATCATCTACTTCAATATCCGGATCTATCTCTTTTGCAGCACTAAGTGATATGAAGTTTTCATTCTCTTCGCTCAATTTCTCGTCGTCATTCTTTAGAACGATAACTTTTTGATATAATTTTAAAGTCTTAGTTTCAGGATTTATCTCAGCATCATATTCATATTCTCTTCCATAAATTTTCTTTGCTGTATTTATAAGTGCCGTAGTAACTGTTTCTTTAACTTCATCTATTGCCAAGCCTTTTTCATTTGCTATTGATTCTATAATATCCAATATTTTACTCAACTTTTACCTCTTTTTAAAGCATTTTAATATACTTAATATTTTTTCGCAACAATAAGAACATCATAATGAGGAGTTTTAAATAATTGCGAGTTTGAAGAAATTAATTATATCTAAAAATTTGTTATTATTCAAGAAGATAAAAATGAATAAAATCCATAAAACAGCGGAATAAATCAGTTAATAAGCTATTTATACTAAAAAAGATATAATATTATGTTTTCTATGGCTTTATTGGTGGTACAATAAAAAGTCATAATTTTGTGTAATAAAGAAGGTAGATTATGGAATTAAAATTAGCAAGAAAAGAACTTGGCATAAAGCCAAAAACTATTAAATTGGAAAAAATTGAAGAGATAGTCCAAAAAGAAAATCAAAAGATTTTTTATTTTGATAAAGACAATTCACATAAAGATTTAGTTTCTCTAGTTGAGTATTTTGAAGAAAAAGATTTAAGCGTGTATCTAAGAGAGGTAAGATATGGCCTTGGAGATGATGATTACATGTATGAGATTCATATACTTTAAGGTGTAAATTTGTCAAAAAAACTATATATTGAGACCTTGGGATGTGCCATGAATGTCAGGGATAGTGAGCATATCATAGCCGAACTAAAAGGTAAAGAAAATTACTCATTGACAGATGATTCGTCCAATGCTGATCTTATTCTTATAAATACATGTAGCGTCAGAGAAAAACCTGTCAGCAAGCTTTTTTCTGAAATAGGTGTTTTCAATAAAAAGAAAAAAAACGGGGCTAAGATTGGAGTATGCGGGTGTACCGCAAGCCATCTAGGGAAAGAGATATTTAAAAGGGCTCCGGAAGTAAATTTTGTACTTGGTGCTAGAAATGTTTCAAAGATTTCAGAGGCTATTAAAAAAGATAAATTTCTCAGTGTTGATATAGATTTTGATGAAAGTAGCTATGCTTTTGGTGAGTTTAGAAATTCCAAATATAAAGCATTTGTAAATATTTCTATCGGCTGTGATAAAAAATGTACATATTGTATAGTCCCACATACTAGGGGAGACGAGATATCAATCCCAGCTGATTTAATTATTCGTGAAGCAACAAAAGCTGCAAAAAACGGTGCTAAAGAGATATTTCTACTTGGTCAAAATGTAAATAATTATGGTAGAAGATTTAGTGATTTAAATCATAAAAAGATGGATTTTAGTGATTTGCTAGAAATGATAAGCGAGATAGACGGGGTAGAAAGAATTCGTTTTACATCTCCTCATCCACTTCATATGGACGATAAATTTCTAGAAATTTTTGCCCTAAATCCAAAAATCTGCAAATCAATGCACATGCCATTGCAAAGTGGCTCAACTAGACTTTTAGAGCAAATGAAAAGAGGCTACTCCAAAGAGTGGTTTTTAAACAGAGCCTTGAAACTTCGAGAAATGGTGCCGGATGCATCAATCAGTACGGATATTATAGTTGGTTTCCCCGGTGAGAGTGATGAAGATTTTGAAGATACGATGGATGTGGTAAATAAGGTAAAATTTGAACAGATTTTTTCTTTTAAGTATTCACCTAGACCACTAACCAAAGCAGCAGAATTTGTGAATCAAATTGAATCTTCTGTTGCCTCAAGCAGACTTCAAGCATTGCAAAATCGTCAAGAAGAGATATTAGATGAAATTTCAAAGAAGCATTTAAATAAAATTTATAAAGTATATTTTGAAGAAAAAAGAAGCAATGGAATGCTTGCCGGCAGGAGTGACAATAATGCTCTTGTGCAGACAGAAGGAAAGGATGAGTGGCTAGGACAAATATTAGATGTAAAGATTACAAATCCTAGGCGTTTAGCATTATATGGCGAAACAATTTTTTAAGAAATTTAGAAATACTGTTTTATTAAAATTTGCACCAAGATTTTTTTATATTGTATTGAATATTCTATTTTTTACATGTAAAAAGAAGTTTTATTCAGCCGTAGAATCTGATGATTTGCCAAATCCTGTTATTGTAGTATTTTGGCATGGTGAGCTTTTGCCGGTGATGAAAGGATATATGCTTTATCGTGGCAATAAAAATATAGATTCTATAATTAGTGAGCATAAAGACGGAGAACTTATCGCTAGAATAGTTTCCCTTTTTGGCGGGGGAACTATCAGGGGAAGTTCTACTAGAGGTGGTGTTAAAGCACTTATACAGTCATTTAAAACGCTAGGCGAAAAAAGAGATTTAGGTATAGCAATAGATGGTCCAAAAGGCCCGAGGCATAGTGTAGCTGATGGAGTTGTATTGATTTCGCAAAAAAAAAGTGTACCTATAGTTGCTTTTAACTGTAAACCTACATCATATTGGCAATTAAATAGTTGGGATAAATTTGTAATTCCTAAGCCATTTTGCACTCTTGACTTTTATATAAGCGAACCATTTGTGCTGGATGATTTAACTATGCAAGAGGCTAAAGAGAAGATAAAAGAGAGGTTGATGGAAAATGCTATCTAAAATTATACTTGTTGTTTCCGCTATTTTATTTTTGTTATTCAGCGGTTTTTATTTTGTAGCGGATTCTTCTTATCAAGACTCTTTTGAAGCTAGATTTTATTATTTTGTCGGAAATTATACCGAGGCATATAAATTTGCAAAAAAAGCTTATGACAAAGACTCTTATAATAAAATGGCCTTTACTGTTCTTGTTCAAAGTAAGATAGCCAAAGAGTATGTTGATTATATAGAAACAGGAAACAAATATTTTGAAAAAATTGATAAAATAAGTTCTAAAAAAGAGTATAAAAATGATGATAAAGCTCGCATTAAATTGATGTGTGAAATTATGCTTGGCAATTATAAAAAATTATCTCCAACAGAACTTACAAACCAAGATTTAGTTGACGACGCAAAAAAAATAAATGACAAATTCGAACAATTATATAAAGAATTATTTGGATAGAATGGCTATAGTATGGTACAATACTTTCTTAATATCAGTACAAAGTATAAAAAAATTATAAACAAAGAAAAGGGCGTATGAGTTTTTCAAGCATAATACAAAAATATTTTACAAATCTTTTTATATCAATTATTGAAGAAGAGGGCTCATACAGGCTATTTTGCAAAGTTTTAAAAAATAATAAAACTTTAGAGAAGTTTGATAAAACTTTTGAAATTGTACCTAGTGATGAAAAACTAGATAGTAGCATCGAAGATTATCTCATCTCTTTACAAGAGAAATACAATACAGTTTACACAGCATTGTTGCTAAATTCTATGGGACAAGGTGCCATACAAGGAACACATGACAAAGATTTTCAGAGATTCAGTGTTCATTCAAATAGTGTAAAAGCAGTAAAATTTAAATCATGGTCAAGTTATGTTTCGTATATTGACTTAAATTGGATACAAAAAATATATGAAAATGTAGGGTTGGATTTTGTATATTCGCCATTTGTTATTTTATATAATCTGCTTTTAGATTATAAGTTAAAACACAATTTTACTTTATATATTTTAAATCAAGAAGCTTCGTTTACCATTGGAATTTTTAAGGGTGATACTTTATGTTTCGGAGCTTTTTATAAAGTAAATAACAGTGTAAAATTAAGTAGTGGTATAGATATAGATGATTGGGAGGATGAAGAAGAAGAGAGTGATGTCGGAGGCATGGTAGAACTTGATAATTTAGACACGGGAGGATTGTTAAACCTAGACGATTTGAGCGAACTTGGTACTTTGGATAATGAATCAGAGGATGAAGGATTTTCAGAGCTTAAAGATGAAGAAGAGATAGATAATTTGCCAGAATTAGAAACGGAAGAGTCAGGTATTGAAGATTTAGAATTATATGGTAGAGATTTGGATATATTTAAGTTTTTAAAAAAAGCTTTAGAGGAATATTATAAAAATGAAGTATATGAAAGTGATTTTATAGAAAATGCCATAATATTTGATGGATATGATTTGAGTCAGGAAATGGTGCAAAGCATAGAAGATGACTTGATGCTGAATTTGGAAATTCATAAGATAGATATTGCAGGGACAGTTTGCGACTTAAGCATAAAAGAGGTTTATGGTGAGATATAGTTTCATTGAGCTAAAAGCTAAACCATTAGTCTCGTCGTTTTCAAAGATATGGATTTTATTTATATCTTTTGTATCCATATTATTGATTTTATTTGGCTTCTTTTTGTTGTTTAAAATACACTCTTATAAAATTAATACTATAAAAACTAGAAACGATAGAATTTTGCTTGAAAAAAAAATAAATAACAAAGATGCCTATATGGAGTATTTGCTTCGTCAAAAATCATTAGGTGAAGAGATTTACACAAGAAATACGCTGTTAAAAGATAGTATGAAAAATCTTTTTGATTTGGTTCCGGATAAAATTACCTTAAGCAGAGTGATAATAAAAAAAGATTCTTTGATAATTTATGGTAAAACACCAACAAAAGATACTTTCAATTTTCTTTTATCTGCTCCATTGAAATCAATATTTAATACAAGCAATACGATGTTTTATCTGAGCAAAAATGGTTGGTATAATTTTGTAAGTACAAATAAAATAGCTCAAACGGATGGATTCAGTGAATAAAACAGATAGAAGTTTAGAAAAAATAAATTATATAAAATTATTGATATTTTTAATTGTTTTTATTTTTATTACGCTGTTGTTAATATCTATACTTATTTTACCAAATATCAAAAAATACCGAGTCGCAAGAGGTGAATTTAGTCAAGCAATGGTTCATAAAACAAGAGTTCAAAGTGTTTTGAATGAACGAGAAAAAGAGTTAAAAAAATTAAGACTAGATAATCGTAAAATTTTTAGTGCATTTAAACATAATTTTTCCAAAGAAGAGTTTTTGACTTTTGCAAAACAATTTTTCAATAAAGTTACTCTCAAAGAGGTTAAACAATCTGCATATACAAAAGAGTTTGAAATATACGAATTAAATGTCACATCCTCACTTAAAACACCTATAAGGTTTTATCAGTTTTTGGATGGCTTAAATCATTATAGCAATATAATACAAGCAGATTTTCCGATAGATTTAAAATCAAATGGAAATTTGATTTACTCATCCTTTAAAATTAAAATTTATGAGGTGCTCAAGAAAAAGAAGTAAGGCTGATATTTTCAACATACATGTAAGGTCTGATTTTTGCCGGTATTTTGTTTATTCGGCATAGCTCTTTGAATTTTTTTGGCATATTTGATTTTACAAATGGCGATATAAATATATAGTCCGGTGTAAAAACTATAGCTATTTTATCTGAGATTACACAATCTTTCGTTTTTATTATCTCTTCTCTTTGAGTTTTACTAATCAAAATACCCATTTTTTTTACAACTTTGTCTATTTGCCTTATATTTCTTAAATCCTCAGTTTCTCTCTTAAGAATAAAAAGACTTTTTATGATTGTTTCATCTTTTGGCAAGAGTAGATTTGCATCATTTTCTAAATACTCAAAACTCTTTACCAAGCCATTTTCAAATTCCTCAACAAAAGAGTTTGAATAGTTGTGTCTTATCTTGTTTCTTGCGTATTTGCTTGAACTGTTGCTTTTGTCTATAAAGTATAAAATATCATTTACATCTAAAAAGTTTTGAATTTTCCCTCTACCTACATGTAGAAGCGGTCTTATTATATTATAATCATCTCTATCTTGCATTTCATCCATGCCAAGCATCTCAACCAATCCGCTTCCTCGTCCAAGTTGCATCAAAAACCACTCTAATTTATCATTTAATTGATGAGCTGTGATGAGATTTGTATAACTGTTTTCATTTATAACCTTTTTAAAAAAATCATATCTTTCGCTTCTTGCATTATGTTCAAAATTGGAAGTGCTTAGGCTACATGTATGAAGAAAAAATTCCTTTTTGTATTTTAAACAAAGCTCTTTTGCATAAATTACTTCTTCTTTACTTTGTTCTCTCAAACCATAATCTACAATTGCCAAATCAAAATCTATATCATTTTCTTTTAGTATAAAAAACAGGGCACTAGAGTCAATACCACCTGAAAATGCTAGTAAGTTTTTTCCTTTTTTAAGTAAATCTATAGTGGATTTATGCAGATTTGGTAACTGTTGCAAGTAATTTATCTCCAGCTAATTGGGTAACTTGTGCCTTGTAGCATTGACTAATTTCCAACTTGCCGATTTGCGAGTCATTTATAAGAATCTCTCCATCAATATCTCTATCCCAAGATAATTTTTTAGCTCCAATTAAAAACTCATGTTCGCTACTTTCGCCTTCTGTGACGATAGTAATTTCATGCCCTATCTCTTTTCTTAGACTTTTTTCAACTTTTTCTTCTACTATCTTATTTAATTTTTTAATTCTCTCATCTATCACAGATTTTTGAATTTTATCTTCCATCGTATAAGCTAGAGTATCTTCTTCGTCTGAGTATGCAAATATACTAACTCTGTCAAAATCAAACTTTTCCACAGAATCGCATAATTCTTCAAACTCTTCTTCACTCTCTTTTGGATGACCTACAATAAAACCTGTTCTCAAAAAACTATCGTTCGCTTCTCTCATCATTTTTAATTGCTCAAGTATTCGTTTTCTGTTTGCACCTCTTTTCATCCTTTTTAGCATGGCATCATTGATATGTTGTATCGGCATATCAAAGTAATTATGAAAAACTTTTGAGTTTATAATTCTTTGTATGAGTTTGTCAGTTGTAGTTGTCGGATAAAGATATAAAATTCTAGCACTTTTTACACCGTCAATCTCTTCTGCCATATCTATCAAATCTATAAGTCCGTCTTTTACATCCAAATCTCGCAAATAAGAACTGCTGTCTTGAGAGATAAAACTAAAGTCATAAAATCCTTGACTAACCAATCTAATCAACTCTTTCTTGATAGATTCAAGCCCTCTTGAATGTAATTTTCCTTTAAAGCCCGGTATCGCACAAAAGCTACATGTTTGGTTGCAACCCTCGCTGAGTTTTATATAAGTGTGATGGTTTGAGCCTGTTATCACTCTTTGTTCATCATTTATAAGGTAAGTAGAATTTGAAAAAGTGTTTGTTTTTTTTCTTATTATTTCGTCAATTTTATCATAATCGCCAACACCGGTAAAGAGATCCACCTCTTGAAGTTCTTTTTGCAACTCTTCTTTGTATCTCTGTGTTAAACAGCCGCTGACTACCAAAAGTGAATCTTTTTTTCTTTGCTCATGAAGAGAAAATATAGTGTCCAAACTCTCTTCTTTCGCAGCTCCAATAAAACCGCATGTATTAACTATCAATACATCAGCGCTGCTTGCATCATCTGTCAATGTATAATCTTGCAATCGACCTAGCATAACTTCTGAATCTACAAGGTTTTTGTTGCAACCTAGACTCACAAGGTGTAATGTTTTTTCCATTTTTATATCCATAAATTATCAATTAGTCTTGTATTGCCAACTTTCGCAGCAAGTAAAATTATACTATTGTTCAATTCTATTTTGTCTATTTTATTAAAATCTCTATCCACTATCCCTATGTATTCTATATATAACCCTTGCATAGTTTTTCTAATTATATTTTTAATGGCAATCGATTGAAATTCACCTTTCATCATAGCTTTTGAAGCCATTTTTAATGCTTTTGAAATATTTAAAGCCTTTGTTCTCTCTTCTTTATTTAAATATATATTTCTGCTTGAGAGTGCAAGTCCGTCATTTTCTCGTACTATTTCACAAGGAATGAGCTCTACATGTAGAAATAGCGATTGCACCATATCTTTTATAAGATAGAGTTGCTGGGCATCTTTTTTACCAAAATAAGCCCGTGTCGGGTTTATGATATTAAATAACTTCAACACAATTTGCAAAACTCCATCAAAATGCCCCGGTCTCTTGAAGCCTTCTAGTATGTAGGCTTTTTGACTAGGAGCTAAGATCTTTGGTTCAATCGCGCTATACATATCCTCTTTTATTGGCATAAAAATCGCATCAACTTTAGCCAATTCACAAATTTTTATGTCAGCTGCTTCTCTTTTTGGATATTTATCCAAATCTTCTCCGGGTAAAAATTGAGTAGGATTTATAAAAATTGATACAATAGTGAAGTCGTTGTTGTCAATTGATTTTCTTATCAAAGAGAGATGTCCGTTATGCAGTGCTCCCATGGTAGGAACAAATCCAATACTGCCTTTTAAGCTTTTTCTATACTCTTGAATTTCAGATATACTGCGAAATATTTTCATTTTAGCCACTTTGTTGTAAAATAAACGGTATTATATCAAAAAGGAAATAAATTTGGATAGTTACGAATATACAGAGCTTTTAAAAAAACTGACAACCAAGATTGACAATATAGCTCAAATCATAAATCCCCAAAAGATAGAGCAAAGGCTAAAAGAGATTGAAAAGATTGAGCAAAATCCTACTTTTTGGGAAGATGCAAAAAAAGCAGGAATCATCCAAAAAGAGAAAACAAAAATCAACTCTACACTACAAAAGTATTTAGAAGCCAAAAAACAGTCGATGATAGTATAGATTTATATGAAATGGCAAGAGAAGAAAGCGATGAAGAAAGTATAAATGATCTCTTTGATGAAGCCGAAAATTTAGAGAATTTAATCACAAAATTAGAGATTTCTATGATGTTAAGCGGAGAAAATGACTCCAATAACGCAATCGTCAGCATACATCCCGGAGCTGGAGGAACAGAATCTCAAGATTGGGCAAATATGTTGTACCGCATGTATCTAAGATGGTGTGAGCGAAATGATTATAAAGTGGAAGTTTTGGATTATCAAGAGGGTGATGAAGCAGGTATAAAAGATGTGAGTTTTATGGTAAAAGGTGAAAATGCCTATGGGTATTTAAAAGTAGAAAATGGTGTTCATAGATTAGTGCGAATTTCGCCGTTTGATTCAAATGCAAAAAGACATACTTCATTTAGCTCAGTGATGGTTAGTCCCGAAGTAGATGATGATATAGACATAGTCATAGAAGATAAAGATATCAGAATAGACACATATCGCTCAAGTGGAGCAGGTGGTCAACATGTAAATAAAACAGATTCTGCCATCAGGATAACCCACATCCAAACAGGAGGTGTAGTGCAGTGCCAAAATGACAGAAGCCAACATAAAAACAAAGCAAATGCTCTAAAAATGTTGAAATCAAGACTTTACGAAGTAGAACAGGCAAAACAACAAGCCTTGAAAGACGGTGTAGAAAAAAGTGATATCGGATGGGGGCATCAGATAAGAAGTTATGTTTTGGCTCCATATCAACAGGTAAAAGATAACAGAAGCGGCGAGGCATACTCGCAAGTAAGCAATATTCTAGATGGTGACATAACAAAAGTTATAGAAGATGTGCTAATAAGCAATACAGAGCGATAATTTCGTACTTATGGGCAGATGGGACAGAGTAAAATAAGTATTTTCTCGCCAGAGGCGAAGCTTAAGGGCGAGGAATTTTTGCGGAATTTACTTCCGTAAAAAGGGGACAATAAAATAAAAAAGGATGAACATGAGAAGAGATGCTATTTTGAGGCAATTAGGTTACAGTATTACTCCAAATGCGGTTGAGCAAGTTGGAAAAGTCATAGAAAATACTAAAGATTTTGATTATGTTGAAAAGCATTTGATAGCTTTAAATGACGCACTAAAACCCAGCTTATCTTTTGTGGCGATTTCAAGTACTCATGATTATTTTAAGATAAAAAATGAGGCTAAAGGTAAAGAGATGGTGGATAATGCAAACAAGATAATACAAAATTGGTCAAAAAAATATAAAATAGCATTAGAAAAAGTACCAAATAAAGAGACTTATTATGTTTTAGGCAAGACTGCTTGAAAAGTATATTTGAGATAAAAAATCAAGAGACCATAAAAGAGGTTTTAAATTTTGTAGAATTTGGAACACTTGCTATTTGCAAAGACGACAAGCCATACAGTCTTCCTGTTAATTTTGTTTATTTGGATAACCATATATATTTTCACGGCTCTCTAAAAGGTAGAAAAATCGATGTTTTAAAGAAAAATCAACTTGCATCATTTAGTGTTGTCGAGCCGTATTCTGTGATACAGTCGTATTTTAGTTTAACAGATAACCTGGCTTGCCCGGCTACCCACTTCTTTAAGTCTGTCATGATTGATGGAAGGGTAGAATTTGTGAAAAATTATGAAGAGAAAGTTCAGGCACTAAGTGCTTTGATGCAAAAACTACAAAAAGAGGGAAGATATAAACCTCTTGGCGAGGAAGTTTATAGAAAAATGATAAACGCAACCACAGTGTGCAAAATCATCATAGACAGTATTAGTGGAAAATTCAAATTTGGACAACATTTAAGTCAAGAAAGATTTGATATGATAATAGAGCATCTTGAAAAACGAGGAAATAAAAAAGATATAAATACTATAAAATTGATGGAAAAGTTTAAAAAGGATTGAGTATGAATGTTGAATTTTTTCTAACTTCTTTGATAGTTGTTTTGCTTCCGGGAACGGGAGTTATTTATACTGTGTCTATTGGATTGCTACGAGGGGCAAAAGCTTCTATTTTTGCAGCCTTTGGATGTACTGCTGGAATTTTACCAAGCATGATTGCTACTATTTTTGGATTGTCTGCAATTTTCAACACAAGTGCGGTTGTATTTCAAAGTGTAAAATTTATAGGCATGGTTTATTTGTTATATATATCTTGGACAATGTGGAGAGAAAATGGTCAAATAAGATTGCAAAACAAAGAGGAAGGAATAGGCCTTTTAAAGATTAGTTTTAAAGGTTTTTTAATCAATATCCTAAATCCAAAATTAACACTCTTTTTTCTAGCTTTTTTACCACAGTTTATACCTTCACAAACACAAACACCAGTTGTAGATATGTTGGTGTTGGGTGGTTTTTTTATGGCTTTAAC
>JAJRPV010000065.1 GCA_024280575.1 Campylobacterales bacterium
AAGCCCACCACCAGCAGTAGTGTTTGTTTCTGTGTTTACTCCATTTTGAGCAGTTGCATTATAACCATTTCCACTGCTGTCTTTTACTTCATTTGGGGTTCCATTCCATGAGCAGGCATCCATTTGGTAGTTGGCTATGGGAATGGGCGCAGACAATCCAAAAATTGGAATTAAATATAGCAATAGAATAAAAAAAGATAAACTAATTTTTTTATTCTCCATGTTAGAATTCGCCATCATCTTTTAAATTAATTTTGTCTTTTTCTACATCCGCATACAGAACTATTCTATTTCTTCCACTATTCTTGGCTTCATACATCGCAATATCTGCAAATTTTATGACTTGCCATGGATTTTCTCCATCATTTTTACAATATGCTATCCCTGCACTTAATGTCTTATTTAAACTTTTGCCATTGAGATTAAATGTTTTTTCTTGAAAACTGTCTTTTATCTTGCCTATAGTCTCTTGTGCATCTTCCGGATTTTCTATAAAAATTAGAAATTCCTCCCCGCCAAATCTAAAAGCTATGTCATTTTTACCTATACTGTCTTTAAAGATATCAGACAATCCTTTAAGGACTATATCGCCAGCGTCATGTCCAAACGAATCATTTACTTTTTTAAAAAAATCTATATCTATCATCGACAATGCATATTCTTTGTGATTTTTTATCTTTGTATCCATATATATGTCTAAATATTTTCGATTATAAAGTCCCGTTAAGCCGTCTATCATGTTTGAGCGTTGAAGAATTTCTGTTAAGATCTTGCTTTGAAGAACCGGTCTAGCAGATTCTAGATAATTTTTAATATAGCCTATCTCCCTTTTATTTTCAAAAAGTTCAGCCTTATCTTTTGGTTTAATATTTACAACTAAGGAGATATTTTCATCAATTGGATAATTTATGCAAAGATATTCTTTATTGCTAATACAGATTTGACAAACATTTTCAAAGTCATCACTCGAAACAATAGAATTTGTTCTATATGCTCTACATCTTTGACTTGTAGTTTCATCAGCTAAATCACAAAATTTATCAGGAGTATCATCATAAATTAAAATTCTCTTATCATTTTTGATATCTACTTCATAAAAAGAGATATCAGCAACATGAAGTTCTTCTTTAAATATTTTTATGAGTCTGCTATATATAACTTCTTTTGATATATCTTGTTCAATTGTCCTTTTAAATCTATAAATCATTGCTATATCTTTTATGATATTTTGGGATTTTTCCAGCGGATCATTGTATTTTTTTCTTCTATCAGCTACAAAAAGGGAGATATTTTTATCTATTGAGCTAATTGTTTTTTCTAGTTTTTCAAAAAATGTATTTATCCATTTGAAAACTTCATTTGATTCATTGTTGTTTTTAATATTAATTCTTATGGAAAAATCACCTTTGTTTGCTTTTTTTAAAGCTTCTCTGATAATTTCTAATGTTTTAGTATAAGGTTTTAAAAGCTTATTTGCAATATATATAAAAAATATTATAAATACCAAAGCGACTGCTAGGATTTTTAAAATAGTCAAAAGAACTGCAAATCTTGCACTTTCTATATCAAACACCATACTAATTCCACCCAAAACTTCCCCCTCTTTTGCATTTGAGTGACAACTGAGACAGTTTGGATTTGAAGTTGAAGTTGCTATATAAGGGATTGTTATTCTAAGAGTTGGATGAACAATGCTTTCGTTGAATACTTTTTGAATTTTCGAAGTTTTTATCATTTTTTTATCTATATCATCTCTTATCTTTTCATTTTTAAAGCCCTCGCCAAATAATTCTGATACTCTCTGCGTTCTGAAAATCCAAACATCAAGAGCCTTTGTTGATATCTTTGCATTATCTAGAAAAATTTTTCTTTGCTGCATTGTGCCAGATACCATATGATCAGTTAAGCCGTCTTTTATTAAGGAGGCTATTATGTTTGCCCTGTCATACTCTTTTTCTTGGGCATAATTACTAAAGTTAATAGTCATAATAACCAAAACTACAACCAAGAATGCCGACATCAAACCAGTAATAATCAATAAAATCTTTTTACTATCTTGCATATCACAACCCTTATTCAGCGTAAAAGATAAGCAATATTACACCAAAAAGACTTAAATATTTATCATTAATGAACTTTTTAATGAACTTTTTAGTATAATCGCGTCATTAAAATTAAAGGCACGATTAATTATGAGCGGAAAAAGTACAATTTACAATCCAAAAAACATAGAAGACAGCTACTATAAAATCTGGGAAAAACGAAAATATTTTGAGATAGACGGAAACAAAAATATACAAGAAAAAGACAAAAACTTTTGTATCATGATGCCTCCTCCAAATGTTACGGGAAGTTTACATATAGGACATGCTCTTACTTTCACACTCCAAGACATCATCACTCGCTACAAAAGAATGGATGGCTTTAAAACTCTTTGGCAACCGGGAACTGATCACGCGGGAATCGCCACTCAAAATGTTGTGGAAAAACAACTTTTAGCACAAGGCATCACCAAAGAAGAGATAGGACGGGAAGAGTTCTTAAAAAAAGTATGGGAATGGAAAGAGTTTAGTGGCGGTGAGATAGTCCACCAAATGCGAAAACTTGGTATCTCACCTGCTTGGAGCAGACAGAGATTTACTATGGACGAGGGACTTAAAAGTGCTGTGCGAAAATCATTTGTAAACTTATATAATGAAGGCTTGATAGTTCGTGGAAACTATATGGTAAATTGGTGCACACATGACGGAGCACTTAGCGATATAGAGGTCGAATACGAACAACACAAAGGCAAACTTTATCACTTGAAATACTTCCTAAAAGACCCTAATGATTACTTAGTGGTGGCAACAACAAGACCTGAAACATATTTTGGCGACAGCGGGGTTATGGTGCACCCTGATGATGAGAGATATAAAGATTTAGTTGGCAAAAAAGTTGTACTTCCTTTGATAAATCGTGAAATTCCAATCATCGCAGACGAACATGTCGATATGGAGTTTGGAACAGGTTGCGTAAAGGTAACTCCCGCTCATGATATCAATGACTACGAAGTCGGAAAAAGACATAATTTGGAATTTATCACTATTTTTGATGAAGATGGTATCTTAAATGATGAGTGTGGAGCGTTTAGAGGGCAAGAGAGACTAGAAGCTAGAGAGCTTGTGATGCAAAAACTTCAAGATGAAGGTTTTGTAGAAAAAATTGAAGATTACGAAAATCAAGTTGGGCATTGTTATCGCTGTCACAATGTCGTAGAGCCTTACATATCAAAGCAGTGGTTTGTCAAAAAAGAGATAGCAGATGGTGCTATCAAAAAAGTAAATGAGCATTTAGCAGAATTTTATCCCTCTCACTGGATAAACTCATTTAATGCCTGGATGAAAGAGCTTAGAGATTGGTGCATCTCTCGTCAATTATGGTGGGGACATCAAATACCTGTGTTTTATTGTCGCGATTGTGGACACGAGTGGGCTAGCGAAGAAGAGAAGCAAAGTGAGTGCCCAAAGTGTAAAAGCAAAAATATCTATCAAGACCCTGATGTACTCGACACTTGGTTTAGCTCGGGATTATGGCCATTTTCAACTCTTGGCTGGGGAAATCGTGAAAACTTAAAAGGTGAAAAGTGGTTTGAAGATGACTTAAAGAATTTTTATCCAAATACTCTTCTTATCACTGGATTTGATATCTTGTTTTTCTGGGTTGCCAGGATGATGTTTCAAGGCGAACATACTCTAAAAGAGTTGCCGTTTAAAGATATATATCTACACGCTTTGGTTAAAGATGAGCACGGAGCCAAGATGAGCAAATCCAAAGGCAATGTGATAAATCCGCTCGATACCATAAAGGAATACAGTGCCGATACACTTCGCTTTACTCTTGCAATTTTGGCAGTACAAGGCAGAGACATAAAACTAAGTGGAGAAAAACTAGGGCAGATAAGAAATTTCACAAACAAACTCTACAATGCTTCAAAATTTTTGCTGATGAATGAAGATAGTTTTGAAGATTTGGAAGATATAGAGTTGAAAACTCCACTTGGACTCTACATGTACAGCAGATTTATGGTTGCCACAAAAGAAGTCAGAGAACAGTTTGACAGCTATAGATTTAATGATGCCGCTACTACGCTGTATAGATTTTTATGGGGAGAATTTTGCGATTGGGGAATCGAGCTT
>JAJRPV010000066.1 GCA_024280575.1 Campylobacterales bacterium
ATGCTTAAAAAACAAGATAGTACAAATCCGATTTTTTATATAAATTATGCACACGCAAGAGTAAATCAAATCTTTGAAAAAAGTGGTAAAACTATAAAGCAGATAGAAAATACAAAATTGGAAAACCTAAGCGAGAGTGCAAAAAATCTTCTTTTTACAGCGCTTTTGCTTCCGGAAGTCGTAGAAGATTCGTTTGAAAGCAGACAAGTTCAAAGATTGAGTGATTATCTTGTCTCTCTTGCTTCTGGATTACACAAGTTTTATAATGAAAACAGAGTGGTCGGCAGTGAAAACGAAGATAAATATCTCAAAATCTTTGCCATGGTGGCACTTAGTATAAGAGTAGGGTTGCGATTAATGGGTATAGAAGCAAAGAATAAGATGTAAAAAACGACTTATTCTTTTTTTATTTTAATTTTCTTTTTCGGGTGATTTATAATCGCTTAAAAATTCTTCTATATTGTATCTTGCTCTATATTCAGGGCTCATAAGATGCACCAAAATATCTCCCATGTCGATTATCGCCCAGTCTTCAGACTCTTCGATATTTAAAAAAGTTTCACCTTCATTTTTGAGTTCTGTTTTTAGATGGTTTAAAAGTGCAAGTCCATGTCTATCTCCCAAAGTTGTCGCGATGACAACACTATCTACAAAATAATCCCTATCACTCATATCAAAAGACTGTATGTTTTCAGCCTTTTTCTCATCCAATATCTTTACAATATTTTCAATTCTTTTTTCCATTATTTTCCTTGTATAGTATGCTAAAACTTCTTTTTTTATGCTTTTTGGTATAAAAGAGGCGTTTAAATGCTTGCGAAGTTTTGAAGAGCTGATATTAGCATTTATTTTGATTTTTTTCAACTCTTTTGGGAGTATTATATCATCTCTTGTGGCGATTACAAACTCCACAAGCGATTTTAGCTCATCATAACTGTACCACAAGGGCAGTTTTTCATAATTATCAGCCCCAATTATAAGATAAATCTTTTCTATACCATAATTTTTCAAAAGGTATTTAATAGTTTCGATAGTAGCAACCGCTCTTTTTTGCCGAACCTCATAATCCAAAACTTTAACTTTTCCGTTGCCCTTAAAAAGATTCCGAAGCCACTCAAGCCTGAGATTGGCAGGTACCCCAAAGCTGTCCTTAAAAGGATTTAGGTAAGTTGGTATTACAAAAATCTTATCTACATGTAGAGCTTTCAAAGCCTCATACACAATCTGCTCATGCCCAACATGAGGAGGATCAAAAGAACCCCCAAAAACAGCTATTTTCATATTAAAAATCCAAAGGAGATTTTACATTTTGTTTATTCATCTCCTTCACAACATGAGTATAAATCATAGTAGTTTCGACTGACCTATGCCCCAAAAGTTCTTGAATAGTTCATATATCTATCCCGCTTTGCAATAGATGTGTAGCGTAAGAATGGCGAAAAGTATGGGATGTAACTCTTTTGTTGATATTGCTCTTTTTTGTTGCTGATTTTATATTTCTACTTAGTGTTTGAGGTAATATATGGTGTCGTCTTATCTCCTGGCTTCTCGGGTCTTTAGAGAGGTTATTCATAGGAAAGAGGTATTGCCACTTGAACTCTTTTTTTGCATTTTTGTACTTTTGTTCTAGTGCATAAGGTAAATAAACCGCACCATATCCGCCTGCTAGATCCATTTTATGCGTTTGCTCAACGATTTCAATTTGGACTTGTAGCCTCTGCTTTAGTTTTGCAGGTAATGGAAGAGTTCTGTCACTTAGGCTTTTACTATCCCAAATATAAACTTTATCGTATCGAAAATCAAGGTCTTTTATTCTGAGATTTAAAACTTCATTCATCCTGAGCCCGCATCCATACATTAAAGAGATTATAAGGTTATATATCCCACTTGTATTTAAGATTATCTTTTGCACCTCTTCTCGTGTCAAAACCACAGGAATTCTTTTTCTCTCCTGTGCTCTTAATGACTGGATATTCCATTCACTCATATCAATGCCAAGTACGTCTCTATAGAGAAATAACAGTGCGCTAAAAGCTTGGTTCTGTGTAGTAGGAGAAACTCTTTTTTTAACAGCCAAATATGTCAAAAATTTCTCAATCTCACTCTTGCCCATCTCTACAGGGTGTTTTTTATCGTGAAAAAATATATAGTGTTTTATCCAAAACAGATAAGTCCTCTCAGTAGATAAACTATAATGTTTCACCCTAATCTTATCTCTAACGATATCCAATAGCTTCTTTTTCAAAACAATCCTTAACAGCATATTGTGCATTTTTAATGTAATATTATACAATTAACAAATAAAATATACAATTAATAATAAAAAACTTATAAATAATATGGATTAAAATAACAAAAACTTTAGCAATACGCGCAATAAGCCACAAAAACTAAAATTATCATGCATTATCAATACAGACTTATTTGTTGATTTTTATATCCAAACAAGCTATAATGACATTCAATAAATAGTTGTTCGTCCCCGCTACGCGGGAACGAACAACGGGTGCGCTGAGCACACTTCGTGTGCCACCTGCCGTGTGTCATTCTACGCTACGCTACGAACAACAAACGACA
>JAJRPV010000067.1 GCA_024280575.1 Campylobacterales bacterium
ATTTGAGATGATAACTTGATTGTTGTTTTTATGTTTGTAAAAGAGGTCTATTTTTTTATGATAAAGTTCTTCAAGATAGTTCCAGAGTCCTGCAAGATTATCAAATGTTTTATGTTTAAACTCTACATATATATCTATATCGCTCTCCCAAGTTTCTCTACCTTTTGCATAACTTCCAAAGAGTCCTATTTTCTCTACTTCAAAAGTATCTTTTATATAATTTTTGTTTTTTGATAATTGGTTTAATATCTCTTTTTTGGTCATTACAAACTCCATATCAAGACTTTTATAGTAATTATATCATTTTTTCATTTGAGGTTAAACAATTTTATACCTATGTGAGCAAATATCCGCTTTTTATGACTTACATGTAGGGCTTTTTATACTAGAGATAATAATCATAATCTTTATTTTTAGATCTTTTTCTAAAAATGCGAGTTAAATACTTTTCCAATATCAAAACTATAAGCCATGCCAGCTCCATAGTGACCAGCGTATGGCTTAGAAAATGATCACCGATAAACATCTTATAAAGCGCCATACTCCAGCCGACAAACATCGCTAGAGCCAATGCTCTTTTTCTGTTTTTTCTTGATTTAAATAAAAAGAAGAGTGAAAAGAGAGCAAATCCGCCACTTGCATGACCTGCCGGCCAGCATTTTATCTTTTTCTTTTGTTTAAAATCTTTTGGATATGAATCTAAAACTTTTATGTCTGGGTAAACCCCTCCGAAATGCTCTATATTTTTAGGGCAGGGTGTGTTTGTAGTGGCTTTTAAACTACCTACTATCACAGGAATTAATATGGCTGATAAAACAACCAATATCAAACCTTTTTTATACTCTTGGACAACTCTTTTTTTTCTGAAAAAAATCAAAGAAAACAAGATACATACGGCAAAAATGATAAGCAGTTTTTTAATGCCATTGTAAAATATAAATTTCAAAACAGGTTCATTTCTGTCTATCAGCCATTTGTGTGTTTGAAAATCGTAAAAATAGTTTTGCAATGCTATATCAATATTTGTGTATTCAAACAAGAGTATCGTTATTATGATTGTTATGATTGTTATGATGATATACTTATTTATTGACATTTTTCTTCTTGTTTTTCAAATAGTAAAATATCGCAATTATCGCAATAAATGCTACTAAAAGTAGAGTTATTATATGTAGATATTCTTGTATGAGTTCTTGATTTTTTCCTATAAAATATCCCAGTAGTGCAAGTACGATGACCCACAATCCAGCTCCAAGTGCCGTATAGAAAGTAAATAATTTTATGTTCATCTTGCCAAGTCCTGCGGGTAGGGAGATGTATTGCCTAATCCCGGGAATTAGTCTTCCCGTAAAAGTTGATATGCTGCCGTATTTTGCAAAAAATATCTCGATTGCTAGAAGTTTTTTTTCATTCATAAAAAAATATTTACCATATTTTAGGATAATCTCTCTTCCGAGTCTCATAGCAAGATAATAGTTGAACAAAGCCCCTAAAATTGCTCCAAATATACCAGAACTGATAGCTATGTATATATTCATCTCCCCGATAGAAGCCAAGTATCCAGCCGGAATCATAACAACTTCACTAGGAAATGGGAAAAAAGAACTCTCTAAAAACATCATGATAATAATACCGATATAGCCTAGATCACCAACAGTGCTAACAATAGAATTTATAACTTCATTTAACATTTCAAACCTTATATAAAAGAGAGATTATAGCTTTTTTGTTCTTAAATATTAAATGCTTTCATAAAAAGGGATATAAACTTGCTACCTTAAATCCCATAATGTGACCACATCCTTGATATTCTAACTACTTTGTCTTTTTCTCTTACTTCGTAAACTATTCTATGTTGGATATTTATTCTTCTTGAGTAAGAACCTTTGAGATTTCCAACTAATTTTTCATAAGGGGGTGGGATCTGAAATGGATTTTTTCTTAAAATATTAATCAACTCTTTAGCTTTTGTATCCAAATTTGCACGGGATAATTTTTTAGCATCTTTCAATGCCATTTTACTATAAAGTATTTTATATTTCACCATTCAATATCTTCGCTAAACTCACTATCTGGTGCATTCATGGCCTCTATGATTGAAGAAGCCATTCCTTGTATGGAATTTAAATATAATGTTTCTTCTATTGCATTCCAATCTTCTTGTGAGAGCATTACAGCATTGTTTCTTTTTCCTGTGATGAGTATGGGTTCGTGAGTTTGTGCAGTTTCATCTATTAGATTATAAATATTTGTTCTAGCTTGACTTACCGATATAATTTTTGTCATAAAAACTCCTCTATCTTTTCTATATCGTACCAAATATCGTACGATTTGTCAAGAGCAAATTGGACTTAAAGGATTAAAGCTGAATTTCATTAAAAAATGTTGAAAAAAAACAGGGATTTTACTCCCTGCTTGTTGAAGGTTGTTTTTTATAAAGCGCTTAGCGTTCTTTCAAAATCTCCGGCTATCTCTTCGCTTGCTTCTTCTGTATCTTTTGTTGTTACATCAATCCAGTGAATAAACAGAGTATCATCTCTGACATCCATAGTTATCGTTCCGGGTGTTAGAGTTATACTGTTTGCCAGCATGAGTTTTTTATAGTCCTCTTTTAGGTTTGTTTTGATTGCAACTATGCCTGGGTTTATAGGTAATTTTGGATCTATAACTCTTTTGGCTACATCCCAGTTTGCTAAAACCAAAGCTTTTATAAATGTTACCAAATAGACGATATAAGCAATCGGTCTAATCTAAATTTATCTACACTTTCATAATTCTTTACATACAATAGGGCGATGATAAATGAAATTGCGAAACCAGTTATGAGCTCTTGCGAACTCAAGCTCATGGTGAGCCCCATCCAAATCAAAAATAAGAAAATTGTCCAAAATATAAGTCTCACGATACATCCTCCCCTATATTTTTTATATTTTTAGGCATATATAAAAAATTATCAGGATCACAGTCTGCATGTATGCATATATTGTCTAATTTTAATGAACTAGGTGGGCATACATCAGTACAAAGTGAACACCAACAACATCTACCGTAGTCTATTCTAGGGATGCATCCGCTTGTGTTTTTAGGATTATATTCCTTATCTGGGTGAATCATGTCTATCGCATCATTCATACACACTTCTTCGCAACTCGCACATCCTATGCAGGTTTCCAAGTTGTTTATGTGAAAACCTCTATAACCGACAAGTATATCTTTTGTAACTTCAGGATAAGTAAGCGTTCTAGGGTGCTCAAAAAGAGTTCCTATCGCACTTAGCGGTGATAAAACACCTTTTATATCTATTGCCATAATCTTTTACCTCTCTATTTCTGGTGGGCAAATACCCAATGAGTTCATCGTCATCGCAACATCTGCAAGCTCGGAATCTACCAATAATTTTTCAAGCAGTGTATATGCATGAACCAAAGAAGGACCTCGAACTTGCATGCGCCTTATCTTTTCACTTCCATCGCCTGCCATATAGTAGCTCATAGCGCCTCTGGCACTTTCTGTTTGCACATAAGTATCATCTGCGGGGAGTTTAAATTTTCTGTGTTTTTGGATTTTTTGTAAAATATCACCTTCTTCAGGCATTTGCTCTATGATTTGTCTTAATATTCGAATAGACTGTATCATCTCATCTCTACGCACGAGTGCTCTTGCATATACATCCCCATCTTGTTGAATTGGTATGTCAAAGTCAAGTTTGTCGTACATGAGATAAGGCATATCTTTTCTAACATCTTTTTTGATGCCGCATGCTCTCATAGTTTGCCCAACATAAGCATTTTTGAGGACTTCATCTCTGTTTACGATGCCCACTCCTATCGCTCTTTTTTTAAAGATGACATTATCAAAAAATGTATTGTTATACACGATGATTCTTTTTTCGTAATAATCCAATAAGTCTGATAATTTATCTAAAAATCCATCAGGCAAATCTCTTCTGACGCCTCCGGGAAAAGCGTACATGTGGTAAACCCTACCGCCTGTTAATTCCTCAAAAAGATCAAGCATATAGTCTCTGTCACATACTGACCATTGAGGTATGAGACCTAGCCCAATAGAGCCGGCTTGTCCACCCATCCATAAAAACAGATTGGCCAGTCTTTGCATTTCAAGTACCATGGTTCTTATGTATTTTGCTTTTTCGCTTATCTCAAGTCCTGCTAGATTTTCAACTGCTCTTGCAAAGTTTTCTTCATTTGGATCAGGTTCTGGCACACAAATTCTACAAACTATAGTAAAGGCTTGCACAACAGTTCTTCTTTCAACCAGTTTTTCAAATCCTCTGTGAAGATAGCCTACATGTACCCTAGCTCTTTTTATGGTTTCACCAAGCAAATCAAGCTCGACACTCATATTTCCGGTAATTCCCGGATGTTGAGGTCCGTGAAATATTTTAATCGTATTTTTCAAATCATTCATCGCCTGATACCTCTTGCTTTGGATTGTTTTGTTCTTCTTGGGCTGCTTTTGCAGCAGCTTCTTGTTCAGCTTTTAATTTTGCTGCTTTTTTTGCTTCTCTTTTCTTTTTCATCTCTTCTTTCGTATCAAGTGCATCAGTTCTTTGTCCACGAAATGGATTCATGCTGTTTACATACTCTAGAGTATCAAAATCTCTTCTTAACGGAGGTATATTGTCCCAATACTCCAAAGCAAAATCTATAAGAGTGGGGTGCCCCGGGAAATCAACACCAAACATCTCGTGCATCTCTCTTTCCATTATCTCGGCTTGTGGCCAAATTGTATGCATAGTAGGCAAGCTCGCAGTCTCTCTTTCAATACTAGTTTGAACCATAACAATATGATCTCTAGCTTCGGTTTGCAAACAATATGTAATCGTAAATAATCCATCTTCCAAATCATCTCTACAGTTTATAGAGTCAAGTGTAATATAGTTAAATTCATTTATAAAACTCAGAAGCAGCGATTCTAATTGGTCTATTTTTACACTTACCTTATAAAGATAGTCATTTTTTTGCACTAATTCTAGTGATAATTTTTCTAACTTTGATGCTAAATCCATTATGCAATTCCCCCGCCATTTAGATTGTACCAGTCAGTTTCATAAGCCGGATCAACATGCCCCCCAAGTACTCTTTTTTGATTGTCTTTGTAAAATTTTAGATTTTCATCATATTTTTCCCAACCGGCTTTTTCTCCATTTCGAATCCTCTCTTGAAGAAGAACAAAACCATCTATCACAGCTTCAGGTCTAGGCATACATCCGGTTACGGCAACATCTACGGGGATATAATCATCCAGTTTTTTTATTGTATTGTAAGAGTCCCAGTACATTCCACCATTTATCGGGCAACTTCCAAGAGACATTATGTATCTAGGTTTTTGCATTTGCTCGTAAGTTCTTATAACCCTTCTTAGAGTTTTGTATGCTAAATAACCTGAAAGTATAATTAAATCTGCTTGTCTTGGAGTGGCAACTCCTACTACACCCATCCTCTCAGCATCATATCTGCTTGTAAATGTAGGAGGCATTTCTATGGCACCACAACCAGTTCCATAAGCGACAACAAATATACTGCGACTTTCAAACCATCTAACGGCTTTTTCCATGATAGCATGGGTGTTTGCCAATCCACTCTCTTCAAATTTGCATTTTAGGCTACTGCCATAAAAACCACTTTCCATTTTGTCTCCCTTATCCAAACCAAACAACTCTAGCTAGTCCTAAGACAGCTATGAGTGTAGGTAATTTCATCAAAAAATCAACTGCTTGCTCAACTTTGTATCTTCCATAAACAATACCAATGAAGATAATCGAAACAAAAATCGCAAATGTTTTCAATACCAACATTTCAAGCGAGTCAGCTCCACCTAAGAAAAGATCAACAATCAAAACAAGTTTTGCAAATGCAAAAAGTGAACCTTGGCTCATAAGAAGTGCTAAAAACTTACCGCTAAATTCAGTTCTTGGACCGGAGTAAACTTCTTGAGGGGCTCCTGGTATATCAAATGGTGATTCTCCAAAAAAGCCAACCATAGAAATCATGGCACCTATGAAAAGAAGAGGGTGATTGATGATATTTAAACCGCCAATTTTTTGCATATCTATGATGTGAACTATGTCACTACTGTTTGCAGCGATAATTAAACCAACTACTGCTATGTAAAATGGCAATTCTAATCCAATGAGCCTTGTAAGCCCTCTTACTACGCCCATCACACCAAAAGGATTTCCTCCAGTTCCAACTGCCAGCGCATTTCCTAACGGTCCTAAAACCATAAGGTATAGCAATACAAAAAGATTTCCCTGGCTAGTAACACTTCTTAAGAAATCACTATCGCTGAAAACAGGCACCAATATAAGTGTTAAAACAGCACCTGTTGCCATAATAATAGGTCCAAGATAAAACATCCAGCCATAACTGACTGATTGTTTTTTGGAAAAGAGTTTAATGCTGTCATAAAATGATTGATAAACAGTAGGTCTATATCTACCTTGAATTCTAGCAGTTATGTTTCTGTATAAACCAAAGTATATAAAACCGACTACATATGCAAGCATGATAAGTAAAATAATTTGAAATACCATTAGTTAACTCCTAGAAAAAATAGTGCACTAAAGAAGAGCAAGATTATAATCATCGTATTGTGAATATTGCCATAATACATCCTACTGAAAAGTTCAGAAGTTTTTTTGGTTTGCGTTGCCAGGGATTCATAAAAATGAGATGAACTTCTCTTTAAAATCGCATTTACAAACTTTATCCTATACAATTCTGTACCAAAACCGTATCCGTAGTGTAGTGATGTATCTGCCGTAGGAACTTCACCACAGTAACTTATATCAAATCTGTTTAAATTATTTTTGGCTTTTGATTTTATTCTCCAAATCAAAAGAAGTATCAGTAAAAAGATCACCACAAAAGCACTTATGATGAAAAATCCGTTAAAATTGCCAACTGCACTTTGCATAACGCCTAATCCATCATACCCAATAGTTGAAAGTGAAAATTCTTTTAGTATAGGATTGATTACTTTTATAAATGCCCCAGGAAATGCTCCGGTTAAAACAAGAAGTAAGGCCAGTATAATTTGAGGAATCAAATAGTGAATTGATACTTCTTTTGTGCTTTCCAGACTTTTTGAAGTTGGATGACCAAGATAGATGCCATACACAAGTTTATAACAATATAAAAATGAAGCAGCACCCGAGAAAAGCATACCTATAAGGATAAGGGCAAATTTTGTATCAATTGCAGCATTATACATCATAAACTTTGAAGCAAAACCGCCAAGTGGAGGCATACCGGCAAGACCAATGATGCCAATTAAAAGCATTACAAATGAAACAGGAGTTCTGTAAATCAAACCGCCTAATTCACTAAATTTATTTTTACCTGTTTGGGCTACGATAGCTGCCACATTTATAAACAGAAGCAATTTGATAATAGTGTGAATTAAAGTGTGATACATGGCTCCCGCAACTCCATAAGATGTTCCAAAACCAATGACGGCAACTATGTAGCCAAGTTGAGCGATTGAAGAGTAGGCAAGAAGCTTTTTTACCTCATCTTGAGTTATGGCTTTAAATGTGGCTATTATTGAAGTGGCAACACCAATCCAAGCCAGAACATAACCAAAGTCCGTGCCGTTTAGCATCGTGCCAAACATTATTTTTAGCTCGTGATATCCTATGATGTTTCCATAAATTAAAAACAGTCCGTATATACCCATTTTTGACATCACGGCTGAAAGGATTGAGCTGAAAAGGTCAGGTGCTTTAGAATATGTATCAACTACCCAATAGTGCAATCCAATCACACCGGCTTTTGTGAAAAAACTAAGTGAAAATAGTACGATGAGTGCGACTTTTATATTAAACGGCATAGATTCAAATGAATTTGATATAGCGACAAAATCAAACGAATTTGCAAAAGAGTAAGCTATCACAATTCCTGCTATTAAAGAAAAAGCAGAAGCTAGTGAAAACAGTATATATTTTTGCAGTGATTTGATGTTCATATTGTTTGATTTCGAGATTATAAAATAACTGCTCCAAGTCATAATCTCCCAGCCGATAAAAAATGTGATAAAATCACCTGCAAGCACTATCGCTAGCATTGCCAAAGAGAGTAGGAATTGCAATGCATAATAACTAAAAGATAATTTTTTGCTCTTTTGTGCGATGGTTACCAAAAGAAATGATATCAAACTCAAATATGCAAAGAACGAACCAAGAGGGGTTTGAATCAAACTCAGCGTGAATTCATTTGTGAGTGGTAAGCTTACATGTAGAGCTCCTTCAAACTGATATAAAAACAGTATAGGAAGCAAGTTTAATAATAAAAATATTGAATTCATAGTCCCACTCCTAGTGCGTAATTTAGATAATTAGTCGGATGCAACAGAGCATTTGTGGCCAAATCAGTATAGTGGGTTAAAAGTGATGGATAGACGCCAAAAAGAACTATCAATACTGCTAAAACAGATAACACTACATAGTTTGCAAAACCGATTGGTACGCTTATCTTTGTTCTTTTTTTATCAAGCATCATAGCAGTTAGTCTGAAAAAGTAAACTGCTTCAACAATAGAAACTAGAAGGATAAATGCAATCGCTGCATAATTTTGAGTTAAAGCAAAACCTTTTAGTATAAGGATTTTACCGACAAATCCACTAAAAGGAGGAATTCCTAAAATCGAAAGAAAACCAATAGCTAGTACAATAGTTAAAAATCCTGATTTGAAATTTCCTAAAATATCTATCTTTGCACTTTTAAATTTATGAATTAAAATGCCAAGAGCTAAAAATATGAGTAACTTGGAAATTGAATGACTTGTTAAGTGAAAAAGTGCGCCTGAAACCGTAGCACTGGAGTTTGTCGATAGTGCCATAAACAATATGCCAAGTTGACCAAGTGTAGAGTAGGCAAAAAGTCTTTTTATATTTGTTTGATTTAATGCGGTGAATTCTGAAACCAAAAAGGTTATTGCGCCTATAACCATAACAAAAAGCATATATTTTGAATTTAATCCAAACAGATAAAATAGATGAAAAAATACAAAAAGATAAGCTTTTGCCACAACCGAGCTAAAAAGCCCATTTACACTGGCCATGCTTCCTTGATAAATATCCGGAGCCCAAAAGTTCATCGGAAAAAGTTCTGCTTTTGTTCCAAATCCTATAAATAACATTAAGACTATAAGAACAGATATTTTTGGATCTATCTGACCAAATCTTTGGGCTATCAGACCTAGATTTACTGTTCCTATTTGTAGGTATATGAGCATTATCGCAAAAACTATAAAAATAGAAGCGATTAAGCCTATGATGAGGTATTTTATGCCTGATTCAAGCCCTAGTTTATCTTTGTTGTAGGCGGAGAGTGCGTATGAGCAAATACCTGTGATTTCAAAGAAAATGTATAGATTAAATATATCGCAACTAAGTATCATTCCAATACTTCCTGCTATTAACATATTGAAAAATACATAAAATCTAGCTTCGTCTCTTCCTTTATTGGCTTTAAAAAACCAAACCATATAAAAAGATACGATAAGTGCAGAAAAAGTAAAAATCAATAAAAACAAAAGCGAATATCCATCTAATATAAAAGCGATACCTAGAGGCGGTTTCAGCGAAAATTCTGAAATTTGAGGAAGCGTTACGCCGGTATAAGCCAATGTTTGCAAAAATAGTATAAGCATTAAAAGAATTGTGCTTCCTCTGAGTGTGAAAGAACCAAGTTTCTTAAAATAAGGAGTAAGAAATGAAAAAATTACCGGTAATAAAAAATAATAACCCAAACTCATATCAATCCCTCAACTCATTCATTTTGGATATATCATTTCTTCCGGTGAGTTTATAATACTCAATACCAAATGATAATCCAAGTGCCAAAACCGCCAGTCCGATTACGATAGTTGTTAAAATCATTGCTTGTGGAACAGGGTCAACCATATTTGTAAATGTTTTTAAGTTGCTATCAACTATCGGAGCTACTAAACCTACTTGATAGTGTAGTCCTATGAAAAATAGAAAAAGAGCTGATTCCATAATGTCAAAAGATACTAAAACTTTGACTAGATTTTTTTGAGTGGCTATTCCGTAGAATCCTATGAAAAACAGACACATTGAACCGATTATAATAATCGTATGAATTGTTTGTGTGGAATTAAAAAACTCAAGCATCGCACACCTCTTTGTAATAATCTTCTTTGGAAAAATACTCAACGATAACACTCATCTCGCTTCCAACCTTTATACCTACGAGTATGTAAATGACAGGTATAATACCACCACTTACCAACTCTCCTATCTCGCCGATTGGGTGAGGTAAGAAGTTACCAAGTAAAATATTCATTTTAAACAAGCCAATCAGTGCCACCAAAACATAAGCTACACCGCTTAGTGATTCTCCCAAAGTTAGGATACTGTGGCTCAGGCTCATATTTGGATTAGCCAAAAAGAGCAACAAAAATGCAGTGGCAATCACAACACCGCCTTGGAAACCACCACCAGGACTTAAGTGACCATGGATGATGATATAAACACCAAAAAGTACAATTACGCTAAGCAACAAACGACTGCCGACATTTAAAATAAAACTTTCTTGTTTGACAACCTTCTCGCAAGTTCTTTGCGTATCTGAAAGCATTAAAGCTATGCCGGAAGTTGCTAAAAACAAGACAGTAACTTCACCCACCGTATCTATACCCCTGAAGAATGTAACAACAGAGGTTACGGCATTTGCTGTCGCTGTTTGCATATTTAGATTTAGAAATATATCCCCAACATTTTTATATAGATTGGTTTTGACTTGCATCAAAAGCCCAAGAACCGATAACAGTAGTGCCGAAGACAAGATAGATAACAATATGTGTTTAAGTGGTAAAACTTTTTTTAAATTCATGATTCCATCTCCTCTTGTGATGTATGCATAATTCCAAGTAAAAATACAGCAGTACTTAAACCCGTACCAATAACCGCTTCAGTAAGAGCAACATCTGGAGCTTGAAATATAAAAAAAAGAACAACGCTACCAAGTCCCACACCCATAAAGAGCATCACGGATTGAGTGATATCTTTACTTAGTATTGCACCAAGGGCAACAGTAATAATTGCTAAAAAAGTAAATAAAATAAGTAAACCTATCATTTATCCTCTCCTTTTAAGGCATCTGCCCCACTTGTATTATAAATATGTTTGTAAAATCTTTTATATGTCGTCATAGCAAGTAGTGACGAAGATATAGGATTTGTGATTAAAATAAACACAGCCAATACTATAAGCTTAAATGTCCAATCAGGTTCAAAACAAGCGATAGCCAGGATAACCAAAAGAGAACCCAGTGTAGAAGCTTTTGTGGCTGCTTGCATCCTTGTCAGAGTATCTGGCATACGCAACAAGCCTAATCCGCTTATGAAAAACAGAGCCACTCCCAAAAAACCCAAAATATATCCTAAAAAGACCAGCATCATAGCTCCTTATCCAAGAATTTTGCGAATACAACAGTGCCCACAAATCCAATTAAACCAAAAACAAATGCAACATCAAGGTACAAACTTTTATGAAAATAAAAGGATAAGACTACAAGCAACGAAGTAGTAATTATGCTCATTGAATCAAAAGCTACAACCCTGTCTGCAAGGGTAGGACCTCTTAAAAACCTAATCAAGACCAGAAATAGCGATAATGCTATAAGTAAAATCAAAAAATTTAACATACTTGCCCCATTAAAATTTACTTTATGTAAGATTATCCATATAGTGCTTTTTGTATGTTAAGAAACTATAATTATTTTGTTTACTTAATATTAATATTATAAATCTAACAAAAAAAATCATAGAAATTAATTTCAGCTTTAAATATAATTATTTTGTTTGGATGAACAGAAATTTAAATGGATGTGGATTTTGTCCCTAAGTTGAAAATAAGTTAAATTATTATACACTAAAACAGGTGCCAAACTTGTTGCGAAGCAAGGACGGAAAGCTATGGGTCTTTTATAGAAAAAGATTGCCAGGTTGCAGAAAGCTTCTTTATTTCTCACCTTTCAATTACCGCTCTATTTAAGTCTTTTTTACTATTTTTTAAAGGATTTGAATGCGGAATATTAAGATATTACTATTATCAAGCTTGATTTTAATTACTTTTACGGCTTGCGGAGGAGGAGGCGGTAGTGGCGGTAGCGTAAGTGCTGTAAAAAGTGTGCAGGCTCAAAATTCAAACTACCAGTTAAATTACAAAGGACTTACATTTTTTTACAAAAACAAGACGCCTTCACAATACAGACTTGCTCAATTAAATAATGATGAATTTAATGCACTAAATGATAAAAATAAACTTCAAGTAGCAAATAAATTATTAACTACGCTATTTTTTGGTTATCCTTTAGAAATACTTAATGAGAAGATTTCTAATGGTGATTTTATTGACGCATTGCATGATGAATTAAGCAAAGATACCACAGACAAAGGATGGCTGGAAAGTTATATTTTAGATGATAAAGAATTTCGCCAATTTGAAAGTTCATATTATGAGCCACAGGCTATTACTATTTTGACAAGATTTTATGCTATGAAAAAGTTGGATAAATACTTTTTAAATAATTGGACAGCCTATATATTAACGCAAACTATTATGTTCTCTCCTGCTTATGAATTGTCATCGACGCATGCACCAAATATATCCGGAGTATATAATCGCATAGTGAACCTTTTGGATCAGGAGGCCGGGATACGCTTTATAACATATGTACATATGATGAGTGAAGACAACTAGAGACGCTTTAGAAGCCCTGAAGACAACGGAAGAGAGATGATGGAAATTTTTCTACAAGATACCGATGACAGCCATGTCCCAATAGCAGGAAAGGCTTTGCAAAATTGGAAACTAAATACAGATAACGATACTTTGGAAGTCGGTCTAAATAAAAATACTACTCCTCTTCAGCTGTTTGGCACAACTATATATAATGGAGACGATTTTTACCGTGGGCTTGTAAAATCTGATAAGTTTATCAGAGGCGTAACGAATAGATTGGTGGATTTTTTCTTCCCCGAGAAAAGTACAGCAGAAAAAAACAGTATTGCTTCGGTGATAGTTTCTAGCAATCCTGAAACTTGGCAAGATATATTATTGCAGATTATATTTTCAAAAGAGTATCTTTTGCATAACAATAGACCAAAGAGTGCCGAAGAAGAATTTTATTCATTGGCAAAAAAGATGAGTTATTTGCACCGAAGAAATACTTTTTACGACCTTAAGTCCTATTTGGAGAAAATGCATCAAGCAAGCATGAAATACAAACTTGGAAAACTCGAGAGAGTCCCGCTTGACACACTGTCTTTTGCTTATTATCACAAGTATATCAGAGAGTATGTTTTAATGAAAAGAGCAGATCCAAAATATATAGATGATCACAATTCTTGGGCACACTATGGTTGGGTTGATAGTTATATTAGTTTTGATAAATTTATATATGATGAGAATGATGATGTTCTAAGCCTTGAAAACTTTGTGAATTATTTGTTTAAATCAACCATAGCTAGAGTAGCTACACCATCTGAGCAGTTGATGTTTAAAAATCATATGATTGAAAATAAAAATAATAAAGATGTATTTATATATGAATTTGATATGTTCGCGACAAATGCTGATCCTCAAAAACAGGCCACTTATAGAGAGAATAATAAACGCAATATTGCGCGAACAGTATTGGATTATATCTCCAGACTTGATATTACATATAGCATGAGAGAGGTACAGTAAAATGAAACGAAGAGATTTTATAAAATTAACATTATTAACAAGTTCATATGCTTTGGTTCCTAATTTTTGTTACGGAACCATACTTGATGTAAGTAAAATAAATTTTTCAGCCAATGTATATGGAAGCAACAAAGCACAAACAATTATTATTTTTTGTTATGGTGGTCCAAGTCAATTAGGTGGAAATCTGACAAATATAGATGAAATCGAAAAAAAATCACAAAACAGCTATTATGATTATTTTAGAGGTATAACCAAAACAACCAATGGTTGTTGGCAAGAGGCTGGAGGTACACATATGGAGACTCTTATGGCAGCCGGTGATATGACTATATTTAGATGTTGTTATTCTCAGGTAAGGGAAGATGAGGGAAACAAAGCTCATGGTGTATGTGTTGCCCAAAATCAAAAAGGATCATTTGATGATGACGGTGGCGGTATAATAACCAATATAGCACAAATATTGAAGGAAAATAACATAGTAAATGAAAATACATTGATGCCTTTTGTTACGATGGAAGGAGATTCGATATTTTATTTGGAAGGCAAAATGCCTCTTCCAGGCTATCTCAAGCCTGTAGGAGTGGATGAAGATTTTAATAATCCTTATGAGAGATATTCAAGAGATTGGTATTATTATACGCATGCCGAGAGAGAAGTTGATGGTTATCGCGATAATGATCCGGCTTTTAGCAAAGAGATGGACAATCTAGCCCAAAGCTACAACAAGGAAGGTAAAATTAAGGATGCTTTTGCCTTAAGGGGAGAATTGGCAAGTTTTATAGAAGAGGTAAAAACATCTATAATACCGGATTTGGGAGAAGATGCGTATCCTAATAATAATTTCGCAGATAAACTGAAGGCAGCAATAAAGCTACTGGACAA
>JAJRPV010000068.1 GCA_024280575.1 Campylobacterales bacterium
GATTGAAACACGAATTGCGAGGTTTTTGGTCGAGAAGAATTACCGATGAACATAGATTAGTCTATGAAGTAAATGAAGAGAGCATCGGTATTGTATCATGTAGGTTTCACTATTGAAAAAGCTTTTACTAACAGGTGCAAGTGGGTTTGTCGGCAACTATTTCATAGGCAACTATGCCAAAAAGTATAATATTCAAACATTTTCTTTTTTAAACGATAGTTTTGAAGCTTTATATGTAAAGGGTGTTGATGTTGTTGTACATTTGTCCGCTTTGGTGCACCAGATGGGTGGTGCCAGTAAAGAGGAGTATGAGAAGATAAATGTTACGCAAACTTTGGATTTGGCAAAAAAAGCAAAAGTATCTGGTGTGAAACAGTTTGTGTTTATGAGCAGTGTGAAAGTGTATGGAGAAGAGAGTGATGTTTGTTATACAGAATATAGTACATGTAACCCTCAAGATGAATATGGCAAGAGTAAATTAAAAGCAGAACAGGAGCTTTTAAAACTTGAAGATGATGATTTTGTGGTTTCCATCATAAGAACGCCTATTGTTTATGGGTATGGGGTGAAAGCTAATATTAAAAATCTTATAAATTTAGTTAGTAAAGTGCCTGTGCTGCCTTTTGGGGGGATTGAGAACAGACGGAGTATGATTTATGTTGGTAATTTATGTTTTTTTATGGATGCTATCATAGAGAGAAGAAAGAGCGGTGTATTTTTAATGAGTGATGATGAACCGCTTAGTACTACTAGGCTTATAGAGCTTATCGCTGAGAATTTAGGAAAAAAAGTTTATCTTGTGCGGGTGCCGTTTTTTGAGAGTTTATTGAGGGTGATTAAGCCCTCTTTTCATAAGCGGCTTTATGGAAGTTTAGAGGTTGATAATAAGGATACGCTGAAAAGACTTTTTGGCAAAAACAAGCCATCGCTTCCGTATTCTGTGGAAGATGGGATAGGGTTGATGATACGAGGAGAATCATAATAAAAAATATATAAGTTGCTTTACAAATATAGTTTATCTAGCTATAATGTAAATCAACTTATACATAATAGGCATTTAAAATGATAAATATATATCTTGATGATAAAAATATAGCCTCTTTTATTCAAGATGATAAAAGATATTTGATAGAATATAAAACAAGAGATATTAAAGAGTCTATCTCGCTATCTTTGCCAAATACAAAGCGATTTTACACTTATGAGTATAGATTTCCACCATTTTTTGAGATGTTTTTACCAGAAGGCTATCTTTATGAAATATTTAAAAATTTATTGACTAAAGAGCATGGGTATATAGATGATTATTTAATTTTTTCTAAACTTGCTTCAAATATCACTTCAAGGTTACGATATGAAAGCGTATTTAAAAAGCTTGATTTTAATTTTTTAGATATTGATAATATTTTGCAAAATGATAGTGGTGATACATTTTCTAAACTTATTAAAATATTTTTAGATAAAAATGCCATCAGTGGGGTTCAGCCAAAAACGGTAGCACTCTTAAGAGACAAAGAGACATTGTATATAAAAGAGTATATCATCAAAACATGGGGAGAGGAGTTTCCAAATCTTGCTGAAAATGAGTATTTTTGTCTCAATGCCTGTAAAAGGGCTGGTATAAAGATACCACAAATCAAACTCTCTGACAATAAAAATTTTTTGCTTGTTGAAAATTTTGTTTTTCAAAAAAGTGAAGTTTTGGGATTTGAAGAGATGCTCTCTTTGATGGATAAGAATAGAGATCAAAAATATAGTGGCAGTTATGAACAGATAGCAAAGGTTATCTATCAATTTTGCTCAAATAAAAAAGAGGCTTTAAGAGAGTTTTTTAAGATGATAGTGATGAACTATCTGCTAAAAAATGGCGATGCGCATCTAAAAAATTTTGGGCTTTTATTTGCTAAAGATTTTTCACATATCTCTCTTGCTCCTGCTTATGATGTAGTAAATACAACAGTATATATTTTTAAAGATAAACCAGCTTTGATGTGTCTGGGTAAAAAGTTGTGGTTTGGGAAAAAGGAGTTGGTAGATTTTGGCGTTAAGAATTGCCTGCTTACAAAAAAAGAGGTTATAGAGATTTATAGTATTTGCATCAATGCACTAAAAGAGACAATAGATGAGATACAAGATTATATTAAAAATAATCCAAATTTTAAAATTATAGGCAATAGAATGTGTGATACATTTGCTTTATCTCTTGATGAAAAAAGTTATAAGGAGTTACCACTTGAACTTGTTAGAGCTTGGAAGTAGTATAAAAAAAATTCGCAAAGAGAAAAATATAACACAAGAGGAACTTGCAAAAATGGTAAATATATCTCGTGCAACGCTTTCAAAACTTGAAAATGGAAGGATTGCAGAGGTATCTATAGTAACTTTAAATAGTATTCTTAATCATTTAGGATATGAACTTGATATCAAAGCCTCAAACCCTTTTTGGGTATAGCGGGTCAAAGCTTTACTTTTAACCAAAATAATTTAATACAAAAATCCAAATAACCAAAGAGGGATTTTGTTGCCAAAGCCTATTTCAATATCATCTGCTACGACATAAGAGTTAGGTAAATCTTTTATTTGGTTAAATCTTTTGTTTTTGCCACCTATCTCGAAAATATATTTTTCATTAACTAAAAAATCTCCTTGTTTCGCTACTTGGATATTGTGAGAAACTTTTAACATACTTGCAAAAAATACCTCTCGGACTGTGCCAATAGTTTGGGTATTGCAGTAGGAGTGGTGTAGATTTGTATTGTTTAAATATATTTTATCAGGTTTACTAAAAATATTATCACCTTTTGTTTTGGCTCTTAAAAGATATAAGATTTTGGCTCTATTTAGATACTCCAAAAATCTATATAGACTTTTATAATTATCTTTCATATCCATTTTGCCCATAAGTTCTTTCATATTTGGAGTATAAGGGACTGATTCGCATATAAGCCTAATAAGTTTTTTTAGATTTTGAATGCTATCGTATTCTATTGGAAAGATTGATGGGATATCTACCTCTATAACAGTATTGATTGTCTCATTTAGTTTTATAAGATAGTCATCTTTATCTTCAAAACAAAATGGATAATATCCACTTTTTAGGTACTCTCTAAATAGAAGTGTTAAGTTAAACTTTTCTAACAATTCATAGGCTATATCTTCATGATTTTTTAAAATATCTTCAAGTTTATATGTTGGCAAGTTTATATCTTTGCTCATCTCAACAAATTCTCTAAAACTCATTCCTTCAACTTCGTAAATTATAGCCCTTCGACTCAAATCTGCTTTTGCATTGTCTATTTTTAGAGCCGAACTTCCGCAGAAGATGACTTTTAAATCTAAAATGTCATAAATCTTTTTTAATTCATACTCAAAATTTTTATATTTATGTATCTCATCGATTATAAGCACCTCTCCTTCTTCTTTTGAAAAAGCAACTGCTACTTCATAAAGGGATGGAATAGTAATAATATCAGCACTAATGTAAAGTTTCTTACTAAAAGGAAGATCTAGATTTTTTAAATAATGAATCAAAAAAGTAGTTTTACCAATACCTCTTGCACCAACAATTCCTACTAATTTTTTGTCTAAATTAAGACTGTAAAAATACCTATTGTAAGTATTATTTACTTTTTTAAAAAGTTGTCTTTGATACTCTTTTAACTCATTTAACATAAAATTCCTTGTCAATACTTTTCTATCTTGTATTGTATCAAAAACTGACTTTAAAACCTAATTATTTAAGCAAAAATTGGTATTGAAAATATAAAATAGCCAGACAGAGCTTTACTTTTTAATGAGTAGTGGGGTAAATGCTGAATTTTCGATGTTGAATTTTGAATTGATTAAGATAGTTGATTTTGATAATACATTATGATATAATTATCTCATATATTAAAAAGGTTTATAGTGTATAGATGGTCAGAGGATAAAAATGCTATTTTAAAGGCTCAAAGAGGGTTTAGTTTCCAAGATGTCTTGGAAGAGATTAGTCGTAATGGCATAATTGATAACTTTAAACATCCAAATAGTCAGAAATATCCTAATCAATACATTTTTGTAGTTAGATTAGGTGGCTATATACATTATATTCCTTATGTTCAAGATGGCGATAATATTTTTTTGAAAAATATAATTCCAAGTAGAAAATTGAATAAAAAATATTAGGATAAAAGATGAAATATACAAATGAAGAGTTAGAGCTACTAAATGAGATAGAAAATAGCAATATAAAAAGTGTTCCTTTTGACAATGAGCATCTAAAAGAGATAGCAAAAGATACATTGGATTATTTAAATGAAAAGAAGCAAATTAGCATAAATATTAAACGATCAGATTTAGACTATATTAAGCAAAGAGCTAAAGATATAGGTATTTCATATCAAAGTATTATACAATCTTTAGTTCACAATTATAGCAACAATAAGCTAAAGTTGGAATTATAAAAAGTGGCGGGTCGGAGGTTTACTTTTATATAAAAAGTGGCGGGTCGGAGGTTTACTTTTAACTAATAAAGATTTGAGATCTGATATTTGACATAAAAACATAATTATATTATAATTATAAAAAAGGATTTAAAATGCAAATCTCACTTATAGATATTGGTACGAGTAGGGGTATTAGGATACCATCGGCAGTATTAAAGGATTTAGATGATTTTGATGCTTTTGATTTAAAAGTCGAGGATAACAGAATCATACTTGATGTGATAAAAAATCCTAGAGAGGGTTGGGCTGATAAGTTTAAAAATAGTAAAAATGATTTACTTATAGATGATAGACTGGATATAGAGGATTGGGATGCAATATAACCAATATGAAATCGTAATAGTAAATTTAAATCCTACGATTGGTTCAGAAACATACAAGACAAGACCATGCTTGATAATATCTCCAAATGAAATGAACTTTTTAAATATCATAGTAGCGCCAATGACATCAGCAAACAAGAACTATCCAACAAGAGTTAAAATAAAAAATGATAGTTATGTGGTATTAGAGCAAATAAGGACTATCTCGATTCAAAGAGTCATGAGTAAAACAAATATAAAACTTACTAAAAAACAGATAAAAATTATAAAAAATACAATAAAAACTATGTTGGTAGATTAGACATTGGTAGACAACAGTGTCAGAGCTTTACTTTTTAACTTAATTTTACTATAATTAAAACAAAAAGAGTAGCATATGTCAAGAAAATTAAGAGTGAATGCGGTGGGTTTTTATCATATAATCAATCGTGGCGTTGCTAAGAGTAATATTTTCTGTGACATGGATGATTTTTTAAGATTTTTAGAAATTACTCAAGAAACAAGTGATGAGTATGAATTTGAGATATATTCATTTTGTTTGATGAACAACCACTATCATCTGCTTTTAAAAACTACAATAGGAAACCTCTCAACTTTGATGCAAAAGATAAATTCAAGATATAGCATATATTTTAACAACAGATACAAAAGAATAGGACCTCTTTGGCAAGGAAGGTTTAAGTCTTGGTTTGTTTGGGACGAGAGATATCTTGAAACTTTAGTTAGATATATAGAAAAAAATCCCATAAAAGCAAAGATCACAAAAGAGACCGGTGATTATAAGTGGGCTATGTCTAGTGATAATTTTAAATTTTCAATGTTAAATTTTGAATTGATTAAAAAGATTGATTTAAATAAAGAGTTTGATGATGACGATACACAAAAACTTGATGAATTTTTGAGTAAAAAGTTAGACCAAGATGATAAAAAGGTGCTAAAACCAAAGAAAAAATTAGAAGAATATTTTGAGCTTTATGACAGACAGCAAGCAGTGTTCGAAGCTGCAAAAGATGGATATACCCAAAAAGATATTGCCAATTATTTGAGCTTATCGTATGTGAGTATTTCCAAAATACTAAAAAATTACAGGCAAAAAGTATCACTGTTTAATAAACTAAGAGATAAAGTAATATTTTGGAGTTATGATAAGAGTATAAAGTATGAGAAAGAGACTGAAGCATTGTTTATAGAGTATCTGTTAAAATATGGTGATTTCGAAGATATTGGGCAAGGTTTTAAACTGTTTGGAAAAAGAGTAATGAAGCATGTATGGGAAGAAAAGCTAAAAAGTGATAAGAGATTTATAAAGCTAAATTTTATGATTGCTAGAGTTTTTTTAGGTATGAATGTAGAAGCTAGTTATTTTAAGGAGGTTGAAAATGCACGATTTGAAAAATTTAAAATGCTTGCTTCCTAACACGAAGAAACTGCTACTAAAGATGATAGATGGGTGTGATTTCCTTGACAAATATGTTCTGGTCGGTGGTTCAGTTTTGGCACTTTATCTGTGTCATAGGAAAAGTGAATATCCCGATTTTTTTACTTACGATAATAGCTTTGACAAGCAAAAAATTTTTGAATATATCAAACAGTTTGAAAATAAAGAGATACTTAATCAGACAGTTGAATAGGTAGATTTATTGCTAGATGGTGTAAAAGTTACATTTTTTAATGCCAAATGGTCATTATAAAAAATTTCTGATAGTGGAAAATTTTATATTTTGCCAAAATGTCAAATATCTCAAGAGCCACTCTTCCTAAACTAGAAAATGGAAGAGTGGCTGAGGTTTCGATAGTCACGCTAAATAGTATGTTAAATCATTTGGGATATAAATTGGATATATAAGTTTTAAATCCATTTGTAACAGTCAAATAGTGTCGCAAATAGTATGACAACAGTGAAAATATTAGAAAAAGATGGTAAAAGGAAAAAAAGATTTGATATATATACTACTTTTTATGATATCATTTACACTAACATATTTTATAAAAAATTATGCGATAAAAAAATCCTTTGTGGCTGAGGTAAATGAACGAAGTAGCCATACGGTACCAACACCGCATGGCGGTGGAATTGCCATAGTGATTACCTGGTTTTTGGGTTTGGTGTACCTTTATTTAAATAATCAAATAGATAGCCCATTGTTTTATGCATTGCTTAGTGGATTTGTTATCTCTATCGTAGGTTTTTTTGATGATATGTTTGAGCTACAAGCTTCTACCAGGATGGGAATATATGCTGCAGTATCTATTATTGGGCTATATTTTATTGGTGGGTTGAACAGTCTAGATGTAGGCATATATAATATTACCAATCCAGTCGCGACTAACCTCTTTGCGCTTCTTATGGTGTTGTGGTATATTAATCTTACGAATTTTATAGACGGAATCAACGGTTATGTAGGCAGTGAAGTTATTTTCTTGTCACTTGCCGGATTTATACTGTTTGGCGGCAGTCATTTTATCGTATTGGCTGTTGCAGTTTTGGGTTTTTTGTGCTGGAACTTTGGAAATGCAAAGATATTTATGGGAGATGTCGGAAGTACGCTTTTGGGGTATAATGTTGCAATATTTACTATCTACTATGCAAATCAAAAACCATCAAATTTGTGGATATGGATAGTGTTTTTCGGAGTCTTTTGGTTTGATGCCACTTTGACTCTGGTGCGAAGAAAACTAGGTGGTGAAAAATTAAGTGTAGCTCATAAAAAGCATGCATACCAAAGACTGTCACAAAGTGGCTGGAGTCACAAAAAAGTTACGATTTTTGCGATGATGGTAAATGTAGTTTTGTTTTTATTGGTTTATTTTATTTCCAGTGTTTTTATAGTATTTTTAATTTCTCTTATAGTATTATATTTGATTACAAAATTTGTAGATTCAAAGAAAAAATTTATCTAATAACAAGATGGAGAAAATATGATTTGTGTGTTCGATATAGAGACTGTTCCGGATGCGGATTTGATTCGAAAAACCCTACATGTAGAAGGTGGTGATATCGAGGTTTCAAATATTGCTATGGGCGAACAGGAGGCTAAAAACGGTAGCTCTTTTTTGCCACTTCCTTACCATAAGATAGTTTGTATCAGTGCGGTGATTGCCGATGAGTTTGGTTTTTTTAATAAAGTCAGCTCAATTGACGGCGAAAATGAATCTGAGATGATAAAAAACTTTTTAGCCTTTTTAGACAAATACAATCCAAAACTTATCAGTTTCAACGGACGAAGTTTCGACATGCCTCTTTTGATGATAAGAGCCATGAAATACGGTCATACATGTAGCGCTTATTTTGAAGTTGAAAACAGAGAACTAGGCAAGAGTAAATGGGATAATTATCGTTATAGATTTTCAGATAAGTTTCATGTGGATTTAATGGATCATATATCAGAATTTGGCGCTAGCAGAGGTATTAAACTTGATGTTATTTGCTCATTGATTGGAGCACCGGGAAAATATGATGTGCATGGTGATCAGGTGTTTGAACTTTTTTATGATGACGAGATAAAGAAGATAAAAGAGTATTGTGAAAGTGATGTTTTAAATACCTATTGGCTGTTTTTAAGATATGAAGTTTTAAAAGGACATATGATTAGAGAGGATTTTAAGAGAGCACTAGATATAATGAGCACAAAATTAGACGATAAAAAATCTTATGCAAATACATTTAAAAAGGCAATTGAAAATGAAATCAATCTTTAGAGAGTACGACATACGCGGTATTTATGAAAAAGAACTAAATGAGCAAACAACAAAACTCATAGGCTATTTTCTAGGTCTTCAAGTAAAAAAACTAGGTGGTATCGTCTCTATCGGCTATGATGCTAGAAGTCATTCCCCCGTGCTTTGTGATTATCTTATCAGCGGATTTAACAAAGCCGGATGTACGGTTTTAAATATGGGTTTAGTGGCAACTCCGGTAAATTATTTTTCAAATTTTGAAGAGTGGGACGGTATGCGCACAAATGCAAGTGTTATGATAACAGGCTCGCACAATCCAAGCGAATATAACGGTTTTAAAATTACTATGGATAAAAAGCCGTTTTTTGGTAAAGATATCTATGCACTGGGTGATGAAATTTTAAATAACATAGATTTAAAGATAGAAGATGACACTACATGTAAGCAAATAGATGTAAAAAGCAGATATATAGATTTTATGGTAAAAGAATTTAACCACTTGAAAGGTTTTAGCGATAAATTTGTCATAGACTGTGGCAATGGTGTGGCGGGAACTGTCATATTGGATATTTTTGACAGATTGGGATTTGATTATGAAGCTCTTTTTGCCAAGCCTGATGGAACATTTCCTAACCATCATCCTGATCCGACTGTGGAAGAAAATTTGATAGATATAAAAAGAGAATTAAAAGGTGATTATAAGTACGGATTTGCTTATGACGGAGATGCTGACAGATTGGCTTTTTTGACTAAGAAATACAATGTCAAAGGCGATATCATGGCTATTTTGTATTCTGAAGGTATGAAAAATCCTGTAGTCATAGGCGAAGTCAAATGTTCACAAATCATGTACGATATCATCAACTCTTACGGAACGGCTGTTATGTATAAAACAGGGCACAGCAACCTAAAAGTAAAAATTGCCGAATTAAATGCCGATTTTGCAGCAGAAGTGAGCGGACATCTCTTTTTTAATGACAGATATTTTGGTTATGATGACGCCTTGTACGCGACTCTTAGAATGATAGAGTTAATCAAAAACGGACTGGATGTGGATAAAAGGATAGATGCTCTTCCTGTGGTGTATTCGACTGAAGAGATAAAAGTTAAAACAAATGAGAATGAAAAATTTCCACTCGTAGAAAAAGTAAAAGAGTTGTTAAAAAATCCACCAAGCGACTTCCCTCATATCAAAGAGATTATAGATGTAGATGGAGTTAGAATTATATTTGATGATGGTTGGGGATTGGTGCGAGCTAGCAATACTACGCCCGTTCTAGTGACAAGATTTGAATCCACTGATGAAAACAAAGCAAAAGAGTATGAGCAAAAGATAAATACTCTTATCCAAAATGCAAAAGAAAGTCTTTCTAAGTGATAGGTATAGTTGATTACAATATGGGGAATCTCAGAAGTGTTTATAATGCTTTTGAGAAAATTGGAAAAAAAGTTGATATAGTAAAAGATGCCAAAAGATTAAGAGAGTACGATAAGATAATCTTGCCGGGAGATGGAGCTTTTGGGGATGCGATGAAGAGCTTGGAAGCAACAGGTATGAAAGAAGCAGTTTTGGATTTTAGCGCTTCAGACAAACCGCTTCTTGGTATTTGTTTGGGCATGCAACTTCTTTTTGATAAGAGTTATGAATTTGGAGAAACAAAAGGACTTGGCTTGATTCCCGGAGAGGTTGTGGAGTTTGATAAACGAAAATTTAAAACCAGATTAAAAGTTCCGCATATGGGCTGGAATGAGATTTTTATACAAAAGCAATCGCCTCTTTTAAAAGGTGTAAGTGACGAAACATATCTATATTTTGTGCATAGTTTTCACGCTACATGTAGCGATTGTTACATAGTAGGAAAAACAACTTACGGATATGAATTTCCAAGTGTTGTGCAAAAAGATAATATATTTGGTTTTCAACCTCACCCAGAAAAATCCCACGATAACGGACTGAAGATACTAAAAAATTTTATAGAGTTATAACTATTTTTATATTTTCAAGCTCTTACTTAGAGGGCAAATCCTCCCTTTGGTCTGAGCCTCACGCAAAAGCTTGAAAATATAAAAATAAATAAAAAGGTGTACAAATTGGATATTTTACCCGCGATTGATTTAAAAGACGGACAGGCTGTCAGACTGACAAAAGGTTTGATGCAAAGTGCTAAAATTTACTCAAGTGAGCCATGGATTGAGGCTAAAAGTTTTGAAGATATGGGATCATCTTGGCTTCATTTGGTAGATTTAAATGGTGCTTTTGCCGGAGAGCCAAAAAACCTCGAACAAATTAAAAAAATAAGAAAAAATTGCAATCTTAAGCTTGAGTTAGGTGGAGGCATAAGAGATGAAGACACCATAAAAAGATATATAGATTTGGGGATAGACAGAGTAATCTTGGGTTCAATTGCTCTGAAAAACCCAGATTTTGTGAAAAAAATGTGTCAAAAGTACAGAATAATAGTTGGAATTGATGCGATAGACGGATTTGTAGCGGTCGAAGGTTGGGCTGAAAAATCTCAAATGAGGGCAACTGATTTGGCTAAACAATTTGCAAATGCAGGAGTTGAAGCTATAATATGCACTGATGTCGGAAAAGACGGTATGCTTAGTGGCGTAAATGTAGATTTTACATTGGAGATTGCTAGAGCTTCATCATTAGATACCATAGCAAGTGGTGGTGTAAAAGGTATAGATGATATCAGTAAATTACTAGCGACAAATGAAGTTTCGGGAGTCATAGTCGGTAAAGCTTTTTATGAAGGAAAAATTGATTTAAAAAAAGCCTTTCAACTAACTTCAAAGTAAAATAAGCTAAAATATATGCTAAAAATAATAAAGGATAATTTTTGAAATTGCTAGTAGTAGATGATAGCTCAACAATGCGAAGAATTATAAAAAATACATTGGCAAGATTGGGCTATAAAGATGTTCTCGAAGCAGAACATGGTCTTGCGGCTTGGCAGGTTATGAAAGAAAACAGTGATATAGAAATGCTTATTACTGATTGGAATATGCCTGAGATGAATGGACTAGAGCTTGTCAAAAAAGTTAGAGCAGAAGACAAATATGAAGATTTGCCAATCATAATGGTAACCACTGAAGGTGGCAAAACTGAAGTGATAACTGCTTTAAAAGCCGGCGTAAACAACTATATAGTGAAACCTTTTACTCCCCAAGTTTTAAAAGAAAAACTAGAGGATGTTTTAGGTTAGCATATGCACAAAACTTATAATGAGCTTTGTATTACGCCAAATTATGCCCATAATCTTTTCGTAGATTTTGTATTTGATTTAGGATTCGATGCTCTTGAAGAAAAAGAAAACAGTATCATAGTCAGAAGTGAAGATGATTTGGCTTTACTCACTTTTGCTCTCAAGGAATACTCAAAAAAACTCTCCTTGTTTTTGAAAAAAGCCGTACATGTAGAGACTAAATTGCAAATCAAAAAAAATGAAGATTGGATAAAAAAATATCAAGATTCCATCCAGCCGGTTTGTGTGGGAGATTTTTATATAAGACCTGATTGGGAAAAAGAGGAAAAGAGCAAGAAAAATATCATCATAAATCCGGCTCTTGCATTTGGTTCAGGTCATCACGAAAGCACTTACGGGTGTATTTTACAGCTACAAAACTATATAAAAAGGATGATACTCTTTTAGATGTCGGATGTGGCAGTGGTATTTTGGGTATTGTAGCAGCCAAGCTTGGAGCGGTTGTTGATATTTGTGATACGGATGAGTTGGCAGTGAAAAGTGCAAAAGATAATTTTGAGTTAAATGGTGTGAAGTATCATAATTCTTGTATAGGTTCTGTTTCAAAACGAGATAAAGAATATGGCGTAGTCGTGGCTAATATCATAGCAGATATTTTAGTTAGGTTAAGCAATGATTTAAAAATAAGCGTTAAAAAAGATGGATATTTAATTTTATCCGGTATATTAGAAAAATATGTTGATAAAGTAGAAAAAAAGTTTTCTACAATGAAATTAATAAAAAAATATAAAAAAAACGAATGGTTTACATTGGTTTTTAAAAGGCAATAAATGGCATTGAATAATAATAATAAAAATGATTCGAATAAAAAAGGAAACAATAACTTTTTTAATCAAAATCCTTTAATAGTTTTTGCGATATTTTCAATCGTAATAATCGTAGTATTTAAAAATTTTATAACACCTGATGACGGTATGATGAGTAATTCTATGAATCCATCTGCAAATTCGGTGACTAAAAATATAAACTATTTTCAATTTAAAAATTTGGTAAAAGAAGGAAAGCTTTCTTATGTGGCGATTGGTCAGACTACCATAAGAGCCTATATTCAAAAAGGCGGAACAAAAGATATTTATATCATAAAAAAAGTAGCTGGAGACAATAATCTTATAGCACAACTTGAAGCCAAAAAGATTCCTTATGGTGGCTACAATGAAACAAATATCTTTTCAGAAATACTTTTTTCATGGGTGCTTCCTATCTTTATATTTTTTGGTATTTGGATGCTTTTGGCAAACAGAATGCAAAAAAATATGGGCGGTGGAATCCTCGGAATGGGAAGCAGTAAGAAACTTGTAAACTCTGAAAAACCAAATGTAAAATTTGATGATGTTGCAGGTGTTCAAGAGGCAAAAGAAGAGGTTAAGGAGATAGTTGACTTCTTGAAGCACCCTGACAGATATATAAGCCTTGGTGCAAAAATACCAAAAGGCGTATTGCTTGTAGGTCCTCCGGGCACTGGTAAAACTCTTCTTGCAAAAGCAGTTGCGGGTGAAGCAGATGTGCCATTCTTTTCAGTTTCAGGATCTTCTTTTATAGAGATGTTCGTTGGAGTTGGAGCAAGCCGGGTCAGAGATTTGTTTGAAAATGCCAAAAAAGAGGCACCGGCTATCGTATTTATAGATGAGATAGATGCTATTGGAAAAAGCCGTGCGGCAAATGGTCAAATGGGTGGAAACGATGAGAGAGAGCAGACGCTTAATCAACTACTAGCAGAGATGGATGGATTTAGTTCGGATAAATCCCCCGTAATCGTTCTTGCCGCAACAAACAGACCGGAAGTATTGGACGCTGCACTTTTGAGACCAGGAAGATTTGACAGACAGGTACTTGTTGATAAGCCGGACTTCCAAGGCAGAATTGATATTTTAAAGGTTCATATAACAGACATAAAACTTGCAAAAGATATAGATTTAAAAGAAGTGGCAAGACTTACGGCTGGACTTGCAGGAGCAGATTTGGCAAACATTATAAATGAGGCAGCACTGCTCGCCGGTAGAAAAAGTAAAGAGTATGTTGAACAAAAAGATATGGTTGAGGCAGTTGAACGGGCTATTGCCGGATTAGAGAAAAAAAGTAGAAGAATTAATCCAAAAGAGAAAAAAATCGTGGCATATCATGAAAGCGGACATGCGCTTATAGCTGAGACTACAAAAGGAGCTAAAAGTGTATCGAAAGTCTCTATTATACCAAGGGGATTAGCAGCACTCGGCTATACCTTAAATACTCCCGAAGAAAATGAATTTTTAATGCAAAGACATGAGTTGATTGCAGAGATAGATGTGTTATTAGGTGGTCGAGGTGCTGAAGAGGTATTTTTAGGAGAAATCTCGACTGGAGCTGGAAATGATTTGGAAAGAGCCACAGATATTGTCAAGTCAATGGTTGGCATATATGGCATGAGTGATGTGGCAGGATTGATGGTCTTAGAAAAACAGAGAAACACTTTTTTAACAGGTGGTAGCTCAAAAGAATATAGCGAAAAAATGGCGGAAAATCTGGATAGCTATGTTATATCTTTACTAAATGAAAGATATGCGATAGTAAAAGAACGCTTGGAAACATATAGAGAATGTATTGAGCGGGTAGTTGCTGAATTGAGAGAATTTGAAACTCTTGATGGAAGCAAGCTTCGAGAAATCATATCCACTTTTGAAAAAGAAAAAGATATGCCTAGCCTAATGCATTATGAAGGAAGCGAAATAGAAAGTGAAATAAAAGATGAAAAAGAGGATTAACTGATGATTCGGTCACATACTACTACCCAACTTATTGCAAAAGAGGGCTGGAAATATGTGGCATTGTTTTTGCTTTTATTTCTTGTATCTTGGTATTTTGAATTTTTACCATGGGTATTTTTATTTCTATTTTTTGGTGTTGTGTTTGTTTTTAGAAATCCGGAAAGAATTCCGTCTGAAGATGACAAGATGGCATTATTAGCGCCGGCTGATGGTAATATTTTAGATATTTCTAAAATAATTCTTCAAGATGGTAGGGAATTTTTAAAACTAGAAATTAGAAAATCTTTGTTTAATGCTTCATTGCTTAGATCACCAATATCTTCTACTATATCAAACACAAAAAGAATACATGGTTTTTTTCTTAATATTAAAGATGAATTGTCAAAAAAACTAGGTCAAAGAGCAATTATCACATTAAAATCCAATTCAAAATCTGTTCTGATGATTGTTAGAGCAGGATTTTTTAGTAGAAGTATAGAACTTTTTAAAAGTATAGGGCCTTTGAAGTTTGCACAAAGATTTGGTCTTTTACTTGATGGGAATGTAGAATTGCTTTTGCCAATTGATGTTAGAATTAAAGTAAGTATAGGTGATGAAGTTAGAGCAGGAGAGAGTGTTCTTGGTTACTTTTCATATGATAGTATAAAAGATGAAAAACAATAATAAATCGCAACTTATATACATAATACCAAATCTTTTTACAGCAGCTAGTGCTTTTACTGGAGTGATTAGTATTTTATCTTCCGTAAAAGGGGATTTTGAAAAAGCAGCAATCTTTATATTGATTTCTTTAGTTTTTGACGGACTTGACGGCAGGGTAGCGAGACTTACGAAAACTACAAGTAAGTTTGGAGCTGAATTTGATTCTTTGGCTGATATTGTTGCTTTTGGTGTGGCACCTGCTATGCTTTTTTATTATAGTGTCGGTATTCATTACGGCAAGGTCGGCTCATTACTTACTGCTATGTTCGTAGTATTTGGGGCGATTAGGCTGGCTAGATTTAATATAATGGTAGGAGTTAGTGAACCATCAGTTTTTATCGGAGTTCCAATACCAACCGCTGCTGTGGTGCTGGCTATGTGGATTATGATGCATGAAAAATATCTTTTTTTTAGAGATTTTGATTTTTTGATTATATTAGGAATCGCAGTTTTATCTTTTTTAATGGTGAGCAATATAAGATATCCGAGTTTTAAAAAGATTGATTTGGAAAAACAAAATATTTTAAAAGTTCTTATTTATCTGATAATGGTATTTTCGATAACATATATATATCCTGTTGAAAGTATCACAATAATTATAACAATTTATCTGTTTTATGGACTAATTAGAGCAATTTATAATTTTTCGATTGCAAAATACAGAAAAAGCTAGTATAATATTGCAAATACAAGAAGGAGAAGTCATGAATAGCGTCGATATCGGCATAGCAAAATCAATCAAATTTTTACCCAAAATAGAAACCAAAAACTCTCTCCTGTAAAACTTACTCTCTCTCTAATAAACAATTAACTTTTTAAACACAAAATATATAAGGAAATCTACATGAAAAATAATATAATAATATTTGATACTACATTAAGAGATGGCGAACAAAGCCCTGGAGCTTCCATGAACACGGAAGAAAAAATACAAATAGCCTTGCAGTTGGAAAAATTAGGAGTGGATGTCATAGAAGCTGGTTTTGCAGCTGCAAGCCCAGGTGATGCAGATGCGATTTCGAGAATTAGTGAGCAGGTTAAAAACTCTACTGTATGCTCTCTTTCAAGAGCATTAGATAGCGATATAAAAATAGCGGGTGAATCTATACAAAAAGCCAATAGAAAAAGAATTCATACTTTTATAGCAACAAGTCCAATTCATATGGAGTATAAGTTAAAAATGTCTCCAGAAAAAGTGATTCAAAAAGCAGTCCATGCAGTGCAATATGCTAAAACTTTCTGTGATGATGTTGAATTTAGTTGTGAAGACGCAGGAAGAAGTGATTTGGTTTTTTTAAAAGAGATACTTGATGCGGTAGTACAAGTCGGAGCAAAGACTATCAATATACCAGATACCGTAGGATATAGAATGCCAAGCGAAATGGGGAAAATTATAAAATCTTTATACGATTTTATTGGCGATAGAGCAATAATTTCGGTTCATAATCACAATGACTTAGGTTTGGCGACAGCTAGCTCAATTGCCTGTATTCAAAATGGGGCAAGACAAGTAGAGTGCACAATTAATGGTTTGGGCGAGAGAGCAGGAAATGCTGCTCTTGAAGAGATAGCTATGATTTTGCACACTAGAAGAGATATTTTTAGTGAGTATTACACAAATATAAATATAAAAGAGATATATTCAACAAGCAGATTGGTTTCATCCATAACAGGCATAGAGACTCAACCAAATAAAGCAATAGTAGGTAAAAATGCCTTTGCACATGAGAGTGGAATTCACCAAGATGGCGTTTTGAAAAATGCACAAACTTATGAGATAATGAGTGCAAAAGATATAGGACTTGATAAAAATTCCATAGTTCTGGGAAAACATTCAGGAAGGCATGCCTTTAAAGATAAATTATCTGCTTTAGGTTTTAACTTAAAAGACGAAGAAATGAATGAAGCCTTCAATAGATTTAAATTTTTAGCTGATGCAAAAAAAGAGATTTTTGATGATGATATAAGAGCTTTGGTAGCAGAAGAGATTATAAAAATAAAAGAGTTTTATAAATTAATCACTTTACAACTTTCAGATTGCAATCCCGGAGGACTACCAAGTGCTGCGGTTACAATTTCATATGATGGTGAGCAAAAAACCGATGCTGCCATTGGAAATGGTACAATGGATGCTATATTTAAAGTTATAGATAGAATTTGCAATGTAAATGGAAAGTTAAAAGAGTATAAGGTTGATTCAGTTACGCAGGGAAAAGATGCGCTTGCTAAAGTTGTCGTTAAAGTAGTGTTTGCAGAGGACAAAACAGCTGTTATGGGTCATGGTTTAAGCGTCGATACAATGCTAGCGACGGCTAAAGCTTATATTGGTGCATTAAATAGTTATTTATCTATGAAAAAGTAGAAATTTACTATTTTATCGGGCGAATTTTATATTTGTCCGATAGCTTCTTCATTTTATTTATTTTAAAGCTAAAAAATTTTGATTTGAAGCCGGAATCTCCTATCTTTGTATATTGTATGGATGCCCCTTTGAAATTTTTTATTTCCTGATACACAAGACCAAGCGCATATCTACTATCCATATTTTTAGGATCTATTAATTTTGAAAGCTCAAGTAAAGCTATGGCATTTTCGATATGTTTTGCTCCAATTGATGCAACTGAGGCTAAAAATATCGTATTACTATCCTTGTGTTTATACTCGTCTATGAGTTTATTATAAAGGACATAAGATTCTTCAAAGTTATGAGTAAATATATCAAGATATGCAAGAGTATATGTTAATGCCGTTGGGTCATCTCTTTCAAGGGGTAACTTTGCCTTCAATATGTCTCTTTGATGAAAAAGCAATCCAGATATTTGAAGTAGTTTAATGTATTGGGTTTTAACAATTTTCGGACCAAAATAAAAACTACTAAAATCTAATTGATTTTTTTTAAATTCTATTTGAAATTCTTTTGCATACTCTTTAATATTTTTTTCACTATGATTCATGTCAAAGTATATTATATTACTTAATAAATCTTTTGGGAGTAATATTTTTAATTTTTGCGCATATTGTCTATAATATTTTTGATTGGATATTTTTTGAGAAATAATTATATCAAACGCTATGTGCAAAGGGTCCTCTTTTTTATCATTTTCAATCCATCTTGAGAGTGAAAATTGGTTATTTTCACTAAGATTTAACAGCGCCATATAAATATTGGAGCTAGGGAGGTTTTTATCCAAATTTATGCTTGCTTTTACATCTTCGCTGAGTTTTGTGATATTTTTATGAATTAATTTTCCACTAAATACGGCATACACACCACTTAGGTAATTTGAATTGTCTAGGTGGTAACTAGTAGAAAAGTGTCTATATGCCTGTAAATAATCTCCGAGTTGGGCATAAGTGAGAGCTAGATTATAGTGTAAAATAGAGTGTTGAGGATAAGAACTTATCAGTGATTTAAAAATCATATTTGCTTGCAGTATATGATTGGAAAGTGCTTTTTTGATACCTTTTCCCATAGAGATATTTATTTTAGAGATAGCTGAACTTGCTTTTAAATATGAAAGTGCGGGAGCTAGCTGGTTTAAAAAAATATTCATACTTCCTTTTCGTATATATTCTATACTCTGGGCCGCATCAAAAATTTTATATGGTGAAAAGTAAAATAGAAGTGAATATGTGTTTTTATCATTAAAAAATAGTTCTTTTGCAAAATCTTTTTGTGCTAAATTCACATCAAAAATAGATGGTTTTAAAATAACATTTATCGGATATGAATTTTTTGCTTTTTTTTCATTTAGCCTTATGGCATCATCCATAAGCACTGCACTACTTTTTAGATTACCAAGTTTGTTTTCCACGAGAGCAAGAGCCATTTTAACTTTGACGGGTTCATTCGTGTTGGCTAGGGCTTTTAAAAGAAGTTTTTTTGCTATGGAAAATTCTCCAATACGAGCATATAGCAATCCTAGAGGCAAATTTGTGGTTTTTGAATTTATATTTAAAAGCATATCAATTGCTTTTTGATTATTTCCGACAAGAGAAAGAATTTTTGAGGCAAGATAATTTTGTTTGCTTATATAAAATTTACTGCTAGGATGTTCCAAAGATGAGAGTGCTTCATAGTAAAAATTTCTATAGTAATTTATTAGACTCATTTGATATGAATATAAAGGAGAGTTTGATTCATCAGGAAGATATGCGTAAGCTAAGTCTATATAATATTTAAATAGTTTAGGTTTTTTTAAATAAAGAGCACAAACAGCAGCATTTATCGAACTTATACACTTTTGCTCTTTATTTAAAATAGCTTTTTTAAATGCAACTATTGCGTCTTTATAATTTTTTTCTTTCATTTTAGCTACACCAATATTATAAGAAGAGAGTGCTTCATTGTAAGTGGCTATTTGTTTATATATTTTTAGTGCGCTTTTCTTTTCTCCTTTCTCGTACAAGAGATTTGCTTTTTTTATCATATTGTCAATATAAGAAGGTGAAAACTGATTATTTCTTTCTTTGTTTACCAGTTTTTTTACTATTGTTTTAGTGTCTATATCTGTAATTTTTGGAGGTTTTTTATTTTTTATGATTATCACCACAATAAGAAAAATTATGATAAATAAAATTAGGGCAGAAGAGGCCAATATTAAGATTTTTTTATTTTTAAATATTGGTTTTTTTGTCTCTTTTTCTTCAGAAGATTTTTTAGATTCTTTTTTTTCAAGAGGTGCAATATCATCTTCTGCTTCAAGAATTACTACTTCATCATCTGCCATTGGTTACCTTTACATATAGCTTTTTAAAACTTCTGGTATTTCGATACTTCCATCACTTTTCTGATAATTTTCCATAATAGCTATCATGGTTCTGCCCACTGCAAGAGAAGAGCCGTTTAGCGTATTTACAAGTTTGTTCTTTTTACCATCTTTGTATCTTATTTTAGCTCGTCTTGCCTGAAAATCTCTTGTATTGGAGATTGAGCTTATTTCTCTATATCTATTTTGTCCGGGAAACCAAACTTCCAAGTCGATTGTTTTTGAAGCACCGAAACCAAGATCACCACCGCAAAGCATCAGATGTCTATGAGCTAAACCAAGTGATGTCAAGAGATCACTAGCACACTTTACCATCTCATCAAATATTTTATCACTATCTTCAGGTTTTGTGATGCAAACAAGTTCTACTTTGTCAAATTGATGCTGTCTTATCATGCCTCTTGTATCTCTTCCTGCACTTCCTGCCTCTTTTCTAAAACAAGCTGTATAAGAAGTCATTTTTATTGGTAAATCAGCAGAAGGGATAATCTCATCTCTAAAAAGATTGGTTACGGGAACTTCGGCAGTAGGTATCAAAAAGAGTTCTTCTCCCTCAATCTTAAAAAGGTCATCTTCAAATTTTGGAAGTTGACCCGTCCCTGTTAGTGTTTCTCGATTTACGATGTATGGCACAGCCACTTCATGAAAACCTCTTTTAGTATTGAAATCTAACATATAATTTATCAAAGCTCGTTCAAGTTTGGCCGCTTCATTTTTAAGAACTGAAAACCTACTTTTTGAGAGTTTTACGCCTCTTTCAAAATCTATCCAATTTTCTGATATTTCCCAATGTTCTTTTGGTTTGAAATCAAAATTAGGTGGTGTCAATACCTTTTTGATTTCAATATTGTCATTTTCATCTTTACCGCACGGCACAATATCATCAGGAAGGTTTGGCACAGTTAAAGCAAGATTTGATAAACTATTTTCTAACTCTTTCACGTCTTTACTTAAAGTTGAAATTTTTTCTTTGTTTAGACTTAATTTTACTTTTAGTTCATTTATATCTTTCCCCTCTTTTGCCCATACACCAAAAAGTTTACTATTGGCATTTTGTTCAGCTTGCAAGGGCTCAAGCAAGGCTCTTTTGTTTTTTAATTTAAGAGAAACTTCACAGAGGTTTTCTATGACAACTTCATCAACTTTTTTCTTTCGTAGTTTTTCGCAAACATTTTCAAAATCATTTTGTATTAATTTAATATCTAACATTTTTATAATATTCCAACTTTATCTTTTATAATTTCTATTTTTTTAGCAGCAATAGCCCTTGCTTTTTTTGCCCCCTCATTCAATATATCTCTTACTTCATCATTATGGGCGAGATAATACTCTCTTTTGAGTCGAGCAGGTTCAAAATAATCCCAAATCAGCTCTTTGAGATATATTTTAAAGTGTCCATAGCCTTCACCGCCTTTTTTATACCTCTCTTTTAGCTCATCTTGACCGCTTTCATCTAAAAACAATTTTGCTAGTGCGAAAATGTTACATGTAGAGTAATCTTTTGGATTTTCTAGTGGAGTTGAATCTGTTACTATTTTACCTGTAGTCTTTTTTAGTTGTTTTTCTGTACAAAATATATATATGGTATTTCCATAGCTTTTACTCATCTTTGCACCATCAATTCCGGGAACTGTTGCTACGATTTCATCTACTTTAAACTCTGGAATTGTTAATACATCGCCAAATTCATTATTAAATTTGATAGCTATATCTCTTGTTATTTCAACATGCTGGATTTGGTCTTTTCCAACTGGCACTACTTGTGAATCATATAGCAATATATCAGCAGCCATAAGAACCGGATAGGAGAAGAGGGCATGATTTGCAGTTATGCCTTTAGCTACCTTATCTTTGTAGCTGTGAGCCCTCTCTAGCAGACCCATAGGCGTATATGACGAAAGTATCCAGTATAATTCCAAAACTTCCTTGACATCTGATTGAAGCCAAAAGGTACTCTTGTTTGGATCAATCCCCAAAGAGAGAAAATTAATAGCAGCATCAAGAGTATTTGTCTTAAGAGCTTTGCCGTCTCTTAAAGAAGTTAAAGCATGATAATTTGCTATAAATATAAAAAGATCACTATTGTCTTGTAACTGTTTCATTTGTCTAATAGAGCCAAAATAATTGCCTACATGTAAGGCACCTGAAGGTTGAAGTCCTGTCAAAACTCTCATTAAAATCCCTATGTAATGAGACCACTTTTTATACCATATCTTAGGTATTGTTACTCTGCAGTGGTTTCATAATTTTTTAGAGATTATATCAAAAACATATTTAATATCTCTTTTTGTCTTTATTTAGTATAATTCTCAAAAGGAAAAAATATGGATGCTGTCTCGTTTAAAATTTTATCATTAATTGCATTAGGTTTGATTTTTTTTTCAATCTTCTCATACTTGCTTACTAAAGATGCGAAAGAGGACTAGTATCTCTTTTGCAATCTCTTTTGGGCTTTTATCTTTCGTGCTTATCACGATATATGCACATTTTTCATAAGATTTTATGCGTTTTTCAAATAGAGACTTTGCTTTTTTCAAATCTTTCAAAAGTGGTCTTTTTTCGAGTTTTCGTTTTGAGTTTGGATGACTTAAGATTCTCTCTAAAATTGCATCAAAAGTTGATTGAAGATAGACAATAGTGCCTATTTTTTTAAGATTTTTTACTTTATAAAAACCGCCACCGGTAGAAATAATAGTATTTTTAACATTTTTTTCTAGCCATTTTGCTGTTTTTTGCTCTAATTGTCTAAAATATTCTTCTCCGTCTTCTTCAAAAATCCTTCTTATTTTTCTGTTTTCCAAACTCTCTATTAAATCATCACAATCTAGCGAATAAAGTTCACTTTGCTTACTCATTTCTCTTGCTATCGTGCCTTTGCCAACACCCATAAAACCAATTAATACTATATTTTTAGACATCCGTGTTCTCATCTTTTTCTCCTTTTGCTCTTGGATACATAAGAACAGGTGTTCCTTCTAAATCAAATGTCTCTCTTAACTTGTTTATGAGATATCTTTTGTAACTAAAATGCAGTGCCTTTGGTCTGTTCATGATTAAAGCTATTTTAGGCGGTTTTATATCATACTGGGTTGCAAAATATATTTTTACTCTTTTTGTTTTATCAGCCGGCAATTGGTGCCTTATGGTCGCTTTTTTAATCAATTCATTAAGTTTAGAAGTGGGGATTCTTCTTTTGTAATTTTCATATACGCTCAAAATCAAATCTTTTATCTTAAAAACTCTCTGTTGTGAAAGTGCTGAAACAGTTATGATTGGTGCGAAAGCTAAAAATTTAAATCTGTCTTTTATCTCGTCAATACTTTCTTTATAACTCTCAAGTCTGATATCCCATTTGTTTAAAACTATAATTACACCAAGAGAGTTTTTGTCTGCCAAATTTGCTATTCTCTCATCTAATTCTTTAAATGGTTCACTAGAGTCCAAGACTAAAAGTGCAATGTCTGCATTTTCAAGCATCGCATTTGTACGCATAAGAGCATATTTTTCAATACCCTCAATTTTACTTCGTTTTCGCACGCCTGCTGTATCAACAAAGTTGATAACCTTGTTTTTATATGTGATACTTTCATCTACTGGATCAATAGTTGTGCCGGCTACTGAACTGACTACGGCTCTCTCTTCGCCTACTAAAGAGTTTAAAAGAGAACTTTTGCCGACATTTACTCTGCCAATAATTGCCACATTTATTTCGTTTGTCTCTTCTTGAGCCTCAGGTTCAATTTTTATTTCCTCAAAATCTTCTAAATCAAAATTATCTTCGTCAATTTCTAAATCTTCTATTGCTAATTCCGATTTGTTTTCAGGGAGATATGATGATATCCAATTTAAAAGATTTGTAACACCTCGATTATGTGAAACAGATATTGGAAAAACATTTTGGGCGCCGAATTCTTCAAATTCCCAAGCTCGCTCCATCTCTTTGTCATTGTCTATTTTATTGATAACCAAGGCTATTGGTTTATTTTGAGACTGAAGTGAATAAAATATTTTTTTATCTTCATCACTAGGTAGCATTTTCCCATCAACCATCATTACAATTATATCTGCAATTTTTCCGGCTTTTAAAGATTGTATTTTTACATTTTGAAAAAGCTCATTGGAATCATCTAATCCACCGGTGTCTAGTATTTTGCAAGGTTTTTCGGAGATTTCTACAATCTTTTCCTTGACATCTCTTGTAGTTCCGCTAAAATCAGATGTTATTGCAATTCTTTGTTTTGCGATTCTATTAAACAAAGAACTTTTCCCAACATTAGGTTTGCCTATAATTGCTAGTGTTTTCATATTTTACTTTCTTTTTTAGATATCTAATTTTATCTTTTCTTTCCTAAAAAAGGTGTTACTTGAACCCGTAAAAGTGCGGAAATATTATAACAGACAGCAATACTAACACTTGTATGATGATAAAAGGCACAACGCCTTTGTAGATGTCCGTCGTTTGTATGCTCGGTGGTGCAACACCTTTTAAATAAAAAAGTGAAAAACCAAAAGGAGGAGTTAGGAACGATGTTTGCAGATTGAGAGCCATAAGAATAGCAAACCATAATGGATCTAGTCCAATTGTATGGGCGATAGGAAGAATGATAGGTAAAACAATATATGAGATTTCAATAAAATCTATAAAAAATCCCAAAAACATAACTGCTAGCATGGATAGAGCTAAAAATCCCCATTTTTCTCCTGGGAGATGGGTCATAAAATTTGCAGTTAAATCATCAGCACCACTATACACGAAAACCATAGAAAATGCAGTAGCACCTATTAAAATTGCAAAAACCATAGCTGTTATTTTTATTGTTTCAATAGATGCTTCTTTAATCATCTTTATGTTTAATTGTTTGTATCCCCAAGCAAGCAATATAGCTCCTACTGAGCCAACTGAAGCTGATTCTGTAGGCGTGGCGATCCCGGCAAAGATAGAACCCAAAACAAGTATAATCAAAACAAGAGGAGGGATGATAGCAATTAGTGCTTTTATGATATTTTGTCTTTTGGTGATAGTTAAATCCAATTCAATAGCAGGTGCGGCATCTTTGTCTAAAAATGCAATAATCAATATATAAACTATATATGAAGCAACTAGCATAAGTCCCGGAAAGAATGCAAATTTAAACAGATCTCCGACAGGAAGTTGAAAAACATCTCCTAAAACGATAAGAACGATGGAAGGAGGTATAATCTGACCTAGAGTTCCTGCCGCACAAATTGTACCCGTACTCAGCTTTTTTGAGTACCCGTATTTTAACATAACAGGAAGTGATATAACTCCCATAGCCACAACACTTGCACCTACAACTCCAGTTGATGCTGCAAGAAGAGCTCCTATAAGGATAGTGCTTACTGCTAGTCCTCCCCTGATTCTTCCAAATAAAACGCCCATAGATTCCAGAAGTCTTGTGGCAAGTTCAGATTTTTGTAAAATAATACCCATAAATATAAATAGTGGTACTGCCATTAATATTTTATTCGTCATAATTGAGAAAATTCTAAAAGGCATCATGGAAAACATCTGTAAAAATTCATCCATAAACTCATGCATCGTTCCACCATCAGGTATGACTTCAAAAAAAGCTGAAAGTGCTCCAAAACACATCGAAACCGCACCAAAAGTAAAAGCAACGGGATATCCAACAACAAGTAATATAAGAGCCGCTAAAAACATGATAAGACCTATCAAGACAATGCTCCTTGAGGGTCAACTTTTTTGGCTTTTTCTATGCCTCTGTATATATTTATATTTTTAAGTATATAATTTAAACCTTCTAAAAATAATATTGTGAAAGATACAGGAATAGCTGCTTTTATTATCCATAGGTATTTAAGTCCTCCGGGATCTCCGGAAGTTTCATTTACACTATACGAATCCATCACAAAATCATATGATCCGTATATGATAAGGGCGGTAAAAGGAAGTAAAAATAACAGAGTTCCGATTATGTTGATTATTGCTTTAGTTTTTTCACTAAATTTTTCATATAAAAAATCCACTCTTACATGGGCATTTTCTTTTAGTGAATATGATGTTCCAAAAAGTATCAATACGGCAAATAGGTGCCACTCCATCTCTTGCATAGCAATAGAGCTATCATGAAAAGCATATCGCATAACAACATCATAAAAAACATTAAGTATCATCAACAGTAGTACTATTATGAGTACATTTCCCATATAATCCATAAATTTATTAAATTTTTTTTCTATTTTTATTAGCATTTTCTATCTTTCTAAGAGATTTTGGGCGAAGGCAGACTCCGCCCCAAAAATTATTGTACTTCTTTTGAAGCTTGTAGGTAGTAGTATCTTGACATATAAGACCATTTTCTAGCTTTTGCCATAAAAGCTTTTTGGTCATTCCATATCTCTTTAAAAAGTGGATTTTTGGACGCATAACTTTGCATAACTTCATCAGTTGCTTTTTTCATAGCTTTAAGAACTGGTTTTGGAAAAGTTTCAACTTTGATACCAGGATACTCTTTTTTAATTTTTGCCCAAGCAGTTGCGCTATCAGCAAAATTTTCCATAAACATGTCCGCACTTACTGCTCTCATAGCAGTTTTTAATATAACTTGATAGTTCTTTGGAAGTTTATTATATGCTTTTTTGTTTATAAGAAATGTCATCTCACTTGCAGGTTCATGCCATCCTGTATAGTAATATGGTGCAACTTTATAAAAGCCCATTTTAATATCCATACCAGGTCCAACCCACTCAAGTGCATCTATGGTGCCACGGTCAAGTGAAGTATATAGTTCTCCTCCGGGAATATTTACAACATTAACACCAAGGCGAGCCATAACTTTACCCGCAAATCCCGGTATTCTCATCTTGAGACCTTTAAGATCATTAACAGTGTTAATTTCTTTTTTAAACCAACCGCCCATCTGAACGCCTGTATTGCCTCCAGGGAATGCAAGCATGCCATATTTGCCATATACTTTTTCCATATATTTCATACCGTTTCCATAATAATACCATGCATCTTGCTCAGCTTTTGTCATTCCCCATGGAACAGTAGTAAACCATACAGTATTTGGATCTTTTCCTATGTAATAATATGAACCGGTATGATCCATTTGGTATGCGCCACCTTTAACCATGTCAAATACTCCAAGAGCAGATTTTGTTTTTTCGGCACCTTCAACTTTGATGACAAATTTACCATTAGTCATCTTTTTAACTAATTTTGCTAGTTTTATTGGTGGGTTTGCAAGAGGTGTAAGCGTACTTGGCCAACTCAGAGCCATTCTCCAGTGAACTCTTTTGCTTGAAGCAAAAGAGCTGTCAGCAAACAATAAAATCGTGCTAATAATTAGTATCAGCTTAAACATATATTTCATATTTTTCCTTTAAGATTAATTTTCAGATATTGTATTGTAAAAGTACTGAATTTACTATAAAAATGAAGCTTCTCTCATATACCGTTCTATTATTTTTGGTATAAACTTGTTTTGATAAAAAAGATTAAAAGCAATCACTGCTTGAAAGATAAGCATTTGCGAACCATCTTTGCTTTGGAGTTTATTTTTTTGTGCTAACTTCATAAATGGAGTAGCCTTTCCGTAGACAACATCGAAAGCATAATTTGAATTTTGCATTAAGCTATTTAATAAATTTTCTTCAAGTGGAAAATTTTCATCTTTTAAGCCAGCTGATGTAGTATTTATGATTAAATCATATTTGTCTAGTATAAAGTTATCCCAAGCAAAAGATTGAAAGTTGTTTTCTTTGAAAAAAATTAATCTTTTGCTAGATCTATTTAATATGGTAGGGGCAATTCCATTTTTTCTTAAAATGAAAGCTATGGCTTTTGCGGTTCCTCCTGCTCCTAAAATCAATGCACTTTTAATATCTCTAAAAGATTTTATTGATTCTAAAAATCCTGGAGCATCTGTATTGTAGCCTATAATTTTTTTATTTTCTTTTACTAGAGTATTAACAGCTCCGATATCTTTAGAAATTCCTCTAGCCTTATCACATAACAAATAAGCATTTTCCTTGTGTGGTACAGTCACATTTGCACCATCTAATTTTAGATTATCGAATTTATGAATTATATCATTACCATTTTCAAGAAAAGTTCTGTCATAACAAGCATCTAATTTCAGGTTTTTTATGGCATTGTTGTGAAGTAATGGGGAAATGGAGTGTGTCACAGGATTGCCAAATATTGTAAAAAGCTTGATTTTTTACTTCTTTAAATCATCTAGTGAGCTAGTCATAGCGGCTAGTTTATTTGCTACTTCTTGATACTCATATTCAGGTGTACTATCAGCGACTATGCCAGCTCCTGCTTGAAAAATTATCTTTTCATCGTCTAAGTAAGCTGTTCTTATTAGAATCGCACTATCCATATTGCCATCAAATCCAAAATATCCAACAGCTCCACTATAAAAACTTCTTTTTAATCCTTCAAATTCGCTGATAAGCTCCATCGCTCTTATTTTTGGGGTTCCTGTCATTGTTCCAGCTGTAAAAGTGGCGGCAAAAAGGTCAAACATATCATATTTTTTATCGAGTGTTGCCCCAATATCAGTTACTAAGTGCATTACATGTGAATATCTTTCAACTCGCATCATTTCTTTAACTCTAACACTTCCAACTTGTGCCACTTTTCCAACATCATTTCTTCCTAAATCTATAAGCATTAAGTGTTCAGCTCTTTCTTTTTCATCATTTAAAAGTTCTTGTTCAAGTTCCAAATCTTGATCAAAATCTTTGCCTCTTTTTCTTGTTCCTGCTATTGGTCTTAAAATAATATGTCCATTTTTTAATCCAACCATCACCTCGGGAGAGCTTCCTATGATAGAGAAGTTTCCATAATTAAGATTGTACATGTAGGGAGATGGATTTTTGTTTCGCAAAACTCTATAAAAACTTAGCCTATCTATCTTCGTATATTTTGTAAATCTATTTGACATTACAATTTGAAATACATCACCACTTCTTATCATCTCTTTTGATTTTTTCACCATCTCAAAAAATTGATCTTTAGAAAAAGCAAATTTATCATGGCTTTTGCTAAAATCACTTTTTACTATAGGTATGTCAAAGTGAGGTTCTTTTAGAAAAAATATAATTTCATCTAATTTTGAACCATATTTGGGTAAAAATGAGAGCAGGGTTAAAGTGTTGGATTTATGAGAAAATGCACAAATTAATTTTGGACGAATTAAATGCAAATCTGGTATGTCAATTTCGCTTTCAAGATGATTCATATGCTTTTGCAAAACCGGTTCAAATGTTTTTACGCAATCATATCCAATATACCCTACAAAACCATCAATAAATCCAATATTTAAATCATTCGATATCTTTTTGTATATATCGACATCAATATCTTTATATCTTTTTTTAAAAAATCAAATGGGTTATCATCTACTTTTTTTTCTACTTCGTTTTCATCAATATAAAAACTTTTCATATTTTTATGAATAATCTGTTCTCTAGCCCCGATAAAAAGAAAACTATAATTGCCTTCCTCACTATTTATAGCACTTTCAAACAGAAAAGATAATTCGTCTTTGAAAAAATTTTGCAATTTCCTAAATATCGTAATAGGAGTTAATTGATCAAATAAGATGGTTTTATAATACAAAGAATTAACCTCTATTTCATTATGTATAAAAAGGCATTTTTATTTAGAGTTTTTTTTACTTTAGCAAGATTTTTCCTAGCCAAATCACGATTTTTAAAAGGACCTACTAAAATCTTTGTAATTTTTTTACCCTTTACATTTATTGACAATAATTTATATGAAAATTTTAAACCAGTTATCTTCTTTAAAAACTTTTTGCTAGGAGTAAGTTTTGAGGTCGCTCCAACTTGTATATATACGCCTTTCGCAGCCTTTGTACTTACAAGTTTTCTTTTTATTTTTTTTACAACAGGTTTTATTTTTTTCTTGACAAGTTGCGCTATTGGTTTTACTACAGTCTTTACTTCTTCATTTTTTAGAACTTGAGTCACTTTATTTTTTGAAGTATTAGCTTCATTTTCATTAACTGCCTTGTTTTTCAAGTTGTTTACAATTTTGTCAATATTGTCTTTTTTTGCAATATTTTCCTTGATGATTGGCACTTGTTTAAATAGTTCTTCATTTTTTTGAGTATCTTTTGCGATAGAAGTAGGCTCTGGTGGAAGAACTAAATTTGGAGTTGCACTATCATCTGATCTATTTAATAGTTTCATAGATAAAAGCACAATTAGAAAAACTATAATTAGTATTGATATGATAATTAGTACTCTTTTTGCTTTTAGCATTTTTTCATCACTTTTTTCTAAAACTATGTCACTCAATTCATTTTCATTATCCATTTTATTTCTCCTTTAAATGCACCTACATGTGCCTTGACCAAGATGCTCCTCTTTCTTTGTTATACACTTTATATGGAAGAGTTAATATATTAAACTCTTTCGGAATATCTGTGCTTGGAAAGACTTTCCACTCTCTTGGTAATTTTTGTGCTAATTTCATAGAAATTAGTTTTGCTAACTGACAGCCTTCCTGAAAAGTTGTATGCCCTTTGTGAATATAAAGGTGCAAATGCCCAGAAGTTTTGCTTTCATAGGCCGTGAAATTTATATATCCCTCTTCTCTAAGCAATAACTGTGCCCTATGCCAAAATCTATCGGTATTTCTACCGTTATAATCTATAACAATATTTTCAACTTTATCATGTTTGTTTATCAGTGAATGTGCAACTGTTATATTGCCGGCAATATGTTCTTTCATGATTTTATTTGATAATCTTTCATTGACTTTTTCAAACTTGTCAAAAAATGTTCTATTGTTATGGTTTATTTTTTGAACAATTTTATCTCTTTTTATCCAATAATGAGAAGTATCCATTTTTATCAAAGTTGTATCGATGTTGTACATGTAGCGCTACTCCTAATAAGTTGGTCTTTCATATATGATAAAATTACTAGCCAATTCTTTCACCTCTTTTTTTATTTTTTTCTGTAAATCTAAATCTTCAATATTGTCCAAAACATCCGCAATCTTGCCTGCTATAATTTCAAACTCTTTTATTCCCATACCTCTCGCAGTCAAGGCTGCACTTCCAATTCTGATACCGCTTGTTACAAACGGACTTCTTGTTTCCCCGGGTACCGTATTTTTATTTACAGTAATGCCAGCATTTCCAAGAGCAATATCTGCATCTTTACCGCTGAAACTTTTATCTAAAAAAGAGACAAGTACCAGGTGGTTATCAGTTCCGCCACTGACAATATCATACCCTCTTTTTATCATAACATCAGAGAGGACTTTCATATTTGCTTTTACATTTTTTGCATATTCTTTCCAGTCTGGTTTTAAATTGTAAGCAAATCCAACTGCTTTTGCAGCGATTACATGTACTAAAGGTCCACCTTGAATTCCAGGAAATATCGCACTGTTTATTTTTTTAGCTATATCTTCATCATTTGTCATAATCAATCCGCCTCTAGGGCCTCTTAGAGTTTTATGAGTCGTAGTGGTGACAACATGACAATGAGGAAACGGACTAGGGTGCTCGCCGGCCGCCACTAAACCTGCGATATGTGCGATATCGGCAAAAAGGTAGGCTCCTACTTCATCTGCAATTTCTCTAAATTTTGCAAAATCAATTATTCTTGGATATGCACTAGCACCGCAAACAATAATTTTGGTTTAACAATCAGTGCTGCTTCTCTTACTTTTTCATAATCAATTCTTCCATTTTCATCAACACCATAGAAGAAGCTAGAGTAAGTTTTTCCAGAACTACTTACTTTTGAGCCATGCGTCAAGTGTCCGCCTTGACTCAAATCCATACCTAGTAATTTATCATAAGGTTTTAATAATGCTTGATAAACACCTTGATTTGCCTGAGAACCTGAGTTTGGCTGTACATTTGCAAATTTACAACCAAAAAGCTCACATGCTCTGTCAATTGCCAGTTGTTCGACCTTATCTGCAAATTCACATCCGCCATAATATCTTTTGTTTGGATACCCCTCGGCATATTTATTTGTAAAAACACTGCCCATCGCTTCCATAACTGCCGGATAAGTGAAATTTTCACTAGCAATCATCTCTAAATGATTTGTTTGTCTTTCTAACTCTTTTTGTGCTAAATCATAAACTACCGGGTCAATATCTTTTAATATACTCATATTTCTATTCCTCTGTATTTAATTTTGTTTTATCTGATAAATTATCTAATGGTTTCATTGCTGGAAACAAGATAACATCTCGTATGGATTGCTCATTTGCCAAAAGCATAACAAGTCTGTCTATTCCCAGACCTTCACCAGCTGTTGGTGGCAGTCCATAACCAAGAGCCTTTACATAATCTTCATCCATTTCACAAGCTTCATCATCACCTGCATTTTTTGCTTCAATTTGTTTTAAAAATCTCTCATATTGATCTAATGGGTCGTTGAGCTCATTAAATCCGTTTGCGACTTCACGGCCAGCGATAAAAAGCTCAAATCTTTCAGCTATATTTGGATTTTCTTCGCTTCTTCTAGCAAGTGGGCTGATTTCTATAGGGTAATCCATGATATATGTAGGGTCTATTAATTTCTTTTCAACAAATAGATCAAACAATTCCTCGTATAATTTTCCGAGAGATAAATTTTTATCTACAACTGTATCATTGTTTGCTAAAAATTCTACAATCCTATTTTTATCATCAAGTATATCTCGTGGTACTTTGCCGATTTCTATCAAAGAATCTTTAAAGGAAATCTTTCTAAAAGGTTTTGAAAAATCAATCTCCAAATCTCCAAATGCAAGTTTTTTAGGAAGATTCAATGTGTCCAACAAGCTATCAAAAAGCTCTTGTGTTAAATTCATCAAATCATGATAGTTGTGGTAAGCCCAATAAAATTCTATCATTGTAAATTCTGGATTATGGGTAAGATCCATGCCTTCATTTCTAAAGTTTCTATTGATTTCAAAAACTGATTCAAAACCACCTATTACTAATCTTTTTAGATAAAGTTCAGGTGCAATCCTAAGGAATCTCTCAACTCCAAGAGCATTATGGTGAGTAACAAAAGGTTTGGCGTTTGCTCCTCCAGCTATCGGGTGCATCATCGGAGTTTCAACCTCCAAAAAACCCTTGTCTTCAAAAAAGTGTCTGATTGAACTCACAATCTTGCTTCTCAACTTGAAAGTCTCTTTTACTTCGGCATTCATTATCATGTCAAGATATCTTTTTCTATATCTTGTTTCTATATCTTGAAGACCGTGGAATTTTTCAGGAAGTGGTGTGATAGATTTAGTGGCTAGCTCTAGTGTCTTTACATGTAGAGATAATTCCCCTGTTCTTGTAACAAAAGGGAATCCGCTTACATGAATAATATCCCCAACTTCAATCAATTTTTTGACTTCCTTGAACCACTCAGCTCCAATTTCATCTCTGCTGAAATATAACTGCAATAATCCTTTTTCATCTTCAATCTTGGCAAATGCTGCTTTCCCCATGTGCCTTAAAAATTTTATTCTTCCGGCTAATTTATGTGTTTTTGTTTCATCTCTTTTTATATCTCCATCTTTAAGATGGTTATATGTGTCAAGAAACTCTTGTGTTGTTGTATCTCTACTTACATTATGTCTATAAGGATTTTTTCCTAAATTTTTTAAAGCTTTTGATTTTTCTATTCTTTGTTGCTCATATTGATTTTCAAATATCAATTTTTTACCTTTTTATTTAGATTATTTTTTTGACAATTAGGACAAATACCATATAGTTGCATAACATGATTTGTCAGTATAAAACCGTTTTCTTTAGCTATTTTATTTTGTTTTCTTTCTATGTCTCTGTCCTCGAATTCAATAATTGAACCACAATTTTTGCATATCAAGTGATCATGGTGAGGTTTATTTGCCAATTCATATTTTTTACCATTTTTACCAAAAGATATAGTCGTTACCATATCTGATTCTTCTAGGAGATTCAAAGTTCTATATATAGTTGCAATTCCAATATTTGATTTTGGATTATTTTCTTTTATCAAAAGATAAAGATCTTCTGGTAAAAAATGTTCCTGAAAATTATATAAAGTCTGCAGTATGATTTCTCTTTGTTTTGTAAATTTTAGCCCATTATTTTTTAGTACCATTTTAAATTCTTCTATAAGATGGTCGTACTCAATATTTTCTAAAAAAGGCATTTATTTTAATTTCCAAGTCATAGTTTTGATGAATTGTTATCTTTGCTTTGGATAGTTTTCTCGATTATATGACTTGTATCAAGTTTAACAATATACCTTCCAACTTCTATAAAAATCGGATACATAAAGCTTTTATTCATGTATTTATCAGTTCTAGATTTTATAAAAGCAATATTTGAAAGTGCAATTGCTAATATTGAAAAAACTAAAAATATTTTTAAGCTACCGACAAAAAAACCAGCAAGTTTATCTAATGCACCTAAGCCACTCATTTTTAAAAGATGTGCCAGAATAAAACCCAGAAAAATACTAAGAAGCCAGAAAATAATTAAAACAGAGATGAACCCTATGAGATATAAAGATGCTTTGTTTTCAAAGTTGTAAAAGTGATTTTGGATTATTTCGCCAGCATCTTGTGCATACCTAGAGGCTAAAAATATACCACCAACTATACCGACTAATCCAAAAACTTCTTTTATAAAACCATTTATGATGCCTTTTATACCAAGAATCAATATCAATGCAAGAGAAATAATGTCAAATAGAGATATGTTTTCCATATGATTATCCTGCTTTTTGGCAGTTTTTGCCGGCTTTTTTTGCCAAGTATAGAGCGTTATCAGCCCTGTCTATTATCGTTTCGGCGCTGTCTCCTTTTAAATGGTTGGTAATGCCTGCACTAAGTGTTAAATTTATTGTGTTGCCCTTGTAAAGTAATTTGCTTTCATCTGCATTTTTTATAATTCTTTCCGCAACTTTTATACCATCTTTTAGTTGTGTTCTGTTTAAAATAATTATAAATTCTTCACCGCCATATCTATATATTCTAATTCCTTTTCGGATAGAATTTTGTATTAATCTCGTTATATATATAAGTGTTTTATCACCTGCTATGTGCCCGAAGGTATCATTAATATTTTTGAAATCATCAGCATCAAATAAAATCACTTGCATATCTAGCGTTCTTTCTTTTCCAACTTCAATTATATCTTCCAAATCTTTTATTAAAACTCTTCTGTTGTAAGTTTTTGTCAAAGGGTCAATGTTTGATTCTCTTTCTAATTTTTCAATTTCTAATTTTAATCTAGTGATTGTTTTATCAGCATTGTCAAGTTCTTTAGTGATTTGCTTTTGAAAATTGTCAAAACTATAAAGAACTTTTTTGGCATCTATATTGCCTGGTTCTTTTTTAATATTGTCAATATCTATAGTATTTTCATTAGATATATTTTTTAAAGTTATATTTGAATTTTCAAATTCTTGCACACTTTCTTTAGTTATATTAAAACAACTATCTTCCACGCTCGGATTAATTTCACTTGTTGAAAAAAGATAATTGTATTTTTTAGACAAATCTAGTACATCTTTGTTTCTTGGGTCACTTAAGATATCCATAAAAGTATCATGATAATATTTTGGGTAGGGTGGAATTTTTAAATTTATCAACTTCTTAAATGTATCATTTCCAATTTTTTCTATCTTTCCTGCAATTTGTTCATTTTTATTCATTGTGTATGTCCTAAAAAAATATCATAAATTATATCCTTTTTTTACTGTGATATAATTAAAAGGGTTGTTTATATAACTAAACAAGGAAAATATTTTATATTCCAATACTGTTCATAAGCTCCTGGGGTTGCGTAGAAAATCTTATGGCATTTTCTTTTGAAATTATTTTTGCATTTAAATTTTTTATCATGGACTGTGTTTGGGTAATCATTCCGGTTTTTTGTTGATTTAGTTGCATTTGAGAATAAATTTGATGAAGTTTATTTTCTCTTATAAGATTTGCTATTGCCGAATTATTGATCAATATTTCATGTATGGCAACCCGACCACTTCCAATTCTAGGTAGTAGGGCTTGTGAGATTACTGCATAGAGTGAAGTTGATAGCATATTTCTAACCTGTACCTGCTCAGCACCTTCAAAGCTATCTACTATTCTATTTATTGTTTGGACAGCAGAATTAGTATGAAGAGTTGCAAAAACAAGGTGTCCGGTCTCAGCTGCGGTTATCGCAGTGCTGATTGTTTCTGTATCTCTTAACTCGCCGACTAGTATAATATCTAGATCTTCACGAAGTGAAAATTTAAGCCCCCTGGCAAAACTTTTGGTATCCGTACCAACATTTCTATGAGAAAAAAGAGATTTTTTATTAGTATGAACAAATTCCACAGGGTCTTCAACTGTAATTATATGTTTGCTTTCGCTGATATTTATCTCATTTAAAAGGGCTGCAAGAGTAGTAGATTTTCCGCTACCTGTTGGACCAGTTACTAAGATTAAGCCTTTTTCTCTTAGAATTAAATCTTTAAAGATAGGTGGGCATCTTAAATCTTCTAAAGAAGGAATTTCTATAGGAATAATTCTAAAAGCAGCAGCTAATTCACCATTCATTGTATAATAATAATTTGCACGAAAACGCCCAATATCTGGAAATTCCAAAGCGAAGTCTAATTCTCTGTCTTCCTCTAGCGCCTTTTTTTGTTTATCACTTAAGAGAGTGTAACACATCTCCTCAATTGCGACACCATCAAGTTTGTCCATATCTAACGGGACCAATACCCCATCAATTCTTATTTGAGGTTCACTTCGACTTACTATGTGTAAATCCGAAGCTTTATAGTTAACGACATTCTTCAGTAGTGCTTTTATATTCATAAATTTTGTTCCTATTCGATTATTTTTGGTACTATAAAATACCTATTTTCAGCTTTTGGAGCATTTTCTAATATGGTTTCTATGATTTCTTCATTAACGCTAGGAATATCCTCTCTAAATGGAGTACCTCCTTTTAGTGTTGTAAAAGTAGCTTTTTCATGACTTAAATCTAGCTCATTTAAAATTTCAACGAAACCTACAATTTTGTTTAATTCAGCAATGGCTTCTTCTCTTTTATTGTCATCTATTTTTAAGGCAGATAATTTTTCTAGTTTGGATAAAAGTTTATCATCTATTTGCATATCTCGTTCTCCTAGAGTCTTTTAGTTAAAGTACCTAGCATTATAGCAAAAAATATATACAAAGAGATAATTTATGTATAATATGATAAAATAACGGGCTAAAAAGTACTAACAAAGGAATAAATTTGAGTTTAAAAGAAAATATAAAAAGTGTTAAAGAAGAAATTGGTGCAGAGGAACAGTTTTTAGAAAGTATTATAAAAAGTGAAAGGTTTTATAAGAAATATAAGAGACAAATTCAAGTTTTGGTAGTTGTAGTTGTTTTAGGAGGTCTAGGGTATGCTGGTTTTGATATTGTTAAAAAAAGAAATTTAAGATTATCTAATGAGGCATATGAACAACTGTCTAAGAATCCAAATGATAAAAAATTAGCGACTATTCTTAAAGATAAAAATATTAATTTATATAATGTTTATATATTTAAAGAAGCTATAAAAACAAATAATGTTGAAAAACTAAAAGAGATATCAAAAGACAAAAGAAATGAAATATTAGCCGACATTTCAAAATATCAATTAGAGCAGATTCAAAATTCAAAAGTAGTAGATAGTAAACTATTGAAAGGTTTTTCTCTTTTAGAAGAAGGTTTTGATTTATTAAAAGTCAATAAAATAACTGAAGCAAAATTAAAGTTTGCTCAAATTGACCCAAATTCTCCATTATCTAGAATAGTAAAAAATCTTGAACATTACCAAGGTAAAATGAAATGAAAATTTTTAATATAGTTTTTTTATTGCTAATTTCTTTTATACTGTTTTCTGGTTGTAGCTCAAAAAGAGAGTATTTTGAACCTAAAAATGTTTCATATGAAGTGAGTTACGATGGAACTTTACCTGCTGAGATTGTTGATGTAACAAGAGGAGGAGCTACTTTAAGTAACGGTCAAATAATAACTAGCGATGGTTTGCAAAATATAAAAGTGCCGCAAGGCTTTACATTTTTAGGAAATGATAACGGAAAATATCTTGCTACTTCAAAATGTGGAAAATTGATAGTACTAAATAGCAAATCTAAGATAATATATAAGAGAAAGTTTGAAAATGCTATTGCATCAGCAGAGATTAAAAAGTCTAAAATTGCTATAGTTCTTTCTTCAAATAGAGAACTTCTTTTGGATATGAATACAGATAAAATAACTTTTGATTTACAAGGAGACAGTGTATATGCGCTTGATTCTAGAATCGCTGCACCCTATTTTCTTAATAGCTTAATTATTTATCCTACGCTTGATGGAAAGTTATTGATAATAGATGAGAAAAGTGGAAAAGTTGTGAGAGATGTAGTAGTTGGCAATGAAAAGTTTTTTGGAAATATTATTTATTTAGGAGTCTTGGGTAATCACTTAGTCGCTGCTACAAATAAAAGAGTGATTTCAATAAACCCAAAATCTATGGGAATACTTGATGAAGATGTAAAAGATGTGATTGTTTTGAAAAACAGAATTTTTGTTTTTACAAAAGATGGGTCAGTTATATTGTGTGATGCAGATTTAAATGAGTTAAAAAGAAGAAAATTTCCTTTTGCAGTTTTTGCCGGCGCCATTTATGGAAATTTTATTTATATGATTGAAAGAGGAGGATATTTGATAGCTACAGATATCGATTTAATTTCAACAAATATATATAAAATGCCGGATAATATAGATTCATTTTTGTACTTCACTAAAGATGCTCTTTATTATAAAGATAAATTTTTTAAACTTGCAAAAAAGAAGTAATTTGAAAAAAGTTATTGATTTGTTATGTACAAAAGGAATTTTGCTAAAATCTTTAGATGAGATAGATTTAAAAATTTTAAACACGAGAAAAAAAATTAAAATTTTTTCTGGTGTTACAGAAAAGAAATATTTTATTGTTATATTTTTTATAGAGCAAAAGAGCAGATTTGTCGTAAAAAATGCCAAAGAAATTGTAGAGTTAGAAAATAGACTTGAAGCGGTAAAAAATCATATATATAAGAAAAAATATATAGTTTTGGATTCTCCTTTGTGTTCTCACGCAAAAGATTTTTTAACAAAAGATAACTGGAAGATTTTGGAGTGAAAAGGTGATACTTTGCGACATAGGAAACCATAACGCTGATATTTTTCATAATGGAAAAATTTGGAGTATAAATCTTAGTGAATTTCAAAATTATAGACCAGAAGAAAAGGTATATTACATAAGTGTAAATGAATTTTTTTTGAAAAAATTAAAAGATTTACCAAATTTTATAAATATTGAATCTTTATTCGATTTTGATACTATTTATCAAGGCATGGGAATTGATAGAATAGCGGCCTGCACAGCCATAGATGATGGAATGGTAGTAGATGCAGGAAGTGCGATTACGGTTGATATTATGTCAAATTCTATTCATTTGGGTGGATTTATTATTCCTGGTCTCTCCTCTTATGAAAAATGTTTCGCAGAAATATCTGAGCGATTGAAATTTAGATTAAATCCAAATATAGATCTTGAAGCTTTACCTCAAAAAACGACAAATGCTTTGTCTTATGGTGTAATAAAACCTATTATAATGATTTTGAGTGATTCCTGCAAAGATAAAACAATTTATTTTACAGGAGGAGATGGAAAGTTCTTTTCTAAATATTTTAAGAATTCAATTTATGACAGAACACTAGTGTTTAGAGGAATGAAAAAAACTATAGAAAAAAATTATGAAAGTTTAAATATGTGGGAGAATTTATGTTAAGTATAGCATTGCCAAAAGGAAGAATTGCAAAAGAAACTTTAGATATTTTTGAAGAAATATTTGATAAAAAATTTGTATTTGAAGATAGAAAATTAATATTAGAAACAGATGGATTTAGGTTTTTGCTTGTTAGAAACCAAGATGTGCCTTCGTATGTTTTGCATCAAGCTGCAGATATTGGTGTTGTAGGGTTAGATGTACTTGAAGAAAAAGATGAAGATTTGGTAAGATTATTGGATTTAAACATAGGAAAATGCAAGGTTTGTGTCGGTATTATGGATAATAAGGAGATAGATTATTCATTGCCAGAAATTAAAATAGCAACCAAAATGTCAAATATAGCACAAAAATATTTTTCTAAAAAAGCCATGGGTGTTAAGATAATAAAACTATATGGTTCTATTGAATTAGCTCCGCTAGTGGGCTTAAGTGATGCAATTGTTGATATAGTTGAAACTGGAGCCACTATGAAACAAAATGGGTTAAAAGCTGTTGAAACAATTATGGAATCATCAGCATACCTCATATCGAATAAAAATAGTTTTATTGAGAAAAAAGATGAAATAATATCGTTATATGAAAAAATCCAAAAAGTTCTTTAAAGTAAATTTTTTATTTTTAAAATTTTTTCATTTAATTCTTGTTCTCTAATCGGTTTAACAAGAAAATCGAATGCACCGCTGTCATAAGCTTTATGTTTCATGGTTTCATCTGTTGTTAGAATTATAATTGGAATATTTTTTTTCTCCGGCATTGAAAAAAGATTTTCCATAAACTCTATCCCATTCATAATTGGCATTCTAATATCAAGCAAAACAATATCTATATCATCATTTTTTTTTATTTTATCAAGTGCATCTAGACCGTCTTTTGCCTCAATTACTTCTAGGATATTAGGATTTTTTTTCAACATCGTATGAATAAGTTTTAAGTTTATAATATCATCATCAACAGCCAATAGCTTCAGTCCTCTATCCATTCTGTTTATCCCCTGTTTTTCTAGATACAATTTTATAGTTTTTCATCTATATGTTATCCTTAATTATTCTATCGAGTTCATTTTTGTTTATAGAGTTTGAAGCAACAGCATCAAATAATAATTTTTCTTCCTCAGGTATGTGAGTGGTTGAATCCATAAACAGTATTGTTTTTGAAAAACCTACCTGTTGCTTTAAATTTGCATCTTTAATTAATTTTGATATTTCAGAAGTTTTTAAATCATTAATCTCTTCGTCAAATATTATTAATCTATAAAAATCATTTAGAATCTTTTCTTTAAAATCATCTATGTTTTTAGCAGTATCCACATCTTTATACATTTTGGAAATAATACTTGAGAAAATTTTAGTTTCTATTGGACTTTTCTTAAAAACAAGTATATTGTTTTTCAATGTGTTTGCTATGGTTTTTTTACTCTTGTCATCATTTGCTATTTCTTGTTTCTCTTTATTGTGTATTATTTGAATGTCATCTGATTCATCTTGTGGTTGGTCTATTTTATCTTGGATAAAAATGTTTAAAACATTTAAAATACTATCTTTTTTAATCGGTTTTGTTATATATTCATCAAGACCCTCTTTCATAAATCTTTCTCGATCGCCTTTTAAAGCATTTGCAGTAATAGCGATTATAGGAATATGCGGAATACTCATTTCGCTCTCATATTTTAAGATTTCTTGAGTAGATATAACACCATCCATCACAGGCATAGCAATATCCATAAAAATTAAATCATAATTATTTTGTTTTCTTTTTTCTAGTGCCTCTAAGCCGTCAACTGCTATTGTGACATTTAGCCCTAAATCTTGTAAGGTTCTTGTGATTAATTTTTGATTTATTTCGTTATCTTCAGCTACTAAGACATCAGCATTAAATTTTTTGCCATATGAAGAGGTAATTCTTGGTTTAACTTCTGGTGCTTCTTTTGTAGGAAGAAATTGTCTACCAGCTTTTAAAATTCTTATGATTTTTGACATATTTATCGGTTCATATATTGGAGTTATATATTTTGTTTTTAGTAAATCAAATTTAGATTGCTGTGTTGCTTTAAGTATGATTATAATAGGTAATTTAATTTTTGCATATTCATCTATCTCATCTTTGCTTAAATCTTCATAGTCCGCAACAATTATATTGCATCCTGATCTATAAATTAAATTTTTAAGACTATTGAAATCACTATAAAACTTTACATCAGCTCCAAAATAATGGAAATAGTTATATATGAACTGGCTATGAGGTTTTGGTGTGTCGGCTGATGACAATACGGCACAATTATATTCACTAAAAGAGCCCATATAATCCTCGCTACTTGAGCTTGATTCATCAAATTCAAGAGTAAAGAAAAACTTAGATCCCTTCCCCGGCTCGCTTTCTAGTGCTAGGTTTCCACCCATCATTTCAATATATTTTGAAGAAATTGTAAGTCCTAGTCCGGTTCCTCCAAATTTTCTTGTAATTGTAGAGTCAGCCTGTGAAAAAGCACTAAAAATATCTTTTAGTTTATCTTTTTCTATACCATTCCAGTATCTTGCACACTGAAATATATCTTAGTTTTTCCTTCAGGCATTCCGTCAATTTTTTTGATTTCTGTTGTTATATATCCATTTTCTTTTGTAAATTTGACAGCATTGCTCAAGAGATTTATAAGAACTTCTTTTATTTTAGTGACATCACCTTTTATATACTTATTTAAATTAGGATCAATATAAGCAGAAAGGTGTATTCCTTTTTCAGCAGCTTTTGGTCCATATACCTCCAAAGCATTTTCGAATTCCTCTATGGGAGAAAAGAGTATTTCATCTATTTCAACTTTATTGCTTTCAACTTTGGATAAATCTAAAATATTATTTATAATAGCAAGTAAATTTTCTGAACTCTTTTCGATTACATCGACAAATTCTCTCTTTTCATCATCTAAATCTGTTCCTTTTAAAAGTTCAGTAAAACCAACAATACCATTTAATGGAGTTCTTATCTCGTGAGACATATTTGCTAAAAAAATACTTTTAGCAGCACTGGCTTCTTTGGCAGAATCTTTTTCCTTCGCGATATTGTCAATAGCTTGGTTTATAATATTATATGCCTTGCTCATTCCCTCAGATGTGCTGAAATCAACATCTTCTTTTGTTTCTGCCAATTCTTCAACTTTTTTAAATATTCCCTCTAGTCCTTCAATGTTCTTTTTGAATTGCCTAGAAAGCATTACTCCTAAAAACATGAAAACTATAGAAGTGAGCCATGTGATACCGGCTGAAATAAGCTGACCGATATTTTGATTTTTGTAAAGTTTTACATCTTCTAGCAGTGAGCTTTGCATATATTTTGAAGATTTTTGCAACATAGCAATTTTTTTACTCATTATATTAAACCAAAGTGTTGGGTCAATCAAATACTCTCCACTTTGTGCTGACATAATCAAATCTTTTTTTGCATCAAAAACATCATTTAATATTTTTTTACCCGCTTTAGAGTGGTATAAAGTTGATATTCTCATTTTTGAGACAGGATCTTTAAGTTGTTCAAGACTAAAAGTGTTTGTTTTCCCTGATATGGATAACCAAGTTTTTATATCCTTTCCACTAAATGGCACATATTCAGTAATTATTTTTGATATAAAGTCTCTCTCTTGCGAATTGTACTCTACATCGTTCATATTTGCAATTAATGATGAACTCAATGAAACAATATCTGAATTAGTAACTATGTCTTTTAAAGTTTTTAACTCAGCTAGTATATTGTTATTAATTTTTGAATAATATGAGAAAAATATGTTATTAAAATCAATATCTTTAAGAGAGTCAATTTTGCTTCTTACATTGCCAATTTGATTCAATTGATTTATTATTTGTTTGATTCTTTGGTCGGAACCGCGCTTTTTGTAGTACATGTAAAATTTCTTCATACTGCTATTTACAATCAGTCTTTGTTTGGCTAATTCTTCTTTTGAAATATGTCCGTTACTAGCAATAAATGTGGAACTAAGACCTCTTTCTTTTGCAATTTCATTGGATAAATTTTCTAGAACGGCTGTACTTTTTAATTTGCTTTCAATAAAAATAGCTTTATTGTATTGATTGTAAGATAAATATAAAAAATACGATGAAAATATAAAAAGAATAATAATTGGATATAGACCAATAATCTTTAAGGTATTTTGCATTTTTAATTTCATTTTGATGCCTTTTGTTTAAATTTGATATTATAAATTCTTACAATTTTTTTACACTCTTTTAGGTTTTTTTTAAGTCCTTTTTTAAGTAATAAAATTGCTTTATCTTTATTTGTATCATTTTTAAGGTATGCTTCAGATAGGAAGCAAGTTGCCCTTAAATTTCCACTTTGAACAGATTTTTTTAGATAGATAATTGCTTTCTCCCTATCTGGCAAAATCCCCTCTCCGTATAAATATATTTTTCCTAGCATAAAATTAGCCTGAATTGAGCGATCTTTTTTAATTGCCAATTCAAATGATGTTTTGGCATCCTTAAAATTTCCATTTTTATAAAAAATCATGCCATCTCTGAAGTTGCTAGCTTGGAGAATTGAAATAATTATGGTGATAAAGAGTAAAAGTCTTTTCAAGATAGCTGTTCCTCTAAATTTTTTATTTGTTTTTGAAATGATTGCAATAAGGCTTTTTCTTTGCCATTGTCTGAATTTTCAAGTATTAGATTTAGAGTATTTGTAATTTTAGAGATTTTTAAATTTGAGGCAATTCCTTTTAATTTTATAGCCTCATTTTTGATAAAATCAATATCTAGGATATCTTTATTTGTTTTTTTGATATAATCTTCAGATTCATGAATAAAATCTTCAATAATTTCGGCAATATCTCCCAAATCCATGCCTGTATCTTCAGCAATTCCCATAAAGTCGATATTTTCATATTCAACTTCTTCTTCGGAAAAATTATCTTTTATTGGTTCTTGTTCCGCACTGAATACTATATCAGCCTCATGATTTTCTAATGCTGTTGGAGTTGTTTGCAAATTCTCAGAAATTTCATCTTCGTTTTCATCAAAAACAACTTTTAGTTTTATTGGCTTATCATCATCGGTAGCTATGCTTGCAGAAGTATCTTTAATATTAAGTTCAGAATTTATATCATAATCATCTTCAATATGCAATTTAAAATCATCTTCAATATTTTTATTTTCATCATCGGTTATCTTTAGGTGAATGTTTTCAACATTCTTTTCATCTGCGTCAGCTACAATTTTGTTTTGATCTTCAGCCAATATGTCTTCAAAAGTTTGAATGATTTCATTTTGTTCAATTTTTTCTTTAGGTTGTTTTTCACTTACTTTATCAATTTCCATATTTTCATTAATTTTTTCTTCTAGATTAGAAAAGTCAATATCTGTTTTGATATTATAATCGGCAGAAGCCATAGTAGCAGAAATTTCAATGCTATACATGCTTGAACTTTTATTGATTTCATTGATTAGCAATACCTCGGATATAGTTATTTTTGCTTCTATTTCAGTACCATTTTTATGTTTTATCAGTATATTTTTATTTGGGGCACCACTATGAAGAACATAGTCTATCCATGAAAAATTTTTGAATTTAGATATATAGCCAGGATGATTAACAAATAAATCGGCAAAATCGTTAAAATTACTTTTAAATTCTTCCATGTCTTCGTAACCGAGCATTGAGAGTTCACTTTGCCCCATGCCTAGAAAAATACTATTTTTGTCATATAAAATCAAATCATATCCTTTGGCTAATGTTATCGACTTAATACAAAGTAATAAAGTTCAATTTTAACTAAGTATTGCTTAAAGTCAAATTATGGATAATAGCCTCTTTCCCCATTAACATCGGATAAAATTATAAATTTTTTTAGCCAATTTTTGGTTTATTACTATTTCGAGTTCCTCTAATTCAGATTTATAAATTGCTTCATATGTTCCGAAATAAGATAAAAGTTTTTTTATTGTGGCGTGTCCTACTCCGTCTATTGTGCTAAGTTTATCGCTTAAATCAATTTTTCTTTTCTTTTTTTGGTGAAAAGAGATGGCAAATCTGTGAGCTTCATCTCTTAGCTTTTGTAGAAACTGTAGCCTTTTGTCTGTAGTGGAAAGATTAAAGCTTCGAGTATTTGAGTGTATTATATCTTTGGCCCTGCCTTTTGATCTGACTGATTTTGAATCTAGCTTTTCTTTGGAAATTGCAAGAATATCCAAAGCAATATCGTTATCTTTTAGCAACTTGTTTGCTAGTTTTAAAAGTGTAGAACCTCCATCAATCAGCCATAAATCAGGAACACTATCTTTTTTAAAATCTTTAATTCTCCTAGTTAAGAGTTCCTTCATTTGGGAATACTCATCTTTGCTGTGTAAATTATATTTTCTGTATTTGTTTTTTTGCCATTTTTCTTCCCAAACAACCATCGCACCAACTGTAGCAATTCCTCCCAAATGTGAATTATCAAAAATTTCAATATTATATGGTATATTCGACAAATCAAAAAGTTTTTGAATTTCAATATTGATATCTTTTTTATTTAATTCAAGAGACAAAAGATAGTGAGCATTTTTTTTAGACAATTCTACGAGTTTTGCTTTTTCTCCAATTTTTGGGTGGTATATTTTAACTTTTTTATTAACCAAGGAGTATAGATAATTTTCTATTTCATCTTTGTTTTCAAAATCATCACCTATTAAAATTTGTTTGCATAATAGTGGAGGATTATTTTTATAAAATTGCAAAAGTGCTCTTTTGTACAATTCATTTTTCTCAAATCCTTGAGTATTTTTTAAGATATTGTGATCAGTAGATATAATTTTACCATCACGCATAAAAATTTTCATAACTATTGCTAAATTGTCCTTGATTTGCACACAAAATATATCAATATTTTCCAACTTCGCAAGATCAATATCGCTTACATGTAGAGAGTTTTTGATAGCTCTTATTTTATCTCTTAAATTGCCGGCTTCTTCGTAATTTTGTAGCTGTACGGCACTTTGCATTTTAGTTTCTAATAAATCAACCATTATTTTTCTATCTTTTAGTGCGATTATGGCTTTGTTTACAATTTTTCTGTATTCCTCTTTGCTTATTTTTCCGACGCACGGTGCATGGCATCTGTTCATTTGGTGAAATAGACAGGCTTTTTTGCTGTTTAAACAATTTTTCTTTTGCACTAAATTAAATAAAAGATAGATTGAATTTATGATATCTTTTGAGGAGTTAGTGAAAGGTCCAAAGTATTTTAATCCCTTTTCCTTTATAATTTTTCTACTTATCTCAAATCTTGGAAAATCATCATTTAAGTTAATTGTTATATAAGGATATGTTTTATCATCTCTGAGTAAGATATTGTATTTTGGGTTTAATTCTTTGATGAGAGAATTTTCCAAAATAAGTGCATCTTGCTCGTTTTCTAACAAAATATATCTTATCTCTTTTGCTTCACTAATCATCTTAGAGATTCTTCAACTCAAATTTTTAGATGGTGCAAGAGTAGGAGAAAATCTAAAGTAACTTTTCACCCTGTTTTTCAAATTCTTAGCTTTTCCAATATAGAGAAGTTTCCCGTTTTCATCAAAGTATTGATAAACACCACTGCTGTTTGGGATCCTTTTTAAATTTTCAGCTAAACTCATGAGATTTGTTTATTTTAATATATGATTTAATTTCTTCTAGAATGTCATATAATTCTTTGTTTTTTATACTGTTTTTAAATTCTCCGCTGGAATTTTCTTTATATATCAATTTTTTATTTCTAGAATCATCTATCTCTTTTATCTCTGTTTTATTTGTCACAAATGCTTTTATTTGGGAAGATTTCATAAAAATACATTTAGGATGTACAACAATAAGCGTTTTTAATATACTCTTTATCAAATTACTCTTATAATTAAACTCCATTTTTATTCCTGGATGATTGAGGACAAAAAACAGCGTATCATTTTTTTGATAGACAAATCTGGTATTTTCCCTCAAGCTTTTAGGAAGAAGAGATAACAGTTGATTGTAACAGTCAACTCGTTGTAAATTTTTTAAATAAGGTTTAGTTTTTAAATGAGAAATTATATAACTTGCTTTTTCCATATTTTAATTATAGCATTTCTTGGCTTTAATTTTATGGGATGTGGCTACAAAGGACCTCCAAAATACATTTCACAAACAAAGACAGTAAAATGAAATTCAAGTATGATGTCCTTGTCATTGGTGCAGGCATAGCAGGTTTGCATACGGTACTTAATTTGGAAAAAGATTGTGATGTTCTGGTTTTGGCAAAGGATTATGCATGGGAGTGTAATACTTTTTATGCGCAAGGTGGTGTGGCAGTTGCTGTTGATGAGGAAGATATATCATATCACATAAAAGATACACTTCATGCAGGTGCTGGTCTTTGTGATGAAGGTGCGGTTGATATTTTATGTCACGAAGGACCACAGGCTATAAAAGAATTTATAAAACATGGTTTTGAGTTTGACAAAGATAGAGCCGGGAATCTACTTTATACAAAAGAAGCAGCACATTCAAGAAACAGAATACTACATGCCGGTGGTGATGCAACAGGAAGGTATATACACCAATTTTTGATGGATAAACTTAAATTTCCAATTCTTTACAATACACAAGTCACTGACCTTTTAACAGAAGACTCAATTTGTTATGGTGTGAGAGTTTTTCATAATAATGAAATCTTTAATATATATGCTAAAAAGATTGTGATTGCAAGTGGCGGAGTTGGTTCAGTTTATGAATATCATACAAATGCTAGAACCATTAGCTCTGATATGCAAGGTATTTGTGTAGCTCATAATATACCACTTAGAGATATGGAAATGATGCAGTTTCATCCTACTGTTTTTGTTGAGGATGATGCCGTCAGAAAACAATTATTGAGTGAATCATTAAGAGGTGAAGGTGCAAAAATAGTTGATGAAGATGGGGTAAGATTTTTATTCGACTACGATGACAGGGGAGAACTTAGTCCTAGAAATATAGTATCCCAAGCAATATTTGACTATAAACTAAAAACTAATAAAAAAGTTTTTTTAGATTTAAATAATTTCGAAGAGGGATTTTTTATGAAAAGATTCCCTAGTATTTATTTTAATATGAACAATATTGGATATAATCTGCCGTTTGATTTAATACCTATTTCACCAGCTTTTCATTATGCTATGGGTGGAATAAAGAGTGACCTTTTTGGTAGAGTAGAAAGTGTAGATTCTCTATATGTAGTAGGTGAAGCTGCAAATACTAGAGTGCATGGAGCAAACAGATTAGCTAGCAACTCTTTGTTAGAAGGATTTGTGTTTTCAAAAAGAGTAGCACAAGATATAAAACTCTCACTAAAAGAAAAAAAGAAAAATGTCGATTTTGATGAAATAGAGCCAAGTTTAATAAAACCATCTGATAAAAATCTAAAAAATGAACTCAGAGATTTGATGTGGAATAGTGCAGGAATCATAAGACACAAGAAAAAGCTACAAGTTGCTTTAGGTAGAGTAGAAGAAATGCTAGAATCACCTATAGGAAAACTTTTGAGACTTAGACTTCTAAGTTCAAGAGAGATAATCAAAAGTGCATTAAATAGAAAAGAGTCTTTAGGGGCACATTATATTATAAAAGGAGATAACATATGAAAATATTTGGAGTATTGCTGTTTTTTACAGCTAGTCTGTTTGCAGAGGGGGGAGAGCATCTTACAACGACATTTGTAGGAATTGTTTCTTTAGTGGTGTTTGTCTTGGGTTATTATGTAATTGCTGCTGAAGAGAAATTTCATATAAATAAAGCTATCCCCGCACTTTTTATCGGAACTTTTATTTTTATGATGATAGGAGTTTACTATTGGATAAATGGTCTTGATAGAGAACCATTGGCTCTTGAAGTTGATCGTTTGATTTTAGAGATTGCGGAGATTTTCTTTTTCTTGATGGTTGCTATGACATATATAGAAACTCTGATAGAGAGAAATGTTTTTAATGCTTTAAAATACAGCCTTACATCAAAAGGTTATTCATATAAAAAACTGTTTTGGCTGACTGGTTTACTTGCTTTTTTCATAAGTCCTGTTGCTGATAATCTAACAACAGCCCTGATACTATCAACTGTTCTTATAACTATTGAAAAAGAGAGAAAAGAGTTCTTGATTCCGGCTGCTATAAATATAGTAGTTGCGGCAAATGCAGGAGGAGCTTGGAGTCCTTTTGGAGATATTACGACTCTGATGGCATGGACAGCTGAAAGAGCTGGATTTGTTGATTTCTTTTATCTCTTTCCGGCATCATTTGTCGGCTGGATAGTAACTGCATGGTTATTGTCTTTATTCGTTCCAAAAGATAAGCCACATTTTGATGCTGCAAAAGAGAAGAAAGAAGAGATATATCCAGGCGGTAGAGTGGTTATGATACTAGGTGTTACGACTATAGTAAGTGCAGTTTTATCTCACCAATTATTTCATTTGCCTGCTATGTGGGGAATGATGTTTGGATTATCTCTTTTAAAACTGTATTCATATAGATTGAAAAGAAAATATAATACCGAAGTCAATATTTTTCAATCAATTAGTAAAATTGAACATGATACTTTACTGTTTTTTGTTGGTATTTTGGCAGCAGTCGGTGGATTGCATTTTCTTGGATTTTTAGACTTGGCTGCAAAATTATATGCAATTGTAGGGCCTGATGCTGTCAATATTGGCGTAGGGTTTTTATCTGCTATCGTAGATAATGTACCTGTTATGAGTGCTGTTCTAAAATCAAATCCAAATATGGGTATGGATCAGTGGCTCTTGGTAACTATGACAGCAGGAATCGGCGGAAGTTTGATTAGTTTTGGATCAGCAGCCGGAGTTGGTGTTATGGGAAAATTAAGAGGAATTTACACATTTGGAGCACACTTGAAGTATGCTTGGACTATACTAGTAGGGTACATTTTGTCAATAGTGATATGGTATATTCAATTTGAAGTTTTTAAAGATTTTTAGCTAAAAAAGATATAATTAGAAATATTCTAGAATAATGTAAAAATATAAATCCCTCTTCGCAAGGCGAAAGCTTTAGTGATAGGAATTTATTAGGGGCTTTGCCCATAATAAAGGAGAAATAAAAATGAAATCCGTTCCAATAGTAGTTTTAGATTTTGGCTCCCAATATACACAGTTGATAGCAAGAAGAATGAGAGAAGAAAAAGTATATTGTGAAATATTGCCCTATAATGAACCGATAGAAAATATAAAAAAGAAAAATCCAAAAGGCATAATACTTTCAGGTGGACCCGCCTCCGTATATGATGAAGGAGCTTATAAGATTGATGAGCAGATATTTGAGTTGGGATTGCCAATTTTGAGTATATGTTATGGCATGCAATTGCTGATAGATCACTTCGGTGGGCATATAGTTCCGGCATTGCACCATGAATATGGAAAAGCAAATATAGAGGTTGATGAGGTATATGGTAAGATAAGTCCAATATTTAAAGATACACAAAATAATCAAATAGTTTGGATGTCGCATGCTGATAAAGCGGAAACTCTACCTAAGGGTTTTATTAAAATTGCCCATTCTGCCAACTCTCCATTTGCTGCAGTGGCAAATGAGGAAAAAAAGATGTATGCATTGCAGTTTCATCCGGAAGTTTCTCACTCAACATACGGAGGCATAATTCTTAGAAATTTTGCCAAATATATCTGTGGATGTGAAACTACTTGGAATATGGGATCATTTGCCAAAGAACAAATAGATAAAATCAGATCAACCGTGAAAGAAGGCAAAGTTTTATGTGCTGTAAGTGGTGGTGTTGACAGCTCTGTTGTGGCCGCTCTTTTAAATGAAGCAATAGGTGATAAACTCGTTGCTATTTTTGTGGATACAGGACTCCTTAGGGCAAATGAGAGAGAAGATGTGGAAAATATGTTTAAAACAAAACTTAATATCCCACTCATAACAATAGATGCAACGAAAACTTATCTTACGCGCCTAAAAGGAGTAGTCGACCCAGAAGAAAAGAGAAAAATTATCGGGCATACTTTCATAGAACTTTTTGCAGCTGAGGCGAAAAAGCATGACAATATAAAATATTTAGCCCAAGGTACTTTGTATCCAGATGTTATAGAGTCGGTTTCAGTAAAAGGACCAAGCAAAACTATCAAATCTCATCATAATGTGGGAGGACTTCCTGATTGGATGAAATTTGAGCTGATAGAGCCTTTAAGAGAACTTTTTAAAGATGAAGTAAGAGCTTTGGGCTTAGAGCTTGGAATTCCAAAAGAGATGATTGCCAGACACCCATTTCCCGGACCGGGACTTGCTATAAGAATTATGGGTGAAATTAAAGAAGAAGATTTGCATCTTTTGAGGCACGCTGATGTTATTATGCTAGACGAATTAAAATCAAGTGGATATTATGATAAAACCTGGCAGGCTTTTACGGTGCTTTTAAATGTAAAAAGTGTCGGTGTTATGGGAGACAATAGAACTTATGATAATACAATTTGTATAAGAATCGTGGAGAGCGTAGATGGGATGACAGCAACTTTTGCTCACTTGCCCCATGATTTATTAGAGAGGATGAGTAATAGAATTATAAATGAAGTGGAAGGAATAAATCGAGTAGTATATGACATATCTTCCAAGCCACCATCAACGATAGAATGGGAATAGAAATTGGGCAAAATTTATCTTCTAAATGATGATAAGTATGATGGTGTTATAAATTTGCCTGTTATCAAGATTAATTTCTTTTGCAAAGAGGTTAATCTTGACTCATATGATGCGATTATCTTTACCTCAAAAAATGGTGTCAGATCAATAAATAAAATAAATGATAAATGGAAAGATAAAGAGATATATTCTATCGGACAAGGTACTTCAAAAGAGATAAAATTACACAATACAACACCAATATATACAGCTAATAATTCTTATGGTGATGATTTTGCACAAGAGATAAGAAAGTATTTAAAAGGGAAAAAAGTTCTTTTTTTAAGAGCCAAAAAAGTTACTTCTAGTTTGAATACCATTTTAAAAGATTTTGGTGTAGATTTGGATGAAACTATTATTTATGAAACAATTTGCCAAGAGTATAAGGAGCAAAAAAAACCCGATAAAGATTCTGTGATTATTTTCACTTCACCTTCGACAATCAAATGTTTTTTTAAAAATTTTATTTGGGATAAAAGCTATAAAGCCGTAGTTATAGGAAAAGTTACCGCAAAGGTCATGCCAAAAAGTATCGATATTTTTTATGCAAAAGAGCAAACAGTTAAAAGTTGTATATTAAGAGCAAAGAATATAGCTATTTAAACCATAAATACCTGACTATAAGAAACACCAACTAATAGCGATTTAAGATAGCTTTATATCTTATATTAAGCATAATTGCCTTATAATTACATTGTATCTGAGTGAAGCGATAGCGTTTTATGAGGGTCCAACATATTGTTATTTGTGGAATGAGTATTTTGTTGGTGCGTCTGCATTTTTGTTTGAGCTTTTAGCGAAGTTAGAATCTGCAGCCTAAAGATAGAATCAGTTCTACATCGTTGGCTTGATTAGGGCCAAAGAATAAACGAACGCCCACTTGGATTAGCAGTGTATGTTTTTTACATGCACTGCTATTTTTTTAGGAGATGTATTTATATGGATATTTTAATAGTTGGTAGTGGTGGTCGTGAATACTCAATAGCTCTTGCACTAAAAAAAGACAAAGAAGTAAATAAGATTTATTTAGCTCCGGGAAATGGCGCTACAAGCCAGATAGCTACAAATATAGAAATTAAAGATTATGATAAGCTTGCAGATTTTGTTATCCAAAATAAAATAGACTTGACTATAGTTGGCCCGGAAGCTCCGTTAGTTGATGGAATTGTTGACATTTTTAGAGAAAAAGGACTTCTGATTTTTGGCTCTTCAAAAAGTGCATCAAGATTAGAAGGCTCCAAAGTATATATGAAAAATTTTCTTAAAAAATACAATATCCCCACAGCATCATATATAGAGACTGACAAAATTACAAATGCTGAAAAATTTATAGATAAATTAAAAAATCCAATAGTTATAAAAGCAGATGGCCTTTGTGGTGGAAAAGGTGTGATTATCGCACAAAATAGAGATGAAGCAAAAAAAGCTGCACAGGATATGCTTAGCGGTGAGAGTTTTGGAGATGCCGGTAAATCGATAATAATTGAAGAATTTTTAGATGGATATGAGCTTTCGGTTTTTGCAGTTTGTGACGGAGAAAATTACAAAATACTTCCAGCAGTCCAAGATCATAAAAGATTACTAGATGGAGATAAAGGTCCAAACACCGGCGGAATGGGAGCTTATGCACCAACACCATTGATAGACGATAATTTATATGAAAAGATAAAAACCAATATAGTTGAGCCGACATTAGAGGGTATGAAAAAAGAAGGATCTCCATATACCGGTGTTCTATTTATCGGTCTAATGATAGTAAAAGGAAAACCGATTGTATTAGAATATAATGTAAGATTTGGCGATCCTGAGTGTGAAGTTTTAATGCCGTTATTGAAAACTCCGGCAAGTCAACTATTTCATAAAGCAGCAAATGGAAGTTTGAAAAATTTGAGTTTGGAATTTTATGATAAATTTGCTGTGGCAGTCGTGGTTGCAAGCAAGAACTATCCATATTCTGCTTCTGCTCCAGCTGAGATAATTATAGATAAATCTATTTATAAAGAATTAAATGACACTCATATATCTTATGCAGGCGTTATGAGAGAAGATGACAAATTGTATGCAAATGGCGGCAGAGTATTGTTGTGCATTGGATTAGGTGCAAATATAAAAGAGGCCAGAAATAAAGCATATTTACTTTGTGGACAAGTACATTTTGTAGGTAAACAGTTTCGTCATGATATTGCTTATCAGGCACTAGTCCATGACTGATGAACAAATCATAGAAAGTTTCGAGAGAGAAAATATAACTTTAGCAAGCATAAAAAAAAGAGCTTTTGCTTATACGATTGATGAAATATTAATTTCTATCCTTTTTATGATTATTTTTTTTGGTAAAGTTCCGCAAGACGCAACTTATGAGCAAACTTTAAATTTATTAAATTCTCTTTTTTCTTATGTAATCTTGCTAAAGATTATATATCAAACATTTTTTGTTTGGTATTATGGTGCAACCCCTGGAAAAATGATGCTTAAAATTAGAGTTATCTCTACAATAGACTTGGAAAATCCAAATATTATATATTCATTAAATCGTGCGATTATCAGAGTTATAAGCGAAAGTCTGTTTTATATAGGTTTTTTGTGGGCATTGACAAATCCAAAAAGAGAAACATGGCATGATAAAGTAGCAAAAACATTGGTTATAAATGCCTATTAGATTTTTTGCTTTCTTGATATTTTTCTTCTCCTTTGGCTTTGCTCAAACTCAAAATGTTGAAGTTTTGGCAAAAAATGTTAGTAAAAGTGGCGATATTGTACATGCTAGGGGAAATGTAGTTTTATACTTACAAAAATATTTAATTACAGCTGATCGCGCTGATTATAACCAAAAAACTGGGGATTTGAATCTATTTGGAGATATAACAATACTAGAAGGGGTGGAATATTCTTCAAAAAGCGGGAAAGCAAGCTTAAACTTAAATAGTGATATAGGCTCCTTCGAGCCACTGTTTTTCTTTAACGATGTATCTAATATTTGGCTTAGTTGCGAGAGTGCAATATCAAATCCACAGCGTTATTTAACCCAAAAGTCTATTGTCTCAAGCTGCAATGTGCAAAATCCTGACTGGAAGATAGATTTTAGTTCAGGAGAGTTAAATAGAAAAAATAATTTTTTAAGTATTTATAATGCTCTGTTTTATGCCGGTGACATACCAATTTTTTATTTGCCTTATTTTGCATTTTCTGTTGATAAATCTAGAAGGTCAGGTTTGTTAAGACCAAAATATGGGTTGTCAAGCTCAGAGGGATTATATTACATGCAGCCCATATACTTTGCCCCTGATGTTAATTGGGACTTAGAATTTGATCCTCAAATAAGAACAAACAGGGGAAATGGAATCAATTCCACTTTAAGATATGTAGATTCACCTTTTTCAAATCTCACAGTACAAGCCGGAATATTCAATGAGTACAGTAGATATGTAAAGGAAAATAGTCTTATCAACAGTAGCCATTATGGCTTTGAATTAAAATATGACAGAAGTCAGTTATTTGGTAAAAAATTTAGTAAAGATGATGAAGATGGATTGTATATGGATTTTACTTATTTAAATGATATTGATTATTTGAATACTAAAAAAGATGATACACAATCTCATAATAAACTTGTAACTTCAACTTTAAATTACTACTTCAAGAAAGATTTGGATTATTATGGTATTTATGCCAAATACTATATTGATACCGCAAAAGAATCAAATAGAGATACGCTACAAGAATTGCCAACGCTACAATACCATAGATTTTCTAATTCTATTTTTCTAGATAATCTACTTTATTCAGTAGATTTAAAAGCAAAAAATTATGAAAGAAATGAAGGTTTAAACGCAATCCAATATGAATTAAATGCACCTTTGACTTATCATTTTTCATTATTAGATGAATTTTTACATTTTTCGATTTCAGAAAATATTTATATGACATATATTGATTATTCAAATGAGAATACAACTTCTAATTACGGGCAGTATTATAGAAATTATCATAAATTTTCTATGTATACTGAGTTGTCAAAAGCCTATAATGATTTTTACCATACATTGTATTTGGATCTAGATTATATAATTCCTAGTAAAGAGAAAAAGACAGGATATTTTGCGGATTTTATACCTATCGATACCGAAGAAAAAAGTTTAACGCTTAATTTGGCAGAGTTTTTTTATAATTCCTCTGGTGATAAAAAAGTAAGTCATACGCTGAAACAACAATATTATTTTAGTGACTATAGGTATAAGTATGGTGATTTGGAAAACAATATTAAGATATATTTTAACAATAAAATAGATTTTTCAAATACAATTTTTTACTCATATGAGTTTTCAAGGTTTTCAAAAATACAAAATTCATTAAATTATACAAATGATCTATTTCACACATCTATTTTGCATACATATGAAAATACTTCACACTCAGATACAAATTTTATTACTTTTTCTTTTGATACAAGTTATTATAGAAACTATAATATTTTTGCATCTTTAAATTATGATTTAAAAAATGATTTTTTCAAATCATGGAAAATAGGCTTTAAGAAAAAGAAAAAATGTTGGGATTATTCAATAGTTTATAGTGAAAATATAACACCGCAATTAACAAGCTCTAGTGAAAATTCTATAAACAAAAGAGGTGTCTATATTATGTTTAATTTATATCCTCTTGGTAGCATAGATTATACTTTTAGCAAAGAGAGCAATGTTGCAAAAGCTGGTATATAATAATGGGTGAAGATAGTGTTAAAAAAATAAATAGTGCATTGAAAACCATGGAATTACCGCCTTTTATAAGTATAAAAGAATTAAAAGACAGATATAAAGTGTTAGCAGGTATTTATCATCCTGATTTTGGAGGAGATGAAAAAAAGATGGTGCTTATCAATGAAGCTTATGCGCTTTTAAAAAGTTATATGAATAATTTCAAATTCTCTTTTACGAAAGAGGAGATATATAAACAATTTCCACAAGATGATTATGCATCAAAATTTAGATTTTAATTCATAAGTAAATATCTGACCATAAAAAAGGAGAATTGGTAAATATGCAAAAATTATCACAAGATGATATAATAGAGGTTTTAAATAATTCTAAAGGGCACTTGCCTTTTACTAAAAATAGGAGTGATGATGGAATATAAAGTAGATGTGAACAATCAAGAAGAGATTTATGATATAGGCAAGGTTGCAAAACAGGCAGCAGGTGCTGTGATGTTAAAAATAAAAGATACAGTTATATTGGCAGCAATTTCTAGAGATGATGACCAAGTAGATGGTAATTTTGTGCCTTTGACAGTACAGTATATAGAAAAAACATATGCTTTGGGAAAATTTCCCGGAGGTTTTATAAAAAGAGAAACTAAACCAAGTGATTTTGAAACACTAACTTCGCGAGTGATAGACAGAAGCTTGAGACCTCTTTTTCCAGATGGATATGCATATCCAACACAATTGACAGTTTTTGTTTTGAGTTGTGACCCTGAAGTTGATCTTCAAGTTGCTGCACTAAATGCCGCAAGTGCTGCTTTATATATTTCAGATATACCTGTAAATAAATCGGTATGTGGCGTAAGAATAGGAAAAATTGATGGAGAACTTGTAGTAAATCCATCAAATTCTGAGCTTGAAAATTCTAGTTTAGACTTATATGTATCAGGTACAAAAGAAGAACTTTTGATGATAGAAATGAGAGCAATTGCTACAACACAGACGGAAGTAATTCCTTCTATGTCTATTGACCCTATGATTGATCCCACTATGAGTGAAAATCTAATTCCGGTAGAAAAAATAAATGAAGCTAGTGAAGATGAAATACTTAAAGCCATAGACAAAGCACAGGATGCAATTTCACAAGGATCAACAGCTTATGAAAATATGTTTTCGCCAATTAAGAAAGATGATGCCGTACTAGAATACAAAAAAGATTTATTAGATAATGGAATTGAAACTTATATTGACGAATTTTATAAAGATGATGTAAAAGATGCAATTTCACAAATGGCAAAAAGCGAAAGAGCAACAGGTTTGAAAAAACTTGTTAAAAAAATTATGAGCGATGACATAGCTAAAGAAGAAGATTGGGATGAAGAAATTGTCAAAAATGTCATGAATGACTATAAAAGAAAAATTGTGCGAAAAATGATAGTAGAAGATAAGATTAGAGCAGATGGTCGGTCATTAACTCAAGTAAGACCTATATCAATCGAAACAAATCTTCTTCCAAGGACGCATGGTTCATGTCTTTTCACCAGAGGTCAAACACAAGCTTTGGTTACCGTTACACTAGGTGGTGATAAAGATGGACAAATGTATGAAAGATTGACTTCAAAAGGAAATTTAACAGAAAATTTTATGGTAAATTATAACTTTCCTGGATTTTCAGTTGGAGAAGCCGGTTTTATAAGGGCGCCAGGCAGAAGAGAACTAGGACATGGTAATCTAGCTCGTCGTGCACTAGAACCAACTCTTGATATGGATAGACTCCAAACTATAAGACTGGTTTCTGAGATTTTAGAATCAAACGGTTCATCCTCTCAGGCAACAATTTGTGGAGGCTCTCTTGCGCTTAAGGCGGCTGGAGTTGATGTAAAAAAACTTGTTGCAGGAATTGCAATGGGTGTTGTTTTTGAAGACGATAAACACGCAATTTTAACTGATATAATGGGATTAGAAGATCATTATGGTGATATGGATTTTAAAGTGGCGGGAACAGTTGATGGCATAACTGCACTTCAAATGGATATTAAATTAGGTGGCATCTCAAGGGATATTTTAAAAGAAGCTCTTTATCAAGCAAAAGAGGGTAGAAATCATATATTGGCAATCATGGAAGAAGCGGCTGCAAATATACATGTAAACAATAAAATACTTCCAAAATTAGAATTGTTTAGCATAGACCCTTCTAAAATAGTAGACATTATAGGGCAAGCAGGAAAAACAATAAGAGAAATAATAGAAAAATTTGAAGTTTCTATTGATTTAGATCGTGACAAAGGTGAAGTAAAAATTGCAGGTGATAACAAGGAAAAAGTAGAAGCTGCAACAAATCATATCGTAGAAATTGTAAATAAACCATCTAGCGGAAGAGGGGGAAGAGACAATAGAAGAGGTGGAGGACATCGTGATAGCAGACCAATTCCTCAATTTGCAAAAGATGAAATTGTTGCTGGAGTCGTTAAGAGAATCGTAGATTTTGGTGCATTTGTTGAATTACCAGGAGGAATAGACGGTCTTTTACATGTATCAAAAATTGCTGATCACAGAGTTGAAAAGGTCAGTGATTATATTGAAATTGACCAAAAAGTAAAAGTAAAAATTTTAAAGCAAAATGGAAATAAGATAGAATTGGCTTTAGTCAGAGACTAGTTAATCATTTTTTAACTAAATATAGGCTAAAATATCGCCGATGCAAAGTGATAAGTAGGGATACGCAAGCCGAACGGACTTTGTAAATTTAAATTTAAAGATTTAAAATTCAATAATTCTTCTTAGCGAAGTTAAAGCTTTAGTGAGAGGAATTATTAAAGATTTTATATCTTTAATGAGGAGAAGTAGAGTGAAAAAAGTTATATTTTTATTGGTAGCATTTGCAGGATTTGCATTTGCAGGTGAAGGTGAGAGTATGATTCAAGCATATTCAGTTGTTGCAGCAGGTCTAGGTCTTGGTTTGGCTGCACTAGGTGGAGCTATTGGTATGGGACATACTGCAGCTGCTACAATAGCAGGAACTGCAAGAAATCCAGGTCTTGGCGGCAAACTAATGACAACTATGTTCATCGCTCTAGCGATGATTGAAGCTCAAGTTATCTATGCACTTGTTATCGCTTTGATAGCACTATATGCAAATCCTTTCTTAGGATAAACCTTAATTTATGCTACATGTAGAGGCTTAAAACCTCTACATGTATAAAATTGCGACCATGGTGGAATTGGTAGACACGCTATCTTGAGGGAATTGTGAAAATGTTATAAAATGTCGAAGTGGCGGAACGGTAGACGCGCGGGCTTGAGGGGCTCGTTTCGAGAGAAGTGGGAGTTCAAATCTCCTCTTCGACACCATAAATAAGGGCTTTGTAGAGCTTCTTAAAAATCTTCAGTAACAAAAAATCAAAAATAAATTATTAAAAATACTTATAAAATAGAATCTATGGTAAAATTAGGTTATGTATAAAGTTATGTGTCCCTGATAGCATAATATCATGCAAAAAGCAGTAAAAACGAGAAAATATGAATGAATTGGAACAAAATAATCCAGAAAATATAATTGATAAACTATCAGACAACAATAAGATATTTTTAAATGAACTAATCAGCAACGAAAAAATAGGAAAGAAAATACTTTATATCGTATTTGATTTTTTAGATGAAAATGTTGAAAGTTTAAAATCACTTGATATATGGATTGATGGAGAAGTAACACAAGTTGTTGAATTGCTAAAGACTAGTGATACTATAAAGCTTATTGATTTATTTGTACAGGTAAAACAATATCAAATAGATAGTATTAAATTATCTGATGTAGATTTTGATAAAATAATCGCTAAACTTAAAAGAGATGTGGCAACTTTAAAAAAGAAACTTGCTCAACCCTCAAAACTTATAAATACTAAACAGTTTGAAGAAAGATACGGGCTTACAAGAGTTCAACAAAAAGGGCTTAGAGGTAAAATTACCGACCCTTTACCATATAGTATGGTTAATGATAAAACAATCATGTATGAGCCAGAGGAAGTTGAAAAATGGCTAGATAACTATAAGGGTAGAATGAAAAGTAAATAATTATGACAAGGTACTCTTTTTGTATTTAGAGATATATCGTAACAAAGTGCTTCTCCCAATCTCAAACTTATCAGCTATCTCTTGGTTGGTTATGCCATTATCTTGCATTTGCATAGCCAACAGCACTTTTTCATCATCAAACTTAGCAACTCTACCAAATTTTACACCCCGCTTGATTGCAGAGGCTATTCCATCAGCTTGTCGCTCAGCTCGTAGGTCAGTTTCAAAAGCAGACACGATAGAGAGCAAACCTATCATTAATCTACCTGCACTACTAGAGGTATCTAAATCTTGCTCAGTTGCTTTAAATGCTACACCTTTACTGTTAAGTGTATCTATTATCTGATGTAAGTCTTTTACAGAGCGAGAGCACCTATCGAGGCGAGTTACATAAAACTCATCGCCCTCACGACAAAAATCTAAAATATTTTGAAGTTCTACTCTGTTGGTTGCTTGAGTACCGCTGATTTTTTCTTGGAAGATTTTTTCACACCCAACTTTTGTAAGTGCTTCGATTTGTGATTGGAGATTTTGACCTGAACTTGAAACTCTTGCATATCCGACTTTCATGACTGTGCCTTGTTTTATGTATTATAAAGTCTTAGAGTTAAAGAGATGTTTAAATGAGATAGTTTATGAGATACCTTTTAAGGGGTTGCAGGTGCGAACCCAAGGGCATCTCTCAAAGTGTAGTTTGTGAGATAGGTTAGTAACCAAATTTTTTGTTTGCTTGTTTTATAATAATATCTTTTTGTTTTTGTGTTAAAAAATCTATCACTTTGTATCTTTTTTCAAATACCTTATAAGAGTTGAAAAAATCACAATAGGCATTTTTGAAAGTAAAGGTTACATTTTTTATCGTTTCATGAAGAAA
>JAJRPV010000069.1 GCA_024280575.1 Campylobacterales bacterium
CTCTATCGGATGCAAAACTTTATAAAATTGCGAAAGATATACAGTATAAATTTAATTCAATAAAAGATGTATCAAAGACCGAGCTTAAAGGTGCACACAAAAGACAGTTTAATATACTTGTAGATTTAAATAAACTAAAAGGATATCATCTCTCAATGGGACAGATTATGAAGGCTGTTTCATCAATAGCAAAAGAAGTTCCTGAGGTAAAAAATAGAACAAAGGATGGCAAGATTGTTATATTTGGGGTTCCAAATGTTATACAGAGTATTAGAGATGTAAAAAATATAATGGTAGCTAACTATATGAATTCGCCTATTTATATAAAAGATATTGCAACTGTTACTGATTTTTATGATATGCAAAATTTCAAAAGTGCTGAAATTTGGGTTAAAGGCTCAAAAGAAGACAAACCACAATATACATTGAGTGTTGCTAAACTAAAAGGCACAAATGCAGTTTCTGTGGCAAATGGCGTTTTAGAAAAGATGAAAGAGTTAGAGCCATATTTAAAAAAAGAGGGTGTCGGATATGTACTGACTAGAAATTATGGAAAAAGAGCAGATGATGCAGTAAATGAACTTGTACAACACCTTTTGGTTACTATTGGTATAATTGCAATTATGCTTGTTTTCTTTTTGGGTTGGAAAGAGGCAATTATAGTAACATTTACAGTTCCTGCAATTTTGGCAATCACTCTTTTTATAGCTTTTGTGACAGGTCAAACTATAAACAGAATCACACTCTTTGCATTTTTACTCTCATTGGGACTTTTGGTGGATGCTGCAATCATTGTGATAGAAAATATACACAGACATCTACACTCTCATGATGCTGTAGATAAAGATATGGATGAGCTTTTGATTGAAGCCACTGATGAGATAGGAGCACCAACGAACATAGCAACTTTGGCAATTATATTGACGATGGTCCCTATGGCTTTTGTTGGAGGTATGATGGGCGAATTTATGAAACCTATTCCGCAAAATGTACCAGTTGCTTTGATAGCATCACTCTTTATAGCCTATATATTTACACCTTACTTATCGAGAAAAATGCTCAAAAAACCTAAATTACACCACCATCATCACCATTTTCAAAAAAAGCCAAATGAAGAGTTAAATCAAAAAGAGATATGTGATGAAAATGGAGGTGGAAAATGAAGTTATATGAAAAATTTGTATATAAAATTATAAATAGCAAATTCTTAAAATTTTTAGTGATTATCCTAACTCTTCTTGCTTTGGGTGCTTCCGTGATGATGCTACCGACAAAGATAGTTTTGGCTAAGATGTTGCCAGGTAAGAGTGCAAATACATATAGTGTATATATAGATTTGCCTACGGGCAGTTCTATACAAGAGACAAAAAAAGTTAATGAATGCGTTATTGATATTTTGAAAAAAGAGAAAGAAGTTATAAATATCGAGAGTTTTTTAGGAGAGGGTTCCCCTCTTGATTATGCCGGACTTGTAAAAGGAAGTGGTTTTAAAAGTAGTGAAAATGTAGCTGAAGTTGTTGTAAACCTTACAGATAAACACGAAAGACAAGAGAGAAGCTATACTATGGTGCATAGACTTAGGCCAGTTATAAAAAAAGAGTGTGAAAGACTTAAAAACGGCACTGTTATAAAGATGGTGGAACAACCAGCAGGTCCTCCAACACTTGCCTCAATAGTTGTCGAAGTTTATGGAGATAATCTAAACAAGACTAGAGAGATATCTAAAAGAGTGGCTACTGTACTTAAAAAAACCAAGGGTTTGGTAGATGTTGATGTTATGGACGATGATATTTTTACTAAATACAATGTTTTACCAAATATTGATAAGATTCAAAAGAGTGGTTTATCAGTTGAGCAAGTACAAAAGATACTATATTTGGCATTTGAAGGTATGGGAGTTGGCGTAAAAAACAGTGAAGACTACCCTTCTCAGATAGAAATATTTCTAAGGCTTGATGAAAGTAGTGGAAGATTTGAAACTGATAGCTTAAAAGGCGTAAAAAACAAACTATCCTCATTTGAATTAATGAATCAAAAAGGGATGATGGTGCCACTTAGCGAAGTTGTGAATATCAAAAAAGCTAAAAACGAACCAACTATAATGCATAAAGATTTGAAAAGATATATAAATGTTACAGCTGAAACTGATGAAGTATCTCAAGTCTATCCTCTTTTGGATGCAAGAGAGACGATAATAAAAGAGTTTTCAAAAGATTTTGTCATCACAAAAGAGAGTGTGAAGAATTTTACTCATATGTTTGATCTTACTCTAAGAGATAAAAAGACAGGCAAAATTTATCATCTTGTTTGGGATGGTGAGATGAAAGTAACGCTAGACACATTTAGAGACTTAGGTATCGCTTTTATAGCCGCCCTTGTACTTATATATGTTTTGATGGTTATCTACTACAAAAGCTATGCTATAAGTTCGATAATAATGTCTGGAAGCTTCCTTTCTATCATAGGTGTCATTGTGGGGCATTGGGTAGCGGATATGGTTACGACAGATACCTTTTTCTTGACGGCTACAAGTTTGATAGGATTCATAGCTCTTATGGGCATCAGCTCAAGAAATTCTCTTTTATTGATAGATTTTGCAAAATCTTTGATAGAAGATAAAAAGATTGAGAAAAAAAGAGCAATAGCTGTGGCAACAGCTACAAGAGCAAAACCGATTATGTTAACAGCCATAGCAATTATACTAGGCTCCGCACTTTTGGCGAGCGATCCGATATTTGGAGGATTGGGCGTAGCTTTGATTGGTGGAACTATAGCAGCAGTTGCTGTATCTTTGATCTTTATCCCGGTATTAATGGATAACTCAAAAGCAATATAGTTAACATATTTCTGATGGATGAGTTTCTCATCCATCAGAAACCTAAAAATACTTCTTATACTTTTTGAAAATTAACACACTTATTTTATAAAATTTATTTAAAACCAAATTAAATTTATTATTTACCAATAAACAATCATATACCTCACCTAAATCATTTTTTTCTTTCATAGTTAAATTAATCACCAAAATTCCCTTGCTTTTTAATTTAAAAATTATACCTAATAACATATAAAATATACATAAATATTCGTAAAAATAGAAATAAAATGTATATAAATACGATTATATTTATATAATATACATTAATTATTTGTTAAATAATATAATAATGATAAAATATACGGAATAATGTATATAAAATTACAATCTTAAGATAGAACAACTTAATATATCTAATATAACTTATTCATATAATAATTATAAGATTAGGTATACAATTCCAATTAGTTTTTTGATGCTACATGTAGTTGAAACAAAAAACAAAAATCATAAATGAGGTAGATATGCATTACACATACGAGTTAAATCAGCCCATGATATATTCAGCCATTATAATGGTAGTGACTTTCATTGGCATTTTTACAGAAGGATTACATCATTTTCATCGTACAAAATTTGCGTTGCTAGGTGCATTGGCCATGATAATTGTTGGGCAGTTATATGGATTTTATTCACCAAAAGAGGCTTTGGAAGCTATTGATTGGAATGTAGTATTTTTATTGGGTGCTATGATGACCGTAGTATCAATTATGATACCAACAGGAGGTTTTGAAGCTCTTGCTTTTAAGATAGCCGATTTTAGCAAAGGAAGACTTTTCTTGTTAATGGTTTTATTGGGTTCTGCGGTTGCGGGTATCTCTTTTATGCTTGATAATGTTACTACGGTTGTTGTCTTTGGACCATTAATAATTTTGATATGTTCAACACTAAAAGTAAACCCAATACCTTATCTTTTAACAGCTGCTTTACTTTCAGATACAGGTGGTGTTGCATCATTGATTGGTGATCCACCAAATATAATGATAGGATCAGCCGCAGGTATATCTTTTAACAGTTTTTTTCTGCATATGGGTGGATTAGTGTTTGTAGCTGTTGCAGCTACTCTTCTTACTTTGAGGTTTATGTTTAAAAAAGAGTTGGCAATCAAACCTTTTATATCTGATTTTTCACATATTGCTAAAATCAAAGATAAACATACTTGGAATGTTTTTCTTTAGTATCTATGTTTATCATGCTTGTTCTTTTCATATTTCACCGTTCTCTTGGATGGGATGCTTGGATGGTTGCAACTATTGGTTTGGTTATTATCCTATTTTTTGCTAAAAAAACAGACATGGATGCAGCATTTGGGAAAGTAGAATTGACTTTACTTGCGTTTTTTATGGCTCTTTTTGTCATTGTCGGAGGAGTTGAACATACTCACTTTTTATCATATCTTGGTAGCTTTATAGAACCATATGTTAAGAGCAATTTACTTGGCTCAACTATAATGCTTCTATGGTTTTCAGCCATAATGTCTGCTATGATAGACAATATACCTTTTACAGCTGCTATGGTTCCGATAATCTTAGGATTAGAGTCACAAGGTGCAAATGTTACACCTCTTTGGTGGGCATTAGCTGTTGGAGTTGGTATGGGAGGAAATGGAACACATCTTGGTTCAACTGCAAATGTTTATATTGTAACTATTTCAGAGAGATTGGCAAAAGAGAAAAATGATCCGTCTTTGGCAATCACACCAGGATTATGGTTTAGGAAAGGTACCCCTACTATGATAGCTACACTTATAACTTCTTCAATTTTGATGTGGATATTTTTTGATTATTTTACAGAATTGTAAAATAATCGGTTAAAAATTTTCAAAATATACACTATTGACCTTATGCACTTTTTCTCGAAAAGTTCTACTTTTCGTAGCTTTAGGGGGTTGTAGGGACTTTTGCCCCTGCCACTATAACGAGCTTTGCTCATTATAGTGCGTAAGGTCAGTTCACTATTCTTTAATTTTAATAAATTTTTGATATAATCGCGTAAAATAACACAGGAGAGATTATGGCTACATATTCTATGGGCGATTTAAAAAAAGGTTTAAAGATAGAACTAAATGGAGTTCCATATAAGATTACTGAATATCAACATGTAAAACCAGGTAAAGGTGCAGCTTTTGTAAGAGCAAAAGTAAAATCATACGCAAATGGTAAAGTTATAGAAAAAACATTTCATGCCGGTGATAAATGTGAATCTCCGGATTTGGAAGATAAAACTATGCAATATCTGTATGATGACGGTGAGCTTATGCAATTTATGGATAATGTTACCTATGATCAAATTGGCTTGAGTCGGGATCAAGTAGGAGATGCAGCAAATTGGATAATAGACGGTATGAATGTTGATATGCTTTTTCATAATGGAAAACCAATTGGTGTCGAAGCTCCCGCAGTAGTTGCACTAAAAATAGTGGATACTCCTCCTAACTTCAAAGGTGATTCGCAAGGTGGAAAAAAACCGGCAACACTTGAGAGTGGAGCAGTTGTGCAAATTCCTTATCATGTCTTGGAAGGAGATACTATAAGAGTTGATACTGCAAAAGGCGAGTATTTAGAAAAAGTCAAATAAAGGAGATTTTATGTCAAAAGTATTAGTTCCGTTGGCAATGGGTTTTGAAGAGATAGAGGCTATGAGTATCATAGATATTTTAAGAAGAGCAGAAGTTGAAGTAGTGATAGCAGGACTAGGTAAAAAACAAGTAGTTGGAGCCCATGGTGTCAGAGTGCAAACAGATGCACATATAGAAGATATGAATAGTTCTGATTTTGATATGATAGTACTTCCCGGAGGGCTTCCTGGAGCTACAAATTTACAAAAAGATGATACAGTGCAAAAGCTCTTAAAAGAGTTTGATGAGCAAAACAAAGAAATAGGTGCTATTTGCGCAGCTCCAATAGCACTTGAAAGCGCAGGAGTATTGAGCGAAAATTATACCTATTATCCATCATTTGAAGCAAATATAAGAGAAGAGGGATACACAGCCAGTCAAGATGTAGTGAGCGATAAAAATATCATGACATCTCGTGGCCCAGGAACTGCTCTTGAGTTTGGTTTGGCGATTGTCGCAAAACTTTGTGGTGCTGAAAAATCTGCAGAGATTAAAAGCCAGTTATTGTTATAAAAAAGGAAAAAATATGAAATTATTGTTATCAGTATTGGTGCTATTTTTGTTTGCCGGTTGTTCGGATCAATCAAAAAAAGATACTAAACAAGCACAAGAAGTACAGAAAAAAGTTGAGGTAAAAAAAGTGGCTCCTAAGCCTAAAAAAGTTGAAGTAAAAAAGGTGGTGAAAAAAGAAGAGCCTAAGATTGAAAAAGTACAAAAGAAAGTACAAAAAGTTGTCGCAAAAGTCAAAAAAACTACAAAAGAGATAGCCGCAGTTGCTACAAGTGTTACAAGCAGTCCAAAAGTCAAAAAGGTTGTAGCAAAAGTAACAAAAGCACTAGATGCCGTTCCGACAAGCATGACTACACCAAAAGCTGATGCAACTTCAAATAGTAATTCTGCCGGGGATGTCAAAAAAGCAGCAGCAGGTTTATTGGCAGGTTTTGGCGGAGCAGCCGCAGCAACTCCTAAAAAGAAAAGTTCTATTGACGGTGGGGCACTTTTTAAATCAAAATGTTCATCTTGTCACGGTGCAAAAGCTCAAAACAAAGCTTTGGGAAAATCTCAAGTGATAGCAGGATGGGACAGCAAAAAAATAAGCGATGCATTACATGGCTATAAAGCCGGTACTTATGGCGGTGTTATGAAAACCATCATGAAAGGGCAGGCTTCAAAATTAAACAACGAGCAAATATCTGCTTTAGCTGATTTTATTTCTAAGTTATAAAACTATATAAAGAAGGGAGTTGGGCTCTCTTCTTTATGAAAACTATGCTACAATTCTCACATGAATAAAAATATACAAATAGGTAAAATAAACACTTTAAAAATCGACAGAATTACAGATCACGGCTTTTACTTACTAAGCGAAGAGGGTGAAGATATACTTTTGCCAAATGCATATATGGAAGATGATATGTCCATAGGCGATGAGATAAAAGTTTTCGTTTATACTGACTCGGAAGATAGATTGATTTCTACTACCTTAAAACCAAAAGCTCTGCTTGATGAATTTGCATATATGGAAGTTGTTGATGTTGCACCTTTTGGAGCATTTGTTGACTGGGGACTTCCTAAGGATTTGTTTGTGCCTAAATCTTTGCAAAAAATTCCTCTCAAAGTTGGCATGAAGTTTGTTTTTAGAGTTTGTTTAGATGAAGAGACAAATCGCTTGGTTGGCGCTCATAAATTTAAAAAATTTATAAGAAACGATATAGAAGAGTTAGAAGTAAATCAGCAAGTGCATATAATTATAAGAGAAAAAACACCGCTTGGTTTTAAAGTTATTGTAAATAACTTATATGAAGCTATGATTTTTCATAATGAAATTTTCGAAGATATCTGGGTTGGGCAAAAAAAAGTGGCATATATCAAAAACATAAGAAGCGATAGAAAACTCGACATTTCACTGCAGCCCATAGGGCAATTAAATACCAATACTGCGACTGGCAGAATTGAAAAGATTTTAAGACAAAATGGCGGTAGATTAGAATTTAATTACAAGAGCTCACCTAAGGATATAAAAGATAGATTTGGACTGAGTAAGAAAAATTATAAAAGAGCATTGACTACTTTACTTGAAAAAAAGATCATAACAGTTGATGAGAGCGGAATGTGCCTAAGTTAATAGCTATCATTGGTGCCGGTGCTTCAGGTTTAGTAGCAGCCATAGTATCCGCAAGAGCTGGGGCAAAAGTGAAAATCTTCGAAAAAAACAGTAAAATCGGCAAAAAGATTTTGGCAACTGGAAATGGTAGATGCAATGTCACAAACAAATCTGTCAAAATTTCAAATTACCACGGTTTAAATCCAAAGTTTGTAAATATAGCCATAGATAGATTTAATACACAAGTTTGTAGAAAGTTTTTTAGCGAAATAGGAGTTGAACTTACAGAAGGGCAAAATGGCAGATTTTATCCTGCAAGTTTGCAATCTTCAAGTGTGGTTAAACTATTAACTTACGAGTGCGAGAGGCAAAATGTAGAGATATTGCTAAATCAAGAAGTACAAAGTATTACAAAAGAGGGCGAAAAATTTGCTCTACATGTAGAGGGTAAAAAAGAGTATGCCGATTCAGTACTGATAGCAACAGGGGGCTTGGCGATGCCGACTCTTGGGGCAAGCGAGAGTGGTTATGAATTTGCAAAAAGTTTTGGACATACGATTATCCAGACTTTTGCATCTTTAGTGCAACTCGAAACAAAAGAGAATTTTAAAAGTATAAGTGGAGTAAAATTGCAAGCAGATGTGGAGATTGTACAAAATAGAGAAAAAATAGTATTTGCAAGCGGGGATGTACTCTTCACAAGTTATGGTATATCAGGTTCGGCCATCTTGGATATCAGCAGAAGAGTAAATAAAATCTTGCAAAATAGTGATGAAGTTATCGTTAATATGGATTTGATGAGACAATATTCAAAAGAGCAGTTAAAAAATATTTTGCTAAAAAGGCTAAAAAACTCAAATGCAAAAAGTGTAGCACTATGGTTAGATGGTTTTGTAAACTCAAAGCTTGCACTTTTTCTCTCAAAAGATTTAAGAGTAAAAAATGCAGATGATTTAAATACAAAAGATATAGTAAATTTGGTATATAAACTAAAAAACTTCAAAATCACAGCCATAGGCTCAAGAGGTTTTAAAAGTGCAGAAGTGACTGCAGGTGGAGTAAACACAGATGAAATAAATCCGAAAACTTTTGAGTCAAAACTACAAAAAAATCTCTATTTTAGCGGCGAAGTTTTGGATATAGATGCAGATTGCGGAGGATACAATCTACACTGGGCATGGGCTAGCGGATACAGTGCAGGAACGGCTTTGGTGTAGATATGCAATTTTTTAGTATTTTATTTCAGAAGCATAAAAAACCAAAAGAGTTATACAGAAAACTTGATTTTTATAGAGATTTAAATCTTGACCAAATTATAGATGAAACCGTAGCTTTTAAAAAAGAGTTTGATATAAAGAAATTTTTTTATATGCCACTTGATGATATAGAGAGTATAATTTATAGACAAGACATCTTAAAAGATTTGCAAAATGATGAATTTTATCGCAAAGTTGATGATTTTGCTCAAAAAATGCTAGAGATAAAAAAACAGCAAAAAACAGTAGAAACAATAGAGTATAAAGAGTATAAAAACGGTTGGTTTTTACAAATGGCATCTGTGTATTGCGAAGCAATTGATGCTTTTAAAAAAGCTTTAAAATCAGCGAATTTGCATTCAAGCGGATTTTTACTTTTTTATGATTATCTTCAAACATATCTAAATAGTAATGAGTATATATCCCTCAAAAATGATATACAAAAACTCAAAATTGA
>JAJRPV010000070.1 GCA_024280575.1 Campylobacterales bacterium
GTAGAGCGTGAATTGGTTTAGAGCTTTGCTCTAGACCAAGATGACAGTAAAATAAAAGCTTCTCGACGAAAGTCGTAGCTTTAGTAGAGCGTGAATTGGTTTAGAGCTTTGCTCTAGACCAAGATGACAGTAAAATAAAAGGAGATATAAGATATGAGTAGTATGACAGCTCCAGAAAGTACCCCTGTATGGGTAGATGTTCATAGATGTAAAGCATGTGATGTATGTGTAAGCGTGTGTCCCGCAGGTGTTTTGGCAATGGCTCCGGCACCTAACTCAATCCTGGGTTCTATGATTGAAGTAGAACATCCAGAGGCTTGCATAGGATGTAGAGATTGTGAATTGCATTGCCCTGATTTTGCTATTTATGTAGCTGAAAGAGGTGAGTTTAAGTTTGCAAGGATTACTGAAGAAGCAAAAGAGAGAGCTGAAGCAGTTAAAAACAATCATTATAGAAAATTAAGTGCATAGGGAGAATAAATGGCAAGAGAAGTAATCTCAAACGGTAACGGACTTGTAGCAAAAGCAGCCGTAGAGTGTGGATGTAAATTTTTTGGAGGTTATCCACTTACGCCTTCAAGCGAAGTGGCACATGACATTAGTGTTTTATTGCCCCAAGTTGGTGGCCATTTTATACAGATGGAAGATGAAATTGGTGGAATTAGTGTAGCCCTTGGTGCTTCAATGAGCGGAGTTAAAGCGATGACTGCAACTAGTGGTCCTGGAATTTCTTTAAAATCAGAACAAATTGGTTTTTCATTTATCACGGAAGTTCCACTTGTGATTATAAATGTTATGAGAGGAGATCCTAGTACAGGTCTTCCAACAAGAGTTTCTCAAGCCGATATTGGTCAAGCAACACACCCGACACACGGAGATTTTGCTTCAATTACTCTTTGTCCCGGTAGCTTGGAAGAGTGTTATACGGAAACCGTAAGGGCATTTAATTTGGCTGAAGAGTATATGACGCCTGTATTTGTTCTTTTGGATGAAACACTAGGACATATGGTTGGAAAAGCAATACTTCCAGATTTGGAAGAAGTTGAAAAATCTATCATAAATCGAAAAGTTTTTGAAGGAGATCCTAAGGATTACAAACCTTATGAGGCTGCCCCAAATACTCCAGCAGTATTAAATCCTTTCTTTAAGGGTTATCACTATCATATAACAGGACTTCATCACGGACCAACAGGTTTTCCAACAGAAGACGGAAAAATATGTGAATACAACATAGAAAGATTAGTTGGTAAAATCAAACATGCAGATGATTTGGTTGAATATGAAGAATTTATGTTAGATGATGCCGAAGTTTGTATAATTGCTTATGGAAGTATCAGTAGAGGTGCAAAAGAAGCTGTTGTTAAATTAAGACAAGATGGTGTAAAAGCCGGACTTTTTAGACCAACAACTATTTGGCCTAGTCCTGTTGAAAAACTAAAAGAGATAGGAAAAAGATTTGATAAAATTATGGTAACTGAGCTAAATATGGGTCAATATCTAGAAGAGATTCAAAGAGTGATGAGAAGAGATGACTTTGCAACGCTTCATAAAGCAAACGGTCGTCCTATTGCGCCGGTAGAAATGGTAGCAACTGTTAAGGAGATGATGTAAATGGCTTTTAATTATGATAAATACCTAAGGACAGATAAATTACCAACATTATGGTGTTGGGGATGTGGAGATGGAGTTATTTTAAAATCCGTAATTCGTGCTATTGATAAGATGGGATGGGATATGGATGATGTATGTATAGTAGCAGGAATCGGATGTAGCGGAAGATTTAGCTCATATATTGATTGCAATACTGTTCATACTACTCATGGACGAGCCATTGCTTATGCTACCGGTATAAAAATGGCAAATCCTGATAAACATGTTATCGTTGTAACCGGTGATGGTGATGGGTTGGCAATCGGCGGTAACCATACAATACACGGTTGCAGAAGAAATATTGATTTAAATCATGTAGTTATAAATAACTTTATATATGGTTTGACTAACTCTCAAACAAGTCCTACTACACCAAAAGGTATGTGGACTGTAACTGCTCAATATGGCAATGTAGATCCAACTTTTGATGCTGCAAAACTTGCTGATGCAGCTGGTGCGTCATTTGTTGCAAGAGAGTCTGTTTTGGATCCAAAAAAGATGGAAAAAGTTTTAGTTGAAGGCTTTAAGCATAAAGGCTACTCTTTCTTTGATATATTTTCAAATTGTCATATAAATCTTGGTAGAAAAAATAAAATGGGTGAAGCAAAACAGACACTAGACTGGATTGATAATATGATTATATCTAAGAAAAAATTTGATGCACTTAGTGATGAAGAAAAAGTTGGAAAATTTCCACTCGGTATTTTAAAACAAGATGACAGTGCATTAGAGTATTGTGAAGCATATAATAAAGTTATAGAAGCTGCTCAAAATAAAACAAAAGTTCAACTGTAAGGAGTGCCTAAAATGAGAAGACAATTAAGATTTGTTGGTGTTGGTGGTCAAGGTGTTATCCTAGCAGGTGAGATTTTGGCAGAAGCAAAGATAAAAAGTGGTGGTTATGGAGTAAAATCCGCGACTTATACTTCTCAAGTAAGAGGAGGACCTACTAAGGTTGATATCTTACTTGATGATGATGAGATTTTATACCCTTATGCAAATGAGGGAGAGATAGAATTTATGATTGCAACTGCACAAGTTAGCTACGACCAATTTAAGGCTGGAGTGAAAGAGGGTGGCAATATAGTAGTTGAGCCAAATCTTGTAACTCCAACTGATGAGGATAGAAAAAAATGGAATATCTATGAGATACCACTCATTACCATTGCCAAAGAAGAAGTTGGTAATGTTATCACTCAATCTGTAGTAGCCCTAGGTATTACAATGGAGATGACAAAAGTTCTTGATTTTGATTTGGTTATGGAAGTAACGCTTGAGAAAGTACCTAAAAAAGTCCATGAAGTAAATAAAAAAGCTTATGAGTTAGGCATAAAATATGCTAAAGAAGCTATGGAAAAATAGCTCAAATTCTACAACAGACTGCAAACCAAGTTTTGCAGTCTGATTTATCTCTTTAAATTTTTCTAGTTAAATAAAAATTTTATTTTTTTTACATTTTTTTATAGTATAATCTTCGACAAGATTTTATATTAAAGGAGAAAGTATGAGAAAATTTATCTCATTGGTACTGTTTTTTGCAACAGTCGTTGTTAGTAGTAGTTTCGCGGCATATCCGTCAAAAGCTATTAAGCTAATTGTTCCTTCAAAAGCCGGTGGTTCAACCGACACTACAGCTAGATTGTTTGCTCAAACAGCAAAAAAGTATTGGAAAGGTGCAAGATTTATTATCGTAGATAAGCCAGGTTCTGGTGGTTTGATGGGTTTTGAAGCGGAAGCAAGAAGTAGAGCTGATGGTTATACGCTAGGTTTAATGTTCACTCCACAAATTGTAGCTCACATAGTTGCAAAACGAGCTACATATACACTAGATAGCTTTAAAATTATAGGTAACATAGCAGAAGATCCTGAAATTGTTGTAGTTCCTGCACAAAGCAGTGTCAAAAACTTGGACGATTTAGTAAAACTTGCAAAATCAAAAAAGATAACTGCAGCAGTAAATGGTATAGGAAGTGATGACTTCTTGGCTGCTAAAAACTTTGAGAGTGCCACTGGTGTTAAATTTAATCTTATGCCAACAAAAGGCTCAACTGAAGAAAAAGCAGCAATTTTGGGAAATCACATAGAAGTAGCTTTTATGAATTTATCTCAAATGTTAGCTCAGCACAAAGCTGGAAAAGCCAGAATTATCGCAATCATGGCCAAAAAAAGATCAGATGTAGCGATGGACATAAAAACAGCTCCAGAGCAAGGATATAATGTTCTTATGACTGCAACTAGAGGCTTGCTCATAAATGCAAAAGTAAAACCAAGTATCGCCAAAAAAATATCTGATTTGTATTCAAAAGTTATGAATGATAAAGAGTTTCAAGCTAAAACAAAGAAAGCTTTTATCTTTTTGAAACCTATGAAAGGTAAAGTTTATAGAGATTATTTAGTCCAACTGCAAAAAGATACTCAAAAA
>JAJRPV010000071.1 GCA_024280575.1 Campylobacterales bacterium
GGTCAATATGGAAATTTATAAACTCTTTGATGAAAAGAAATACTTCAAACTGGAGTTTGACGAGGATATAAACAGTGATGATATGTCTCGCTTGAGAGAGTTGATTGAAAATTCATTTGATATGAATAAAAAGACAAAATTAACGAAACCTGTTATACTGAAAAATGAGATAGATTTAGACTGCGAACACTCTATGACTTATGCACAGATGAATATTCACACAAAAGACCAAAAAGGTTTGATGGCTTATGTTATGAGCAAACTCGATGAAAAAGGCATAGACATAGCGATGGCAAAAATTCAAACAATTAAGAGAAAAACAAGAAATCTTATTTTAATTGAAAAAACATTATACTTATGCGAAAATAAAAACAAAATACTGGAGAGCCTTACATGTGCGGAATAGTAGGATATATCGGAAAGAGAGAAAAGAGAGAATTTTTACTCGACGGACTTAGAGAATTGGAATACAGAGGTTATGACAGTGCCGGTATCGCCGTATTGCATCAAAATGAGATAAACTACTTTAAAGCCGGCGGTAAACTTGACAATCTAATTGAAAAAACGAAAGATTTTCGCTCCATCGGTTTTGGGCTTGGCATCGCTCACACAAGATGGGCAACTCACGGAAAACCGACAGAGATAAATGCACATCCTCACTGGGGTGAGTTTTCATTTGTCATTCACAATGGAATTATCGAAAACTATATGGAAATAAAAAAAGAACTTCAAAGCGAAGGGGTTGTTTTTTTAAGCCAAACAGACAGTGAAGTTATCGTTCATCTGTTTGAAAAATTTATCTCTCAAAATTTGACACCACAGATTGCTTTTGAAAAAACAGTGCAATCACTAAAAGGTGCATTTGCCGTACTTCTTATCTCAAAAGTTGCATCAGAGACTATCTTTTTTGCCAAAAATGCCGTGCCGTTAATCTTGGGGAAAAGTAGCATTGATGAGATATTTTTTGGATCTAGCGATGCGCCTCTTATAGGATTTGCCGATGAAGTCACTTATCTTGAAGATGGAACTTACGGATGGGCAAATAAAGAAGAGATACAAATATATAAAGGTTCACAAAAATTAAAACCTGTTTTCAAACCCCTGAATACTAGTAAAATTTATGCACAAAAAGACGGATTTAGATTTTTTATGGAAAAAGAGATATACGAACAATCAGCCGTTGCAAGCGAAACTCTCATGGGCAGGATAAAAGATGACAAGGTATTTTTAGAGGAATTGAACGGCTATGATTTTAACGATATTGATGAGATAAAAATCTGTGCCTGTGGTACAAGTTATCATGCAGCGCTTACTTCAAGTTACCTGTTTGAGAGATTGGCCAAAATCAGATGCTCAGTTGAAATAGCAAGTGAATTTAGATATAAAGAACCATTACTTGATAAAAAAACTCTATTTTTAGTCATCAGTCAAAGTGGAGAGACAGCTGATACACTAGAAGCCCTTAAGATGGCAAAAAGAGCTGGACTCAAAACACTCTCAATTTGCAATGTTGATAACTCTTCAATAGTGCGCTTAAGCGATGCCACTATACTCACAAGAGCGGGCATAGAAAAGGGAGTGGCAAGCACAAAAGCTTTTGCAACTCAAGTTCTCTCACTTTGGTTATTGGCTCTACATGTAGCGAAATTTAACAATAATATATCGGATGAAAAATGCACATCCGAGATAAAAGCCATAAGAGGCATACCTGCAGTTTTAAAAGTAGATGAAGAGATTCACGAGAAACTTCACAGACTCTCAAAGAGATACCTGCATGGACACGGATTTTTCTTTATAGGAAGAGATATATTTTTCCCGTTAGCACTTGAGGGCGCACTAAAACTAAAAGAGATAAGTTATCTACATGCCGAAGGATACCCAGCAGGCGAGATGAAACACGGGCCAATCGCACTGGCTGACAGCACGCTTTTTACAGTGGCTTTAATGCCTCAAAACATGCTTTACGACAAAACCAAAAGCAATGTAGAAGAATTAAGTGCAAGAGATGCCACTATTTTAGCAATCAGCCCAAAAGAGTTTGTTTTGGCAGATGATTTTATAAAAACACAACCTTATGAACATCCGATGAGTGAATTTTTTGAGATGATGGTCATCACTCAGCTTTTAGCGCTTGAAATCTCAATCCGACTCGGAAATGATGTGGATATGCCAAGAAATCTTGCAAAGAGCGTAACGGTAGAGTAAATTTTAAGCAACGAGAGATTTTTTGTGACTCTAAACTCCCTTTTGCAAAGTGTAGATATAGTAAAAACAGTGAAAAGCATTATAAAGATGGTAACAATATCAGCCAAGTAGGCCATAGAGTGTGGATTTTGTGACCAGAGTCATCTAAGCAGATGCTTCAATACCATAACTGCTATCACACCAAAAGAGTATCAAAATAATTTTAAGAATTTTTGAGATTTAACCCGCGTATGATTAAAATTGTAAAAAACAGCAGGCGTTATATTAGGATTTTTTGGTCTGTTGTTAATATTTGGGATAAATATTAACAACAGACCGAGGAATATTTGCCCTCAACAAAATCAATCCAACTCTTCAGTTTGACAAATCTATAGTAACGCCCTCCTTTAAAAGCTCTTTCTTTCTCGCTCTTGAATACTCATGATAAGTGCTGAATTTTTTATAATATTTTCCGCTCACATATCTTAATCTTTCTTTCAAATGATAACTATACAAAAGAGCGTCAATAGACAGTTTTAGTTTTTTGTCATTGTAAAGTAAAATAGTCGGTCTATATGTTAGATTCATATCTAGTGCTAATTTTTTTGGTGTTGTTTTATTCCCTGAGATATCTATCATCGGCTTATCCGAGGATGCATCGAGTCTGACAATCGTATATGGTTTTAACTCTTTTTCTACATCTTTGTTTTTAAATGTAACATTATGCAGGTAATCACATTGTGTGCAACTTCCATCTTCAAGAATAACCGCCAATGGTCCGGAAACGCTTGAGAGGTCACTTATATTTGAAAATAATTTATTTGGTTTTAACTTATAGAGATTTTTATTTTTGACTCTATTTAAGTATTCATCGAGTTGCATTTTTTTATAATATTTTCCATTTACATACTTTAAAATATGTAAAAAATTTCCAGGCGAACGATAACCATCTACTCTTGTGACAATATTTTTATTTCCGTCCAAAAACAAAATCGTGGGAGTAAAATAGATCTTCATTTTTTGTGCAAACTCTTTTTCACTCATAGAGGTGTTTTCATCCCAAGTTATCTCTTTTTCTCCTGTTATTCTTATGTTGATAACATCAAAATGAGCTTTTATAAAATCACTTGTTCTGTTTTTTGGAAAAAAGCTTTCTTTTAGCATCTTATCGCAGTAAGGGCAACCATCCAAATCCAAAAATACCATAAGATGTTTGTTTTTTTCCTGGGCTTCTTTGGCATCTTCGGAAATATCTAAAAAACTGAGCTTAAACCAGCTAGGAACGCTATGATTTGCACCACCTACGACCTTACCGGTAGCAGCATTTATAAATGTAGCCGATAACACTATAGTTATAAGTAATATTAATAATTTTTTCATCTTATTTCCTCTCATATTAATATAATACTTTACCGATTATGAGCAAATATGTCAAGAAAATACTAAAAATAAATACTATTTGCGTTCATGTCTTTTTTTCACTATCCTATCTCTGCCAAGAGTATAAACATCAAAATCATTGGCAACAAATACTCTGCCCTTGTAGGTAAGTTTGATTTCATTTAAAATCATTTCCACACTCATTTTACTGTTCTTGCCATAACGAGGACTTATATGGTTAACGATAAGATTTTTTATGTGATTTTTTTCTGCAATTTCTCCTATATCCATCGCTGTAGTATGCAGTATTTTTACAGGTAAATTATCATAAATATCCTGCGTGTATGTACACTCATGTGCAAGAAGATCTAGATTATAAAGATATTTTCCCAAAATGCCGGGATCACTATTATCACCTGCGATAATCAGTGTTCTTCCAAGTATTGGCTCAAGCATAAATATTTTAGACTCCAACTTTTTTCCCTGAAAAATAATATCTCTTCCCTTTTTTAATTCGCCGTAAAGACGAGACGGCTCTAACCCTGCTGCTCTGAGTTTTTCTTCATTTAGTTTGTTGCTTATGTCATTTTCTTTAATATAAAAAGCATAACTCTCTATAGAATGAACTAATGGCAATACTTTTACTGTGAATTTGTTAAACACGAAAATATCTTCTGCCTGATATTCGATGATATCTAAATGATATCCAAGATGCTCAAATGAAACATCAAGAGAACACTCAATAAACCGAGCGATGCCTTTTGGGCCGTAAATACTCAGAGGCTTAAACGCTTTATCCATCATCTTGGTTGACAGCAAACCAGGCAATCCATAATAATGATCTCCGTGCAAATGTGTAATAAAAATAGAATCAAGCTTCCCCAAAGAGAGGCTGCTTCTCATAATCTGATGCTGCGTAGCCTAACCGCAATCAAAAAGATACCACCTGTTTTCTTGATTTAAACTCAATCCAAGTGCAGATACATTTCTCTCTTTGGTTGGTTTTCCTGCACTTGTTCCTAAAAATGTAAATCTCACTATTATATTATTTCTTTATTGCTTGAAGGAACATCTCCTTTTTTGACACGCTTAGAAAATTCTGTTTCGACTCCATCTGCCAATTTTATTGCCTGCTCTATCCATTTTTCTCTCTTTATCCTACCCGGAAAAGACATCTTTGCATCCATCCAATCTGATTGAGTCTGTGTCCATAATGCAATCTGCTCAAAATGAAAAATACCCAAGCTATTTAATCTATCCTCTAAAACTCTGCCTATGCCTTTTATAAGGGTTAAATTATCTTTTTTACCGTCTTTTGGCTCTTTGAGTAACTTTGGCACCGGAGATGTATCTATTTTTTCATCAAAATCTTTTTTAGATGATGCCAGTAAGGCGTTTAACTCTTTTATCTTGTTTTTTGAAGCTTTTAGTTCTTTATTTAATGCTGCTATTTTATTATCACAATCACTTTCTTGATTTTGTATTGAACTTTCACAGCCTTTGTTTTCCATAAGAAGCAAATCATATCCGCTTTTTAATTTTATATATTTTTCACTCCAATCTGCATCCAGCCGGCTAGCTTTATCCCGCAAAATATCTAGTTCGCTTTGGAGCTCGGAAATCTTTTTATTTTTCTTTTCTATCTCATTATCTTTTTCTCTTGCGATACCTTTTGCTTTTTTTTCTAGCCGATTATTTATATCGGTCAATTTCGAATCCCAATTCCTATCATTTACAAAAATCTTTTGTTTACACCCACCTCGAAGAAACCATCCAACCACTAAGCCAATAAAACCTACCATAATCAAAAACGGCAACATTTGTGCCAATGAACAACCCATCCCTATACTCCTTTACTTTTAAATTTTATTTTTCTAATTTTTCAAATTAAACTGCAATAAAAAAAGTTTTAAGGTTAAATTTTAAACTTTTTCAATCATTATATCATTTCCCACGAAGATTTTGAAAATATGAGATAAGTAAGCAGAATATTTCTCCCCACAAAAAATGTACCAAATGAACCATGCATGTCACTTGACATCCGACCACAGATGACGGAGCTTATCTGGCCACTTTGTGCCTAAGTCTGCATTTTATATCTAGCCAAGAATTAGCTAGATATTTTCCAGAGATATTTCCTAAATTCTACTAACAAAAGCATTGCACAAGCAAACCTTAACAATTTTATCTATTTTAAAAAGTCTTGAAACATTGTATTATAGGGGATCTGAAGTGGTGTCAGAGGGGGAGCCTAATATCTCTCCAAATCCCCATAGAGTGGGCAATTCATCCATATTTAAGTATCGCTTTAAGTTTCTAATAAGTTTCTCAACTTATTAAGTGACGGAATTATAGCGCATAAAACTTTAAGTAATCTTTTTTTATAGCCTATACTCTAAAAAAGTTTGATTTTCATTTATATGATTTTATAGCATATAATAATAATTATTAATATCAATAGTTATTGAAAGAAATGCTACTAATATGCCATTCTGTTCTCTTACCTAACCAAACAATTAACTATGTCAGTATCAGTAGGATTTATGTAGCCCATCGTGGTTTTTACTGAACTATGTCCAATAAATTTAGAAATAATTTTTGGATTAATTGATTTTGCTCCCATTTCTGAAATAATTCCTCTTCTGAAGCAGTGTGAAGAAAATGAGCTACCTAATTGTCAAACGCAAAGGTAAAATGTGCCAGTAACGCAGAGTAAAAATGTACCACTTTGTTTAAAGAAGATATGATGCACTTCAAATAAATAGTTGGAGTGCAGATGTGATAAGCAAAGAGGAATTTACTGTGATACACAC
>JAJRPV010000072.1 GCA_024280575.1 Campylobacterales bacterium
AAATATTACAAAAAAATTTTACAGAGTATCAAACAATAGTTGGAATAATTCTTTAGGCTTAGGACTTTCAATTGTATTAAATATTATGAAAATACATAACTTTAAACTACAAATACAAAGTGAAGAATCTAGCGGATCAACCTTCATAATTTCTTGGTCTTAACACAATTTTTATACAAATTGTACGAAATCGTAACAATTTATATTGAAAATTGACTTTACAGTTTAATTTCTTCATATGTAAGAGTTTTATTTAATAAAAGAAATGATAAAATACATTAAATTATTATGCAATGCAAGGGGGAGATTGTATGGAAACAAATCTGATTGTAGAGGGTTTAAAATTTATGGTTTTAGGTATGACTATGGTCTATCTATTTTTGATGTTAATGATTTTAGTGATGAAAATTATTTCGACAATAGTAAACAAATATTTTCCTCAAAAAAAAATAGCGCCAGTTTCCATAAAAAGAGCACAATCTACTGAGTGTAAAACAGGGAATAACGATGCTATAGTTGCTGTGATAATAGCCTCAATTCAACAGTTTAGAAAACAAAAACAATAAAAATAGGGATACAAAATGGCAAAAAAATATATTGACATTATGGATACAACATTTAGGGATGGTTTTCAGTCCATTTTTGGTGGCCGAGCTCTTATGGATGATTTTATGCCGGCAGTTGCAGCTGCAAGGGAAGCCGGAATTACACATTTTGAATTTGGCGGAGGAGCCAGGTTTCAGGCACTTTTCTTTTATTTAAACGAAAATGCGTTTGATATGATGGATAAATTTCGTGAAGTTGCCGGAGCTGAAGCGAATTTGCAAACTTTAGCAAGAGGTGTAAATACTGTTATGTTAGACACCGGAAGCAGAGAATTGATTGATTTGCATGCCAAGATGTTTAAAAAACACGGAACAACAACAATCAGAAATTTTGATGCCTTAAATGATGTCGAAAATCTAAAATACAGTGGAGAGAGAATCGTCCACCACGGACTTAAGCATGAAGCAGTAGTAACAATGATGGATTTACCTCCGGGATGTAGTGGAGCACATGATGTTGCTTTTTATGAAAAGACACTTCGCGATATATTGGATGCAGGTATTCCTTATGATAGTATTTGTTTTAAAGATGCAAGTGGAACTTCAAATCCTCAAAAAGTTTATGAAACCATAAAAATGGCAAAAAAACTATTGCCAGAGGGCGTACATGTAAGACTCCATACTCATGAAACCGCAGGAGTAAGTGTGGCGTGTTATTTAGCGGCACTTGAAGCGGGAATTGATGGAATTGACTTGGCAGCAAGTCCGGTCAGTGGAGGAACAGCACAACCTGATATACTTACGCTATTGCATGCTACAAAAGGGAAAGATTACGATCTAGGCGGACTCGAGCTCGAAAAAATACTTACTTATGAAGAAGTTTTAAAAGATTGCTTGAGCAATTATTTTATGCCACCAGAAGCTACTCAGGTTTCTCCTTTGATTCCTTTTTCTCCTATGCCAGGAGGTGCATTAACTGCTAATACTCAAATGATGAGAGACAATAAAATTTTATATAAGTTCCCAGAAGTGATAAAAGCTATGCGAGAAGTTGTAGAAAAAGGCGGATATGGTACGAGTGTTACTCCTGTTTCCCAGTTTTATTTTCAACAAGCGTTTAACAATGTAATGTTTGGACCTTGGAAGAAGATAGCTGAGGGGTACGGAAAAATGGTACTGGGTTATTTCGGTCATACTCCATCAACTCCAGACAGTGAGATTATAGCACTTGCGAGTGAGCAATTGAATCTTTCACCTACCAGCGAAAATGCTGTGGATATAGCTGACAAAGATGAAACAAAATCACTTCAACATGTAAGAGATATACTTAAAAAAGAAAATATTGAAATAAGTGATGAAAATATTTTTATAGCGGCATCTTGCAAAGAAAAAGGTATAGCTTTTCTTAAGGGCGAAGCTAAAGTAAATGTTAGAAAAATTGATAGAAATACAAACAAAAAAGAGGAGAATACAAAAGTGGCGACAGCAGGCAATGGAGAATATACAGTAGTAGTAAATGGTCAAAAATATAATGTTCAAGTTAGTGAAGGGCTTGATGCAAGTGTAGAAATTAAAAGTGTAGCTCCTGTGGCTACCTCCAAACAGAATTCAAGTGGATTTGAAGTTAAAGCTACTTTGCCAGGTTCTGTTTTTAATATGGTAACTAGTATTGGACAAAATGTTAAAAAGGCGATGTATTACTTGTTTTGGAAGCCATGAAAATGGAAATCGAAATAGTCTCTCCGCAAGATGGTGTTGTGAGTGCAGTTTTGGTAAAACAAGGTGATAATGTGGAAGATGGTCAAACATTAGTGGTCTTATAAGGGGCATATTATGAAAAATTTGATTTTTGTCTTATTGACATTTTTTGCCATTAGTCTTGTGACTAACCCTTTGTATGCGAGCAGTAGTGAAAATAGCGTACAAACTCAAAAAGTTGCAAAAACTAATGAGCATGTGGCCCAGAGTATTTCGGTAATGTTTGGCAATTTTTATAAAAGTACCGGTATTTATGCCTTTTTAAATCCAAGAGATGGTGCCACAAATGCCCTAGGTGAGCCATTGAGTAAGTTTGCTCAGAGTTGGGGCAGAGTTATCATGATATTGATAACATTTCTTCTTTTTTATCTTGCAATTGCCAAGGGTTTTGAGCCTCTGTTGCTTTTGCCGATAGCGTTTGGTGGTTTGCTTGCAAATATTCCTCTTGCAGATATTATCGGTCATCATGGTTTTATAGGAACCCTTTTCGATGCGGGTATTAAAAATGAACTTTTCCCTTTGATTATTTTTATGGGTGTAGGAGCTATGACAGATTTTGGACCTCTTATAGCAAATCCTAAAACAGCTCTTCTTGGTGCTGCTGCCCAGTTTGGTATTTTTGGCTCACTTGTTGGTGCAGTTGCACTTTCGCAATATACAACACTTTTTGATTTTACGCTAAAACAAGCTTCAGCCATATCTATTATCGGCGGTGCAGATGGTCCTACTTCCATTTATGTAGCTTCCAAATTATCACCAGATCTAATGGGTGCAATTGCAGTTGCGGCTTACTCTTATATGGCATTGGTTCCTATAATACAACCTCCTATTATGAGACTTTTTACAAGTAAGGAGGAGAGGCAGATAAAAATGGTGCAATTAAGAGATGTCAGTAAGCTTGAAAAACTGATGTTTCCTCTGACTGTTTTAATGCTTTCGATATTAATTTTACCGGAATCTACTCCACTTATAGGAGCTCTTACCTTTGGAAATTTTGCAAGAGTTTCAGGAGTTGTTGACAGACTCTCCGGTACTATGCAAAATGCCCTTATCAACATAGTAACAATATTTTTAGGATTAGGTGTCGGATCAAAACTTGCTGCCGAAAAATTTTTAGTTGCAGATACTTTAGGGATTCTAGCATTAGGACTCATAGCTTTTGCTATTGGAACGGCTGCTGGAGTATTGATGGCAAAAGTTATGAATAAAATCTCAAAAGATCCGATAAATCCGCTAATTGGTTCTGCCGGGGTAAGTGCGGTGCCAATGGCAGCCCGTGTGTCAAACAAGGTAGGAATGGAAGAGGATCCGACAAATATGCTATTAATGCATGCTATGGGTCCAAATGTTGCTGGTGTTATCGGTTCTGCCGTAGCAGCCGGTGTGTTGTTATCAATATTTAAGTAGGAAGGATATCATGTTGAAGGTAAATGGACTAGAAGATTTAGGCTTAGAAAATATAGGAAAAATATATCATAATTTGAGTTATGATGAACTTTTTGAACGTGAAGTTAAAAATAATGAAGGAAAAGTTTCTAGCAGTGGCGCATTCATGGTTGATACGGGAGTATTTACAGGAAGAAGCCCAAAAGATAAATACTTTGTAAAACAAGATCCTTCACAAAAATATATATCTTGGGGAGAAATAAATCAACCTACAACAAAAGAGGTATTTGATGAACTTTTAGTTGTTGCTAAAAAACAGCTTTCAAACAAAGATTTATATATACAAGATGCTTATGCGGGAGCTAGTTTGGATAGTAGAAAAAGCATAAGAGTTGTTGCGGAAGTGGCATGGCAGGCACATTTTGTCAAAAATATGTTTATTCGCCCTGATGAAAAAGATTTAGTAGATTTTAAACCTGATTTTACACTCTTCGTTGCATGTAAAACTGTTGATGAAGATTATAAAAAACATGGTCTTAATTCGGATGTTTTTGTTATATTTAATGTTGAAGAAAATATAGCAATAATCGGTGGAACCTGGTATGGTGGAGAGATAAAAAAAGGCGTTTTTTCGATGATGAACTATTGGCTGCCGTTAGAAGGTAAGCTATCTATGCACTGTTCTGCCAATGTCGGAGCTGATGGAGACAGTGCTCTGTTTTTTGGACTAAGTGGAACAGGAAAAACAACTTTGTCAACCGACCCTAAAAGACAACTAATAGGTGATGATGAACATGGCTGGGATGATTATGGAATCTTTAATTTTGAGGGTGGTTGCTATGCAAAATGTATTAATCTGAAAGAAGAGAATGAACCAGAAATATTTCATGCCATAAAAAGAGATGCACTTTTAGAAAATGTTGTTGCTGATGAAAATGGAATTGTTGATTATGACGATAACAGCAAAACTGAAAATACCAGAGTTTCATACCCAATTTATTTTATAGAAAATTATAAAAAAGATTCACAAGCAGGACATCCTAAAAAGATTATTTTCTTATCAGCAGATGCTTTTGGAGTTCTTCCTCCAGTATCCAAACTTACTAAAGAGCAGGCAATGTACTACTTTATGAGTGGTTATACTGCAAAAGTAGCTGGAACTGAGAGGGGCATAACTGAACCTGTTGCTGCATTTAGCTCTTGCTTTGGCGAGGCTTTTTTACCTCTTCATCCAACAGTATATGCAAAACTCTTAGGTGAAAAAATAGATAAACATAGCGTTGAAGTTTTTCTTGTTAATACAGGTTGGAGTGGCGGAGCTTATGGAGTTGGTAGCAGAATGAGTTTAAAAGCTACGAGAGCTTGCATAAATAGCATATTGGATGGAAGTATTAATAATAGTGAATTTGAAAAACTTCCTATTTTTGATTTAAGTATTCCTAAAAAACTAGAAGGAATTGACACAAATATATTAAATCCAAGAAATAGCTGGGAAGACAAAAACGAGTATGATAAAACAAGTGA
>JAJRPV010000073.1 GCA_024280575.1 Campylobacterales bacterium
AAGTGGAGTTTGGACTGCCTGGGTTTATGGATTTAGAAATAGCGTTATATTAAACGGCGGATTTGAAAAATACAAAGAGGAGAAGAGAGCCATCACAAGCATCATCACAAAAGTTAAAAATTCTGGCTATGAAGTTGAAAAATACGACAAAAGTGCAGTAGCATCTTTGAGCGATATTTTGGAAGCTATGTATAGTGAAGATTTACAAATTACAGATGCAAGAGTTGCAAAATTTTACAGAGGTGATGATGATAGAAAAGATTTGGCTAGACATGGGAGAATTCCAACTGCTAGATTAACGCCAGTGATAAGACAAGTCAAAAAAGTAGGAAACCATTTTGAATTTTTATCTTCCAAAGAGGCTAGAGCGACACTATATAATGCCGGATTTGGAATTGATTTAGAAAAACCATTGATAATATATTGCAATACTGGTCATAAAGCTAGAGGTTTGTGGTTTGCTGCAAAGTTTATAGCCGGTATGAAAAATGTAAGAGTTTTTGATGGTTCTATGGTGGAGTACTCTAGAACATTACTACCTGTGGAAACTGGTGAATCAATGGAATAAAAGATATAAAAATATATTGGGGATTTTTCTTGTGTCGAGAAAAATCCTATTTTATTTTTGCATCATATCATACACGGATTCCGATATACTTAAAGGGTAATTTTGTGAATTCCATTTCCTTAAAAGCTCGTCATGAATTTTAAAATTTTGCTATAATTAGACTTATAAGTACTAATTGGAGATTTTTTTGCAAAAACCGTTAAAACTTTTAGTTTCGTCACTTGAGCCTTCAGCCAATTTACATTTAGAGCCTATTTTGGAAAAATTGAAAAATTATGAGCTTTTTGGCATATTTGATGAAAAGTTCGGGAAACCTTATTTGCCGTCATCTGCTTTTTCGATTATGGGTTTTTTAGATGTAATTCCCAAAATAAAGAAGGCGAAAAAAGCTATCAAAGAGCTTGTTAAAGAGAGTTTTAGGGCTGATGTTGTTTTGCTTATCGACTCTCCTGCTTTCAATCTTCCTTTGGCAAAAGCCATAAAAGAGAAAAATCCTAAAGCCAGAATTATCTACTATATACTTCCTCAGGTTTGGGCGTGGAAAGCAAAAAGAGTAGAAAAAGTAGAAAAATATTGTGATGTTTTAGCTTCGGTTTTGCCTTTTGAGAGCCAGTTTTATAATCGTGCAACTTTTGTGGGTCATCCGTTGATCGATGAAATTAAAAAATATAAAAAAGAGTATAAAGCTACGGGTATCATATCGTATCTGCCTGGAAGCAGAAAAAGCGAGATAAAAAAACTGATGCCGATTTTCAAAGAGTTGGTTAAAAAAGTAGGGAAAAGAGCCTTGCTGGTAATTCCTCCTTTTTTCAATGATGAGCAGATAGAAGATATATACGGAGATATAAAAGAGTTTGAAGTAATGAGAGATGCCAGAAGTGCATTTTTGCAAAGTGAATTTGCCTTTGTCTGTTCCGGTACGGCAACTCTTGAGGCAGCACTCATCGGAACCCCGTTTATATTGGCATACAAGGCCAAAAGATTTGATTATGCTGTAGCTAAGAGATTTGTAAAACTTAAACATGTAGGTTTGGCAAATATATTATATGATTTTAGTGCCAGAGCACCTCTACATGTAGAGCTTTTGCAAGATGATGTTACTAGTGAAAATTTATATAACGAATACAAAAAAATAGATAAAGATGAGTTTTTTAAAGAGTCTCTACATGTAAGGGAAATTCTGCAAAAAGGCTCACTTGACGATATGTTGGATATAATAACAAAAAAATATATGGAGAGATGATGACAAAAGAACCGATGACTGACTTTGGTTTTCAAAAATTAAGTAGAGAACTACATGATTTACAAAAAGTACAAAGACCGGAAATGGTGATAGAGTTGGATATCGCTAGAAGCCATGGTGACGTAAAAGAAAATGCAGAGTATCACGCAGCAAAAGAGAAAATAGCTTTTATTGAGAACAGAACAGATGAATTAAATGACTTGATGACTAGAGCTCAAGTAGTAGATCCAAGTCTTTATAAACACGATAAAATAAGATTTGGCTCAACAATAGCTTTGGAAGATTTGGACAGTGAAGAAGAGCTTACTTATACTATAGTGGGAAGCACAGAGAGCAATCCAAATTTAGGTCTCATATCCTATCATTCGCCACTTGCTAAGCAATTATTGGGAAAAGAAGAGGTAGATGAGGTAGTAGTTAAGCTTCCTTCGGGTGAAAAAGAGTATGAAATTTTAAGCGTGTGCTATAAGGAGATTAAATTTGAATAAAAACAGTAAAAAAATCCCGGTAGCCATAATCGGAGCGAGTGGATACACGGGACTCGAACTTCTAAAACTATTAGTAACTCATCCGTTTTTTGAGATAGTGTATATTGGAAATAGCGAGGGAGGAATAAGGGTTGAGAAATTACATCCATCTCTAAAAAGCGTGATAAGTCAGGAAGTCTTAAAAAGCGATGCTTCGCAGATAGCAAAAGTTGCAAAATTGGCCTTTTTAGCTCTTCCTCATAAGACTGCTATGGGTTTTGCAAGTAAGCTTTTGGAATATGGCGTAAAGGTTGTAGATTTATCGGCTGATTACAGGCTGGAGCTTGATACTTATGAGAAACATTATTGTAAACATATTGATAAAAAAAATCTTTCAAATTCTGTTTATGGATTGCCGGAATTTTACAGAGAAAAAATTAAACATACATCTTTAGTGGCAAATCCCGGTTGTTATCCAACGGCTGCACTTTTGAGCCTGCTTCCGTTTTGTGATTTGATAGACGAGAAGTATCCTGTTTTTATAGATGCTAAAAGTGGCGTAAGTGGTGCTGGAAAAAGGTGTACCGATAAAACGCATTTTGTCTCGATTGATGAAAATATTTTTGCCTACAATCCTTTGACGCACAGGCACGAACCGGAAATAAAAGAGAAGATGAAAAAATACTCAGGTAAAGACTTTGATATAAATTTTGTACCACATTTGCTACCTATTATCAGAGGCGAAATGGTAGATAGTTATATGCTTTTAAAAGACGAGGGTGTAGAGCCATTGCAAGTTTTAAAGGATTTTTATAAGGATGAGCAGTTTATCAGGATATATGACACACCGGTAGATATGAAATCGCCAAGCGGTACAAATTTTTGCGATATATTTGCCAAAGTTGTAGGAAAAAAGTTGTATCTAAACTCCGCTATTGACAATATTCTAAGAGGTTCGTCTTCACAAGCAGTTACAAATGCAAACATAATGTTTGGTTACGAAGAAAATTTAGGAATACCAACCATATCTTATGTTCCCTAGCATAAAAGATGGTGCACTTTTTATAAGTGATGCACACGAAAATGATAATAGAGATGATTTTTATCATTTTCTTTGTATGGTAGAATCAAAAGAGATAAATCCGACACAACTTTTTCTTATGGGTGATATGTTTGACTTGCTTGTCGGAGAAGTGAAATATCTCAAAGATAAGTATAAAAAATATATAGATTTGATAGAAAAAATAGCACAAAATTTGGAAGTATATTACTTTGAAGGTAATCACGATTTTATTTTAAAACATATATTTAAAAACACAAAAGTTATAGATATAGATATGCAACCGATGATTTTTCAAATTTCAAATAAAAAAATTCTTCTCTCTCATGGCGATAAATATGGAGGCATAACACATAAACTTTTTACTAAAATTATAAGAAGCAGAAGTGTATTAAAAGCTCTGAATATGGTTGATAAATTAGGGGATTTTTTTATATCAAAAAAAATCGAAAAAGATTTATTAAATAAAGATATTTGTACAAAAATAACTAATTTTAAAGATATCATAGAAACAAAAATTAAAAAAAATGTCGATATAGATATAGACTTGATAGCCGAGGGGCATTATCATCAAAATAGAAGTTTCGGATTTAAGAAGTATGAATACATAAACTTTTCATCTTTTGCGTGCAATCAAAGTTATTTTATTGTACAATTATCTCCGGATATAAAATTTATAGAAAAGAAATTAAGGGGCTACGATGTTTGATGACAACGTGCTAAAAGTAGGTTCCAATGAAATGGAACTGGTAGATTTTCGTATTTTAAAATAAGATGGAGATGAGGTTTACGAAGGTATTTACGGGGTAAATGTATCGAAAGTTCGTGAAATTATCAAGATACCAAATCTCACACAAATTCCAGGGGTACCAGAGTATATAGAGGGTATTTTTGATTTACTAGGTGTTGTGATTCCTGTTGTGAATTTAGCAAAATGGATGAATATAAATGAACCAAAAGATAAAAAAATAAAACCTAGAATAGTCATTACTGAATTTAGTGATATTCTTATAGGGTTTATTGTCCATGAGGCAAAGAGGATAAGAAGAATCAGTTGGAAAGATATAGAACCTGCATCTTTTGTGTCGGGAATGGGTGCATTAGATAAGAGCCAAATTACCGGAGTTACCAGAATAGAAAATGATGAAGTTTTGTTGATTTTGGATTTAGAAAGTGTAGTAGAAGAGCTTGGATTTTATAAGCCAAGAACAGATATGGATGAAAATGAAATTATGCAGCTAAATGGAATTTCTTTAGTGCTTGATGATAGCATGGTGGCTAGAAAGCTGGTTAGTGATGCACTGAAAAAGATGGGGCTTAAAGTTGTTGAGGCCAAGGATGGCTTAGAAGGGTTGGAAAAACTTGAAGAACTATATGATATCTATACGGATAGGTTGGAATCAGAGTTAAAAATAATAATAAGTGATGTGGAAATGCCACAGATGGACGGTTTTCATTTTGCAGCAAAGGTTAAAGATGATGATAGATTTAAAGAGATACCGATAGTGTTTAACTCTTCCATCAGTGATCATTTTAGTGAATTAAGAGGAAAAGAGGCGGGCGGTGAAGCCTATTTGACAAAATTTGATGCAGCGGTTTTTTATAAAGAAATTTCCAATGTTTTAAAATCACATATAAAAGACGAAGAGTAAAGGCTAGGCTATGGATGATATTCAAGAAATACTAGAAGATTTTTTAGTGGAAGCTTTTGAGTTAATTGAGCAAATTGATCAAGATTTGGTTGAGCTCGAAAATAACCCAGAGGATTTAGAGTTATTAAATCGCATATTTAGAGTAGCACATACAGTCAAAGGTTCTTCGTCTTTTTTAAACTTTGATGTACTGACTGGTTTAACTCATCATATGGAAGATGTATTAAATAAAGCTAGAAAAGGCGAATTAAAGATAGAACCTGATGTGATGGATGTTGTATTGGAATCTATAGATATGATGAAAGAACTCCTTCTTTCTATAAGAGACAATGGGAATGATACTGATATAGGGATGGATATTAGCGAAATATGTAGCAGACTTGATACTATATCTCAAGGTGGCAATCTAGAAATAGCAGAGGAAAAAGTAAAAGAGCCTGAAAATGTGCCAGAAGAAGTAGAACATCCAGAGGAGAATGAAGAAGAAGTTGATTATTCGAAGTTGAGCGATGATGAAGTTGAGGCAGAGATTGAAAGACTATTGGCAGAGAAGAAAGAAGAAAAAAAGAAAAAGAAAAGTATTAAAAAGAGAGCATATCTGAAGATAAAAAAGTTCCCGAAAGTAAACCTAAGGATGAAAAACCTAAACCAGTTGCCAAGCAAAGTGCAAAAGCTCCAGTGAAAAAGCATACGGCAAGTACGATTGAGCAGACTATTCGTGTCGAAGTTAAGAGGCTTGACCATTTGATGAATCTCATCGGTGAGCTAGTCCTTGGGAAAAATAGATTGTTGAAAATCTATGATGATGTTGAAGAGAGATACGAAGGCGAGAAATTTTTAGAAGAGTTAAATCAAGTCGTTTCATCTGTTGCTTTAGTGACAACAGACCTACAAATTGCTGTTATGAAAACAAGAATGCTCCCCGTGGCTAAGGTGTTTAATAAATTTCCAAGAATGGTTAGAGACTTGTCAAGAGAATTAAAAAAATCGATTGAACTCGTGATAACAGGAGAAGAGACAGAACTTGATAAATCTATAGTTGAAGAGATAGGTGATCCTTTGGTGCATATCATTAGAAACTCTTGTGATCACGGTATAGAAGATGGTGAAACAAGGCTTTTAAAAGGCAAAATGGAGACAGGAACTATCGAATTAAAAGCATACCATGAAGGAAATAATATAGTTATAGAGATAGTTGATGACGGAAAAGGCTTGGATCCGGACATGCTTCGCAACAAATCTTTAGAAAAAGGCATCATCAACGAGAGAGAAGCTGATACTATGAGTGATAAAGAGGCCTATACACTTATATTTAAGCCGGGCTTTTCAACGTCTGCTGCGGTTACTAGTGTATCTGGTCGTGGCGTTGGTATGGATGTTGTTAAGACAAATATAGAAAAATTAAATGGCATAATAGATATTGATAGTGAGATAGGAAAAGGAACTGTTATAAAGCTTAAAATTCCTCTTACGCTTGCCATTATACAGGCGCTTTTAGTAGGTGTGCAAGAAGAATTTTATGCCATACCTTTAGCTTCCGTATTGGAAACTGTTAGAATTCCACTTGATGAAATTTATACGATAGAAGGGAAAAATGTACTAAGACTTAGAGATGAAGTTTTATCTTTGGTGAGGTTGTCAGATATTTTTAGTGTGGAAAAAGTTTATGAAAACAATGAGCATGCATATGTGGTAGTTATCGGATTAGCTGAATCAAAATTAGGTATTATCGTCGATACTTTAGTTGGTCAAGAAGAGATAGTCATCAAATCTATGGGAGATTATCTCAAAGGCATAGATGGAATAGCCGGAGCTACTATAAGAGGTGACGGTAGAGTTACTTTGATAGTTGATGTTGCCGCACTTATGGATTTGGCCAAAAATATTAATGTTGATATAAAAGCTGATACTCAAAGTAAAGTTACAGCAAAAGAGAGTCCGAGTGATTATTGTGTTTTAATAGTAGATGATAGTAAAATGGATAGAAATATTATGAAAAAATCCATAAAACCTACAGGAATAAGTGTAGTCGAAGCGACTAATGGTCAAGAAGCACTGAGCATAATAAAATCAGGTGAATATAATTTTGATGCGATACTTATAGATATTGAGATGCCAAGAATGGATGGATATACTTTGGCTAGTGAAATTAGAAAATACTCTAAGTATAAGCATCTTTCTCTAATAGCAGTAACTTCAAGACCCTCCAAATCTGATAGATTAAGAGGCGTGGAATCTGGGATGAGTGAATATATAACAAAGCCGTATTCTCCAGAATATTTAGAGAGTGTTGTTAGAAAAAATATAAAATTACCAGCGGAGTAAATTATGAATGAACAATTAGATAAAGTTTTTAAAAAACAGAAAAAACAGATTAATGAGCCTGAAAAAGTTATAGACGATGTAGTGCAATTAGTAGGATTTATTATAGGAAACGAAGAGTATGCTATACCGATATTAAGTATTCAAGAAATTATCAAACCTATTGAATTTACAAGAGTTCCGCAAGTCCCTGATTATGTGATGGGGGTTTTTAATTTAAGGGGGGATGTAATACCTTTGATTAATTTAAGAAAAAAGTTTAATTTGCAATCTGAAAATCAGACTGATGATACAAGATATGTGGTATTAAGAGGTGCAGATAATATCGCTGGATTTATGATTGATAGACTTACAAAAGCGATTAGAATAAAAAAAGACAGGATAGATCCTCCGCCTGAAACTATACATTCTGACAGTGGAATGATTTATGGAATAGGAAAACAAGAAGATAGCATGATCACAATCTTAAGAGTTGAAGCACTTTTAAAAAGAGACTTTTAAAAAAGTCTCTTTTTAGCTTAGTAAATAATAGTTAGAATCTATTGTTGAAGTTTCTTTTAGGTCTTTCTTCTCTTGGTCTAGCTTCGTTAATTCTAAGAGTTCTTCCTTCGAATTCTTTTTCATTTAATTCATCTATTGCATTTTGAGCTGCTGCATCGTCATTCATTGTAATAAATCCAAACCCTTTCGCTCTACCTGTTTCTCTATCAGTAATAATTTTTACTGATTCTACTTCGCCATATTGGCTAAATAAGTTTTCTAAACCTTCTTCTGTTGTTGAGTAGGAAATATTTCCAACATAAATTTGCATCTTATCTTGTCCTTAAAATAATTTTATATAAATCAACAAATATGCAAAATTTCTGTTCATATTCTAAAAATACCCACTTGCAAACATGCATATTGTCATTGATTAATATAGTTAAGAAAGTATTATACAATAAAAATCAGAATTTTACTCATAATTATGAAAAAAATTATTTTTTATGAGTTTATCAAACAAATTGGTGTAGAATCGTTACAAAAAATCGACTATTCCCTAAAGGATATTTTATGAAATTGTGTGTTTTTGATTTTGATTCAACACTAATGGATGGCGAAACCATAGATTTTTTAGCAGAAGAGCTAAATTTTAAAGAGAAAGTTTCAGATATTACTGAAAAAGCAATGCAAGGAAAGATGGATTTTTACGAAAGCTTAACAATGCGGGCAAATTTTTTAAAAGGTTTACAAGAAAAAAGATTAAATGAAATTTGCCATAACCTTCCATATATGCCAGGAGCAAAAGAGACCATAGGGGAACTTAAAAAAAGAGGTTATAAAGTAGTGGTTTTTAGTGGTGGTTTTAGAAACGCTACGGGTTTTGCCAAAGAGATTTTGAAATATGATGTAGATTTTTCAAATACTCTACATGTAAGGGATGGAACTTTAACAGGCAAAGTTGGAGGAGAGATGATGTTTGATTTTTCAAAAGGCGATATGTTGCAAAGACTTCAAACTATTTTAGGTATTGATAAAAATTCAACGATGGTAGTAGGAGATGGGGCAAATGACAGATCTATGTTTAAGTTTGCCAAGACAAAAGTTGCTTTTTGCGCAAAAGAAATTTTAAAAAAAGAAGCAAATGTAGTGATAGAAAAAAAAGATTTAACAAAAATATTAGAGGAAGAATTATGTATGTAGAAAATTTAAAATTTTCATTGTGGTGTGATTTTGTGGAGAGAAGTTTCCTAGATGGAGAGTTTGTGGAGTTAATTAATAAAGGCATTGTAAATGGTGCGACAAGTAATCCGGCAATCTTTAAATCAGCAATACTTACATCCAAAGCGTATAAAGATGACATAAAAGCCCTTGCAGGTAAAAGTGCAAAAGAAAAATATGAAATGTTAGCTACAAAAGATATAAAAAAAGCAGCCCAAAGACTATTGCCTTTGTATGAAAAAGGAGATGATGGATTTATAAGCATAGAAGTAGATCCGTTTTTGTGTGATGATACACAAGGTACTATAGAAGAAGGCGAAAGACTGTTTAAGCAAATTAATATGCCAAATGTTATGATAAAAGTTCCGGCAACTCCTGCAGGATATGAGGCTATGACAGCACTAACAAGCAAAGGAATCAATGTAAATGCAACACTTATTTTTAGTGTAAATCAAACACAAAATTGTTTGAATGCTTTTAGCAGAGGCAAGGAGTTGTTTAAAGGTGAAAAACTGCCAAAAGCTGTTATTAGTGTATTTGTCAGCAGATTTGATAGAAAACTAGATGTGGAACTTGAAAAGCTAGATTTACCTACGGGAAAGGTCGGTATATACAATGCTATTAAAGTTTATGAGTTGATACAGGGCTATGGCTTGGATAATGTAAGAACGCTATTTGCAAGCACAGGAGTTAAAGGAGATAATTTAGAAGCAGATTATTATATAAAAGGTTTGCTCCTAAGAAACTCAATCAATACGGCACCACTGAATGCTATCAAATACTTTATAAATTCAAATAAAAATGTTGATGAAGTAGAGATAGATAAAGATATAAATCATTTTTTAAGTCAAATAGAAGACAAAGGTATTAAAATAAATGAGGTTTGTGACGATTTGATGGAGGAAGGCTTGCAATCGTTTAAAGATGCTTTTAAAGAGATACTAAATTCTCTTAAATAAAGATAGTCTTTGAGTTGGCGAGATTTATATTTTAAGGCGGGAAAATAAATGAAGGAAATTTACAAAGTAAATATTGATGCCTTGTCTTTTGAGATGACTAAAAAATTAAATCATTATCTAGTCAAATTAATTGAAAATCAAGGAAGTGATTTACATATCAAAAGTGGCTCTAATATCAGAGGAAGGATAAATGGACGCATAGTTTCTATGTCAAAAGGGATTTTATCTCATGATGACAGTGTGCTTTTGGCAAAAGAGTTACTTAGAACAAGATTTGCAAAATTTGTTGAAGTAAAAAATATTGATTTTACATATAAGTTAAATGATGATTATAGATTTAGAGTAAATATGTTTTTTCAAATAGATGGTGTTTCTGCCGTATTTAGAAAGATTCCGGCTAGTTTACCAACTATCGATTCTTTAAGTTTACCTGAAAAAATATATAACTTTTGCACAAAACAAAGAGGCTTGGTATTGGTTACTGGTCCAACAGGTAGCGGGAAAACAACAACACTAGCGGCTATGATCAATACTATAAATCAAGAATATGCAAAGCATATTATCACTATTGAAGATCCGGTTGAATTTGTTTATAAAGATCAAAAATCCATCATAAATCAAAGAGCGATAGGACAAGATGCATTGAGTTTTGCTGATTCTCTAAGAGCAGCTCTAAGAGAAGATCCTGATGTCATATTGGTTGGTGAAATGAGAGATCTAGAAACTTTTGAAACTGCTATGCATGCGGCCGAGACGGGTCATTTGGTTTTATCAACACTTCATACGGTAGATGCTAAAGAAACAATTGGTAGAATTTTAGGTATGTTTCCTGGTCGTGATCAAAACAGAATAAAAATGACTCTAGCTTCAACTCTGCAAGGAATTATTTCTCAAAGACTTGTGAGAACAACTAGTGGAGGCAGGATAGCAGCAGTAGAGATTTTAGTTAAAAATGCAAGGATAGAAAACCTTATATTAGATGGAAGAGATGCAGAAATAACAGATGCCATAAAAGAAGGAAAAGATGTCTATAAATGCCAAACATTTGACCAATCTCTCTTGAATTTGTATGCCTCTGGTATTATTTCAAGAGATGAAGCCCTTGCCAATGCTACAAGTAGAAATGATTTAGCTATGGATTTAGATTATTATGATGCTGGAATGAAGCCTAAAGTTGTAAAAAAAGGGCATACTAAAGAGACGATAGACAAAGATATAATTGCTTTGAAAAAATAATTCATCCAGATTTTAGTTTTATTTTTGTATAATCTTATCCTTAAAAATTTTAAAAGGACAGTTTATGTTACAAGGCATAGTTAGAGAGAGTATCACTAAGCAAGCTACAAAAGAGCTTCGAAGAAATGGTTATCTAATTGCCAATATTTACGGAAAAGGTGTTGAAAATATCAATGCTGCATTTAAAGAAAATGAATTCGTAAAAGCGGTTAGAAATAAAAATACACTTGCGTTTCCGGTAAAAGTTGGAGATCAAGAATTAAATGTTGTTATACAAGAGTATCAAAAAGACCCTGTAAAAAACAAATTTTTACATGTTGATTTAAGAATAGCACTTCCCGGAGTTTTAAGTAAGTATTTAGTTCCGGTTTCTCTTACGGGAGTACCAAAAGGTCTTAAAGACAAAGGTGTTTTGGCTCAATCTAAAAAAAGGCTTGCTGTAAAATGCACAGCTGAAAATCTTCCTCAAAATTTTACACTTGATGTGAGTGATTTAGGCGTTGGAGATACTATTTTAGTTAGAGATGTGAAGGTAAATGACAGTATTAAATTGATGGATGAAGATAGAATTTCAATAGTCGGAGTTATTAAAGCTAAATAATCTGATGAATTTAATCGTAGGACTCGGTAACCCTGAAGAGAAATATCAGAAAAACAGGCATAATGTCGGTTTTATAGTGATAGACTCTCTTTTGAGAGACCAGTCTTACGCCCATATAAATAAAAGTAACTTCAAAGGTAATCTGTACAAATATAGAGACACCCTTCTTCTAAAGCCATCAACTTTTATGAATCTCTCCGGCGAAAGTGTTAGAGCTGTACAAGATTATTTTAAACCCGATAAAATAATAGTAATACACGATGATTTGGATTTACCGTTTGGTACACTTAGATTTAAATTTAGCGGAGGTAATGGCGGTCATAACGGTCTCAAATCAATAGATAGTCATATTGGAAAAGATTACTTCAGGGTTAGAATTGGTATTGGAAAACCAATAGAAAAGTCTAATATTATTTCACATGTACTCTCAGATTTTTCAAAAATTGAAGTAGAAAAACTAGGTAATATTTTAGATTTTGCAAAAAAAGGCACAATGGAGTTATTAGATAGTGATATTCAAAAAGTAAGCCAACAATATTCGATGAAAAATTCTAACGAGTTAAAATGAAAATATATCAAAAATATATAATAGCAAAATATTTAAAGAATTTTTTTATAGTTTTTTTTGCTTTAGAGCTTTTTTATGTTGGTATAGATTTACTGACCACTTATCAAAAACTTCCTAAATCAGCAAATTTACAAATTTTATATATTATGTTTCAAAGCATGTATTCCGTAAATTATGTTTTGCCGTTATCTGTTATTTTTGCTATGATTATTACCGTTGTTTCCATGATAAAAACAAATGAATTAGTAAGTATGTTATCATTTGGAATTAGCAAACAACTACTCATAAAACCTCTCTTTATAACATCAGTATTTATTACGGTTTTTTATATATTTTTAAATTTTACATCTTTTTCGTATGCAAGAGAATACAGTAATAATATCTTAAAATTTGGCAATATTTCCAGCAGTACAAAAGATCTTTTGTTAAAAAATAATGAAAATTATGTCTATTTTGATAAGTTAAATCCAGTTGAAAAAAAGGCTACCAACATAAAGATTTTTAAGGTAAGAAATCGAGATCTTGTGTCAATAACAGAAGCTAAAGAGGGTTACTATAAAGGTAAAAATTGGATTCTTTATAATGTAGAAAAAATTACTAAGCCAAAAGTAGTAAATTTAGACAGCAAAGGATTGTTTATAGAAAAATTTTCCAAAATAGAAGCATTAAAAGATTTTAGACCAAAAATTATAGATAATGTCTATAAAGGTAAGTTTAATTTGTCAATACCAGATGCCATAGATGCTTTAAAATTTTTTAATTCCCAAGATTTGGATACAAACAGAATAAAAACTATCATATTATCCCAGATTTTTTTACCTCTTTTTGCTCCTCTACTTTGTTTGATATTCTTTTCAAGAATACCTTTGATATCAAGATATAGCAATACAATACTTCTCTCATCCTACTTGGCTTTTATATCAATATTTATATGGGGTATATTGTTTTTGTTGTCAAAATTGGCATTAAATGCGGTTATATATCCAGAATTAGCAATAATACTTCCTGTTGTTATTTTAGGCATCATCTCTCTCTATTCGTATTACACAAAGCAATAATACCATATACTAATCCATTTTTTATTTCCTTTTTTTATTTTTTTAGATAAAATAAAGCTTATTTTTTAAAAAGGTTTTACATGATTAACTTTCAAGAGTTATCCAAAAAATATGATACTCCATTATATGTCTATGATTTTAATGAAATTACTAAAAATTACAATACATTAAAAGATGCTTTTAAGGCCAGAAAATCTATGCTTTGCTATGCCGTGAAAGCAAATTCTAATCTATCCGTATTAAAACATTTAGCAACACTAGGAAGCGGTTGCGATTGTGTTTCTATTGGTGAAGTTAAGAGAGCATTGATAGCCGGAGTTGAAAAGTACAAGATTATATTTAGCGGTGTCGGGAAAAAAGATATTGAGATTCAAGAAGCATTACAAAAAGATATTTTAATGCTGAATTTAGAGAGCGAAGAAGAGATGTATAGAGTTGAAGAGATTGCAAAACAGTTAAATATGATAGCAAGAATCAGTATAAGAGTGAATCCAAATATTGATCCCAAAACCCACCCTTATATATCTACAGGACTGAGTGAAAATAAGTTTGGAGTAGATATTGAGAGTGCGAAAAAAATGTATTTATATGCAAATAAATCTGCTTTTTTAAATCCTATCGGTATCCACTTTCATATAGGAAGTCAAATCACTCAAACAGCACCGTTTAAAGAGGCCTCGATTGTTATATCAAATTTACTCAGGAGTTTGAAAGCCGCAAATATCGATATAAAGTTTTTTGATGTAGGCGGTGGAATAGGCATAAAATACAAAGATGAAAAGACAATCTCATTGTATGAATATGCGCAAAATATTTTTGAAGCTCTTGGAAATCAGGATGTTACGGTTTTGTGTGAACCAGGACGCTATTTGGTGGGAAATTGTGGTTATTTAGTCACTAAAGTATTGTACGAGAAAAAAAATGAGAAAAAAAGATTTGTAATAGTTGATGCGGCCATGAATGATTTGTTAAGACCTAGTTTGTATGGGGCATATCATAATTTTAAACTTTTAAGCGACAATCAAAATAAAGAAAAATCTTTGGCTGATATCGTAGGGCCCATATGCGAAAGTGGAGATTTTTTGGCAAAAGATATATATATGAAACAGACAAAACATGATGACATTATAGTTTTCGAAGGGGCCGGGGCTTATGGTTTTACAATGAGCAGTAATTATAATTCAAGACCGAGAGCAGCTGAGATTGCTTTGATTGACGGCAAAGACAAAATCATAAGAAGAAGAGAAAAACTAGAAGATTTATCGAGTTTGGAGATAGATTATATATGAGTTTTTTAAAACTTTGCTCTAAAGAAGGGAGAGAGTTATATGAATTTAAACAAGTATAGAAAGCAGATAGATGATATTGATGATGAAGTTTTAAAATTATTAAACAAAAGAATGGTGGCTGTCAAGACTATCGGGGATTTAAAACAGACAACAGGGACGGCAATTTATAGGCCAGAGAGAGAGCGAGAAATTTTAGACAGGCTGAAGTCTTTAAATGACGGATATCTCAATGATGATGCGATAGATGCTATATTTCAAGAAATTTTTGCTGTCAGCAGAAACATTGAATTGCCAGAAAATATAGCATACCTTGGGCCAGAGGGTAGTTTTACTCATCAAGTTGCGCAAAGCAGATTTGGTGCAATGGGAAGATATATAAGTCTAAATTCTATTGAGGCAGTTTTTACGGTTATTGAAAATAAAGAAGCAAAATATGGAGTGGTTCCAATTGAAAACAATACAGAAGGAGCTGTGGGAATTACACTTGATTGCCTTGGAAAATATAGTGCAAAAATAATAGCGGAGAAATATATGGATATTCATCACTCATTTTCATCCATGTGTGATAGTTTAAAAGAGATAAAAAAGATATATTCTCATCCGCAAGGTTACAATCAGTGTAGAAAGTTTTTAGAAGAGCATTTTTTAACTGAAATAGAATTTGTAGCAACAAAATCAACTGCCGAAGCTGCAAAGTTAGCTAAAAATGACAAAAACAGTGCAGCAATTTGTTCTCACATAGCGGCAAAATTATACAAATTACCAATTTTGTTTTCAAAGATAGAAGATAATATGTCAAATAATACCAGATTTCTAATTTTAAGTGATTTTAAAAATGCGAAATCAAAAAATAGCAAAACATCTATCTTGGCAAAAACCGCAGATAAACCTGGTGGTTTGGTTGAATTTTTACAGACTTTTCGAAAGAATGAAGTTAATTTAACAAAAATAGAATCCAGTCCAATAAAAGAAAAAGGTTTTAAAACAGTTTTTTATCTTGATTTTGAAGGTCATATTGATGATAAGAATGTACAAGCAATTTTAGAAGAAAATAAAAATACTCATGAAATAAAATGGCTAGGAAGCTATGTTAAAGGATGATAAATAAGATGAAATACAACAGTGTACTGGATAATCTAAAAATTTATGAAGCGGGAAAACCGATAGAATTAGTTGTCAGAGAATATGGAATAGATGAAAAAGATATTATTAAACTTGCGAGCAATGAAAATCCCAGAGGATGTAGCCCCGGTGTTCAAGATGCTGTTTGTAAAGATGTTTCAAAGATGAATTTGTATCCTGATGACAGCATGTACGAGTTAAAAGAAAAATTAGCATCAAGATTTAAAGTTGAAAGTGAAAATATAATCATTGGAGCAGGAAGTGACCAAATTATATCTTTTGGCGTACATGCAAAGGCAAATAAAAATAATAAAGTTTTGATGGCTAAAACCACATTTGCGATGTATGAAATTTATGCTAGACAAACAGGAACAACCATACTAAAAACGCCTTCTCATCAGCATAATCTTGGTGAATTTTTAAAGATATATAATCAAAATAAAGATATAGCTATCATATTTTTATGTTTACCAAATAACCCTTTGGGAGAGTGTTTAGATACAGATGAAGTATATAAATTTTTAGATAAAATAGACAAAAATACGATGGTTATAGTTGACGGTGCTTATCAGGAATATGCAAAATATAAAGATAAGAAAAAAGAGATAAATCCGCAAGATATCATACAAAAATATCCGAATGTTTTATATTTGGGTACTTTTTCAAAAGCTTATGGATTAGGTGGTATGAGGTGTGGTTATGGCATAGCAGAGCCAGAGATAATAAAAGCTCTTTTAAAGCTAAGAGCGCCTTTTAATATCACAAATCTCTCACTAAAAGCTGCAATTGTAGCACTTGATGATAAAAAATTTGTACAAAATTGTATCAAAGAAAATTTTGGTGAAATGAAACTTTATGAAAAGTTCGCTAAAGAATTAGGCTTTGATTTTATCCAAAGTTTTACGAATTTTATCACTTTGGAGCTTAAAAATGATAAAAATTCTTCACAAATTTCTGAAAAACTCTTGAAAAAAGGTATAATAGTCAGAAATCTTGGAGCATATGGTATGAATGCAATTCGTGTAACTATAGGTACGCCTGAACAAAACCTAAGATTTATGAAAGAATTCAGAGATATTTATTTGAATGATTTGGAAGGTTAAATGGATATAAAACTGTTTTTAAGTCAAATAACATCATTGGTGCAGGGGTTATCGCGTAAACAAAAGATAGTTTCTTTAATTTCGGTATTTGTTGTTATAGGTTTTTTGTCTTTTTTAATCTTTTTTAAAAGTCCAAGTTCCTCCTTAGGAAATGGGTATAGTGTACTTTTTGATAACACAACTCCAAGTGATTCAGCTCTTATTATACAACAACTAGAGAAAGATGGAGTAGCTTATAAAGTAGTACATGAAGGTACTATTGCAGTTCCTTCCAATGTAGTTTACAAAGAAAGAATTGCTATATCGGCACTCGGAATTCCAAAAAACTCCAAAGTTGGTTTTGAAATTTTTGATAAAACAGAATTTGGATCAACCGATTTTGAACAACAAATAAAATATTTAAGAGCGTTAGAGGGTGAATTATCTCGCACCATAGAAGACTTAAAACCAATTGAAAATGCCAGTGTGCATATCGCTATTCCCAAAGAGAGTGTCTTTGCGGCTACAAAACAAGATGCAACGGCTTCAATAGTGGTGGATATCAAAAAAGGGTCAAAACTTTCTCATAAGCAGATTGTTGGAATAAAAAACTTAGTTTCATTTTCAGTAGTCAATTTAAAAGCTCAAAATGTAAAATTGGTAAACCAAAATGGAGTGCCTTTGGGTGAAGAAGATGGTCTTTTTTCGTCTGATTTGATAAAAAGTCAAATTCAATACAAACAAACATACGAAACTAATTTGGAAGATAAAATTATAAATGTTTTAGCTCCGATAGTCGGTGGAAATGACAAAGTAGTAGCAAAAGTAACAATAGATTTTGATTTTAGTCAAAAAGATTCTGTGAGCGAAGTATATGATCCAAATTCTGTTCCAAGAAGCGAGCAAAGTGTGGAAGAGAAAAAAACAGGAGGATCTACCAATGTAGTTGGAGGAGTGCCCGGAGCTATTAGCAATATCGGACCGGTTCAAGGTTTAAAAAGTCAGAAAAATGGCGAAAAATACCAAAAAAGTTCAACTACTACAAATTATGAAATATCCAAAACAACAACTAAGATTAAAAACGAATTTGCCACTATCAAAAAAATCAGTACGGCTGTCGTAGTAGATGGAGATTATGAGAAAACTAAAAACAAAGATGGCGGTGATAATCAAAAGTTAAAATATATACCATTAACAAAAGAACAGTTAGTCCAAATTGATAATATTGTAAAACAAACTGTAGGATACAATAAGACTAGGGGTGACGAGGTAACGGTTAGTAATTTTGAATTTAAGCCTCTTGCAAAAAATGGTAGTCAGCCTGTAACTAAAACTTTTATGGATAAGATAGGATTTTATTTTGCTCCAATTGCACCTGTACTAAAATATTTATTTGTAGCTATATTGTTATTTATATTTTATAAAAAAGTCATTGCTCCTTTTTCCCAAAAAATGTTGTAACATCAAAATGAAGAATTTGAAGAGTTTGATCGTACAGATATAGTAGAAGATGATGAGAATGCAGAAGATACACTAGAAAAATTTAAAAAAGCGAGACAAAGAGTCGAGGAGCAGTTGGGAATTGGTAAGGATTTTAATGAAGAATCTTTAAAATATGATGTTTTATTGGAGAAATTAAAAAACTTAGCCGATCAAAAAAGTGAAGAGGTGGCTGGTTTGTTGCAAGGATTAATAAAAAATTCAAATGAATTTGATTCTACTAGTATTGAAAAGAAGCAAAAATGAAATTAAATGAAGATCAAAAGAATGAATATAATGAACTATCTATGCCAGAAAAGGCGGCAATTTTATTGATTCAACTAGGGGAAGATATAACAGCAACTCTTTTCTCTCATATGGAAATAGATACTGTGACAGAAATATCAAAGTATATTGCTACAGTTAAAAATGTTGATAAACAGGTTGCAAATGCTGTACTTGAAGAATTCTATGCGCTATTGCAGTCAAATCAATATATGCGATCTGGCGGTATGGAGTATGCTAAAGAAATTTTATATAGAACATTTGGTCACGAAGCAGCTCAAAAGATTTTAGAAAAATTATCTAAAAATATGGAAACTGCAGAAAATTTTGGTTATTTAGAGCAAATTAAACCACAGCAATTGGCGGATTTTATTAACACTGAACATCCACAGACAATCGCACTTATACTTGCCCATATGGATCCAAGCAGTGCAGCAGAAACGCTCTCTTTTTTCCCAGATGAATTAAGAAGCGAAGTAACAATAAGAATGGCAAATTTGGGAGAAATTTCTCCTTCTGTTGTAAAAAGAGTTTCAACTGTATTGGAGAATAAATTAGAATCCCTAACTTCATATAAAGTTGAGGTAGGAGGACCTAGAGCGGTGGCAGAAATCTTAAATAGACTAGGACAAAAGGCTTCAAAAACTACTATATCTTTCATAGAGCAAGCTGATGAGCAACTCGCTTCGACTATCAAAGACATGATGTTTACTTTTGAAGATATCGTAAAATTGGACAATACAGGTATTAGAGAAATTCTAAAAGTTGCCGATAAAAAAGATTTGATGGTGGCACTCAAGGGTTCGGGCGAAGATTTAAAAGATAAATTTATGGGAAGTATGTCACAAAGAGCTCAAGAAGCCTTTTTGGAAGAGATGAGTTTTTTGGGAGCAGTGAGAGTAAAGGATGTTGAAGAGGCTCAAAGAAAAATAGTTGAAGAAGTGCAAAAATTAGCTGAGCAGGGAGTTCTTCAAGTTGGTGAAGCCGAAGAGATGATAGAGTAAATTATGGATAATGTAATAGAACAAAATGAATTAGACAAACACACTATTCAAAGATATCAATTTAAAGTATTGGGGGCTGGCAATAGGGAAGATGAAATTATAAATAATGAAACTATGGATATTGATTCTAGTGAAAATAAGCATATTTTGCAAAATGAAATTAATGATGAAAAGCAAAATCAATTTGTTGAAGAATTATTAAAAAAAAGTGATTTGCTTTCAACAAATATAATAAAATTGCAAATGCAAATAGAAAAACAAGAGAGAGATTTTGCAAATAGACTTAAAGATACAGTAGAGAGAGAAAAAGAAATTTCTTTTAATGAAGGTTATGAAAAGTCAAAAGTTGAGTTAGAGAATAAATATGAAGAGAAAATTTCTGTATATATTGAGACAGCAAGAAAGTTGGATGCAAAAATCCAAGAGCTAGATGGTTTTTTGAAAAAATGGAAAAGAATTTACTAGATACCTCACTAGAGATAGCTAAAGAAGTAGTAAAAAAGGAAATTTCAACCTCTAGTTCAGATATTGCTGTTGCGTTGGCTAAAGAATTAATAAAAGATTTAAAAAATAGTAGCAATATTGCCATAAAAACAAATCCTAAAAATTATGAAGCTTTAAATGAAGTATTTAAAGATAATAATAAAGTGGAAATCCAATCTGATGATGCCGTATCATTAGGCGGAGTTGTATTTCTTAGTGAAAATGGAAATTTAGATGGAAATCTGTCTGCTAGATTTGAGCAGATAAAATGCTTGCTACAAAACAAATCTGACTAAAACTTAAAAATTAGGTAAAAATGAAAATTGATATTAAAAATAAAAATATACAAGAATTAAAAGACTTATGTGTGTCTCTTCGAGATAAAATCATAAAAACAGTCAGCAAAAATGGTGGGCATTTGAGCAGTAATGTAGGAGCCGTAGAGTTGATAGTCGCTATGCACTATGTGTTTGATGCTGAAAAAGATCCTTTTATATTTGATGTGAGTCACCAATCTTATGCACATAAGTTATTGACTGACAGGTGGGAAAGTTTTGATACTTTAAGACAGTTTGGTGGGCTTAGCGGATATACAAAGCCTAGTGAATCTGATGCTGATTTTTTTGTAGCAGGGCATAGTTCTACTTCTATCTCTCTAGCAGTCGGAGCTGCAAAAGCTATAAAACTTAAAAATGAAAGTGATAAAAGAGTACCGGTTGCATTGATAGGCGATGGCTCCATGAGTTCGGGCATGGTTTATGAGGCACTAAACGAACTAGGATATCGAAAATACCCGGTTGTGATTATTTTAAATGACAATAAAATGAGTATATCCAAGCCAATAGGTGCGATATCGAGTTTTTTATCGCATGCGATGGCTGGTAATTTTTATCAAAAAATGAAAAAAACAACAGAGCAGATTTTGGAATATTTACCTGAGAGTGCCACATATATGGCTAAAAGATTTGAAGAGGGTTTTAAGCTTATAACTCCGGGAATTTTGTTTGAAGAATTAGGAATTGACTATATCGGACCAATCGATGGCCATAATTTAGAAAGTCTTATTACTGTTTTTCAAACTGCCAAAGCTTTGAAGAAACCCGTGATTGTTCATGCCCAAACTCTAAAGGGTAAAGGGTATGAAAAAGCAGAGGGTTATTATGAAAATTGGCATGGTGTCGGACCATTTGACATAGAAAGTGGTAAATCTTTGAAAAAGAGTAGTGCTAAAAGTGCCACTGCTATTTATAGTGAAGCACTTTTGGAACTCGCAAATGAGCATGAAAATATTGTGGGAGTAACTGCTGCCATGCCAAGTGGAACAGGTATGGATAAACTAATAGATGCCTATCCAAATCGTTTTTGGGATGTAGCTATCGCAGAACAGCATGCAGTAACTTCGATGTGTGCTATGGCAAAAGAGGGCTTTAAGCCGTTTATTACTATTTACTCCACTTTTTTGCAAAGAGCATATGACCAGTTAATTCATGATGCATGTATTATGAATTTAAATGTTGTTTTTGCGATGGATCGGGCCGGGATAGTAGGCGAAGATGGAGAAACGCACCAAGGGGCATTTGATATTTCATATCTAAGTGCTATACCAAATATGACTTTGATAGCCCCAAGAGATGAAAAAAGTATGTATAAAGCTTTAAAATACGCTTATGACCATAATGGACCAATTGCCATTAGATACCCAAGAGGGGTGTTTATGGATTCAGTCGTCGGGGGAGATAAGTCTTTTGAATATGGAAAGGCCGAGATATTAACTGATAGTGATGATGCGAAGATTTTATTGTTAGGTTATGGAAACGGAGTAGGCAGAGCTATGCAAACGGCACTTTTACTCGAAAAAGAAAATATAAATTCCTGTGTAGTTGATTTAAGATTCGCTAAGCCGCTAGATGAAGAGCGCCTTATAGATTTGGCAAAAAAATACAAACAATGGTTTGTTTTTAGCGATAGTGCACAATATGGAGGTATTGGTTCGTTGCTAGGATTGTTAAAAGAAAAAAACACTCTACATGTAGAGATTGAAAGTTTTGAATATGAAGATAAATTTATTCAACATGGAAATACAAAATTAGTGGAAGAAGAGATGGGCTTATTGCCTGAGCAATTAGTGCAAAAAATAATAAAGAAGCTTTCTTGAAAGCTTCTTTATTTGTCTATTTATAACTCTTCAGAGTGTTTTGCTAGATAATCAGCAACGCCTTCAGTAGAAGCTTTCATACCTTCATCACCTTTATTCCAACCGGCAGGACAAACTTCGCCATACTCATTTGTAAAAAGCATAGCATCTACCATTCTAAGCATTTCATCAACATTTCTTCCAAGTGGCAAGTCATTGATAACAGCGTGTCTTACAGTACCATCTATTCCTATTAGAAAAGAACCACGAAGTGCAACACTTTCATTTAGTAGAACATCGAAATCTCTAGAGATTTGTTTGCTTAAATCTGCAACCAGTGGAAATTTGATTCTTCCAATCCCACCTTCTTCTACTGGAGTTTCTCTCCATGCAAAGTGTGAGAATTGGCTATCAACCGAAACTCCAATTACATTGATACCTCTACTTTTAAATTCTTCAATTCTATGTGAAAATGCGATAATTTCGCTAGGACACACAAATGTAAAATCTAGTGGATAAAAGAATAACACAGTTCCCATTTCTCCAAAATTTTCATATAAATTAAAATCCTCAACAATTGATCCATCTTCCAATACAGCAGTAGCAGTAAAATCTGGTGCTTTATTTGTAACTAGCATATTTTCTCCTTAATAATAATTTTTCTTAACAACAAAATTATATCATTTTAATATTATAATAAGATTAATCAAATAACCTTACGCACTTTTTCTCGAAAAGTTCTATTTTTCGTAGCTTTAGGGGGTTGTAGGGACTTTTGTCCCTGCTAACCCAAAGACAGGTTATGCGTATGTTATAAGTTTTATATTTTTCTGTATATTTACAAAATAGTTGATACTTTTATTTCTATTTTAATTTTCTTGTGATATAGTTTCGTATAAATCAAATTAAGGAGTTGAAATGGCTGTTAAAATTACAGATATATGTATAGCTTGTGGAGCTTGTATTGATGAGTGTCCGGTTGAAGCAATTGTAGATGATGATGATAACCCAACAGGGGAAGATATTTATTATGTATATGCTGATAAATGTGTAGAGTGTGTTGGCTACCATGATGAACCGGCTTGTGCTGCAGCTTGTCCTACCGAAGGATGTATAGTTTGGAGTGATGTTGTTGAAGGACAGCCAAGTAGAGATGAAATCGGAGCAGACCTGAGAAAAGGTGATACTCCTTGCGTAGAATAGCATAAATACTTGAGATGATAAATTATCATCTCAAACTTCTTTCCCTTTTTAAGATAAAATTTAACTACAATTAAAACTTTTTTTGGTATAATCCGCCCTTGACCTCTGTGAAAAAGAGATTAATTAATTTAGGAGAAAATATTGGAAAAAACATTATCAATAATAAAACCAGATGCAGTAGCAAAAAATGTAGTAGGCAAGATAGTTGACAGATTTGAATCAAATGGACTTAGAATTGCCGCCATGAAAAAAATTCAGCTGAGCGTCAGTGATGCCGGAAAATTTTATGAAGTACATGCGCAAAGACCATTTTTTGGCGAACTTGTAGAGTTTATGACAAGTGGACCGGTAGTTGTTATGGTGCTTGAAGGTGAAAATGCAGTATCTAAAAATAGAGAATTAATGGGTGCTACAAATCCAAAAGAGGCAGATGCCGGAACTATAAGAGCAGATTTTGCTGATAGTATAGATGCAAATGCAGTTCATGGAAGTGACAGCTTGGAAAATGCAAAAATAGAGATAGATTTCTTTTTTGCAGGAAGAGAAGTTTTATAAGTTAACGATATAATATGAAAATAGAATTCAATAAAATCTCACAAAACGGGATTGATTTTGAAACAAAACAAGATGGAATAGTTTTTTTAGGAACTGCAAAAAAAATTAACAAAAATTTAATCAAATGCACAGGCACAATAGAAGGTAGTTTTACCCACTGTTGTGATAGATGCGGTGATGATTTTATAAAAATCATTAAACAAAACATTGAAATATATGCCAATAACGGTCTGTATAAAGATGATTATGATTACATAAATTTGATAGAATTTTTTGATGGTTTCGTAAATTTTGATACTATGTTACAAAGTGAACTCGAATCGTTCAAATGTGACTATTTGTATTGCAGCCAATGCAATTAAAGATAATAAATAATTCAGGAGAATAATTATGGCAGTACCAAAGAGAAGAGTAAGTAAAACAAGAGCAGCAAAGAGAAGAACACATTACAAGATAACACTTGCAATGCCGGTTAAAGATAGTGATGGCACATGGAAAATGCCACACAAAATAAATAAAACAACAGGCGAATATAAAAGCTAGATGTTAAATATTGCTATAGATGTGATGGGTGGAGACTTAGGTCCCGCACCTGTTATTGATGGTACGATAAAAGCTTTCAAAGAGCAAGAGTTTCATCCGATATTGGTTGGCAAAATTGAAGAAATCAAAGAGCTAGTTCCAACACAATTTCGAGATAAAGTTACATTTGTAAATGCAAATGAAATTTTGAGTATGAGCGATAGTGCAACTGATGCATTAAAGAAAAAAGAAACCTCTATATATAAAGCAGTAGAATTGGTGCGAGAAGGCATGGCTGACGCAGTAGTTTCTCCGGGTCACAGTGGAGCGACTATGAGTCTTGCAACTCTTCGAATAGGTAGGCTTAAAGGTGTTGTGAGACCAGCAATTGCTACTTTGATGCCAAGCTCAACAGATAAACCAAGTCTTGTGTTGGATGTTGGGGCAAATGTTGATTGTAAAAGTGAAAATTTGGTTCAGTTTGCTCTTATGGGTGAAGCATATGTGAAAGATGTTTTGAAAACCCAGCATCCTCGTGTTGGTTTGCTATCAAATGGAGAAGAAAAAAGCAAAGGTAATGAGATAACCAAAGAAGCTTATAAAATTCTCAGCAATTGTGAGAACTTCATAGGTTATATTGAAGGAAATAATATATTTGATGGCTCAACCGATGTAGTAGTGTGTGATGGTTTTGTTGGAAATATACTTTTAAAAACCAGTGAAGGTGTCGCAGAATCTATTACAAAAATTATCAAAAAAAATATTCGAAGATCACCGGTGGCAATAGCAGGATCTCTTTTGATGAGAAAAGTATTTAGAGTGCTCAAGAAACAAGTTGATTATGCAGAGTATGGCGGAGCACCTTTGATAGGCATCAAAAGGTGCGCGATAGTGGCACATGGCAAGAGTAATGCTAAAGCCATTAAAAATGCAATATTTCAGGCGATAAGTTTTTCCGATTCAGATATCAATGAAGATATAGAAAATAGTATCGCTACACTACAGCAATCAGATACATAAAAGGACATACATGTACGCATCTTTGAAATCAATTGGCTCTTATGTGCCAGAAAAGATTATGACAAATAAAGATTTTGAAAAAATAGTAGACACAAGCGACGAGTGGATAGAACAGCGTACAGGTATAAAAGAAAGAAGAATAGCAACAGCCGATCAGGCGACAAGCGATTTAGGGGCAAAAGCCGCTGAAAAAGCGATTCAAAGAGCCGGGATTAATAAAGATGAAATAGACTTAGTCATTTGCGCAACACTCTCTCCTGACCACCTTTGTATGCCCTCAACTGCCTGTCTGATTAGTGATAAAGTGGGTATTAGAAATTGTATGGCTTTTGATGTAGCTGCAGCTTGCAGTGGTTTTGTTTATATGCTCTCAATCGCAAAAGCATTTATTGAATCAGGTGCTAAGAAAAATATATTGTTAGTTGGAGCTGAAAAAATAAGCTCTTTAGTTGATTATACAGATAGAGGAACTTGCATACTTTTTGGTGATGGAGCAGGAGCTGCTATAATTGGTGTAACTGAAGACAAAAATGAAGCTATTATAGATATTCATGCCTCAGCTGATGGAAAATATTCGGATCTTTTAATAACCCCGGGTTGTGGTTCAAAATATCCTTGTAGGGCTGACAATGTAGATGATAAATTACAATATATAAAAATGGCAGGTAACGAAGTTTTTAAAGTGGCCGTTAGAACTTTGACAAAAGATGTGGTAGATATCCTAAAAACAAATGGTATAACATCAGATGATATAGATCTTTTTGTTCCGCATCAAGCAAATCTTAGAATCATAGAAGCTGTTAGAAACAAATTGAATTTTCCAAAAGAAAAGACTGTCTTTACAGTCGGAAAATATGGAAATACATCAGCTGCGTCAATCCCAATGGCGATAAATGATGCATATGAGGCCGGAAGATTAAAAAAAGGCGACTTAATGCTACTTGACACTTTTGGAGGTGGTTTTACCTGGGCAAGTGGACTTGTGAGGTTCGGTGGAGACTAGCCTTTAATGTATCTGCATTTTTTCTTCTCTTTTATCTTGTCTATCTTCAGGATGAACAATACATTTTTTGTGTAGCAAATATTATTTTTAATTTTTAGCTATATTGTATAGGTGTTTTTTAAATAGTTTTACTTTTGTTTTTATGTCAATAGTATCATTAGCAACGACTTTTACATCACTTCGTACTTGCTTTATTAATCTTATCAGAAATAGGGCATCAAGTGCTCCAAGAGGGTGGTTTGCTATGATGATAACTCTTCCACTTGGTGGAATATTTTCTATCTGATTACTTGAAAATTTATATGAAAAATCAAAATAGTCTAAAACAGTATCTATAAACTCAAAAGGTCCCATATATGTATGGGATTTCAAAAAGCTATTTATCTCATTCTCGTAAACCAACTTTTTTGCAACAGCAAACATAGGCTTTTTTATGATGATCGGCAAATTTGCAACTGCCGGAAATTTAAGAGATATAGTTTTTTGTGTATTTACCATCTTTTACCTTTTTAGGATTGGTTTTAGTTGTGTGCTTTGTCCTTGTTCGACTTTTTTGTAAATATTATCCAGAGGCCTTATGTGCCCCTCTCTACCGTATATATAGCTTTGTTCATCTACTATCACTTTATAGGTCTTGTCAAGATTTATGGCTCTTTTTAGCGATGGGAAAAGTAGATATGAAATATCATTTTTGAGCTTTGCAAATGCCTCTTTTCTGGGTTTTCCGTTTTTGAAAAATTTATTTTTTACTTCGTCATTGGCTCTAAACTCATCTCCGCTATGGTTGTTTAGTAGGTAGTTTCTATATTCGTTATTTTTATCTTTTATCATCAAAGAAGCTATCCCCATCCACTTCCAGTCCATTATTCTAGGAAAGGCAAAAGTGCTGTCAGTTGTAGCTCCTATACCACTATGGCAACCTATACAATACAAGGTCTCTTCATAGTTTTGAGGCCTAAGCTCACCTTTTTTGTCTTCTATGAAACCTTCATAAAACCACCCTGTTTTGGTGTAGAGTCCTTTTTCGGCATTGCCTACCCTGAAGACTTCGAGTCTATCGGGAAAATCATCCTTCTCTTTGTAGTCATTGCCGTCTTTTGTTTTGAGATCCGAATATGTAAGATATGAAGTTTTTTTGGCATATCTTAGCTCTTTCATCCTCTTTGCCATCGTTGTTTTGCCATTTTTAACATCTATATATCTAACACTATGCAAAAACTCCGTCCCTTTTGGATATAGTCTTGGTATAGCTCTTATCTTGCTTGCTAAGCCGACAAAATATCTGCTAAAATTATCTGCACTATCTCTCATCTGCTCTTTTAGAATATTTAGATTTTCTTTATATATTTTGGTGCTTAGTTTGCCATTTTTATCTTTTCTAAATTTTTCAGGCAGTCGTATAAGCACATCATCCGTACTTCCATTGGTAGGCCAAAAAGTCCCGAGAAATGGTCGATAGCTAAAAGCCACCCAGCCGGTTGGGTTGCCATTTTTGTCCATATCAAAGCCATTTTTATCGAAGCTGTAGTTACAATCAGGAATAAAACCGTCCCATTTGCCATTGTGGTTGACATCCCAAGTTTTTGGAAGGTGTTTTAATCTTTTTGAGAGATTTTTATAATTATCCTCTCTAACATATTTTATGATCTCTTTATCACTAATTTTTGCTACCTCTTTGCTTCTATCTTTAAAAAGATTGCTCCAATGATTTTTTGTAGCATACTCTGGAAAATCGTAACTCGCCTGAAGGTCTATATCATTTATATAATTGGGCTCTTTGGAGTTAATATGGCAGGTATAGCACGGATTGTGCCTGCCCCCATTTTTATCAACTGTTTTAGTATAACACTCGCTTGTTATGTAAGCAGCCCGATTGCTAAGATTTATATCTTTTGCACTTAAAAAAATTGATATTACCAAAAAAATAATCTTTTTCATTGTTTGTCCTATTTTATCACAGGTAGTGGTCCTATATATCCAGTATAAGCATGCATATCGTTTGGATTTTTAGCTCTTTTTGGCATATCTGCCTCTTTTGTTACACGGTCTCCCTCGCCATAAGGGTGCTGGACTACACTCATGATGTATCCGTGGCCATTGAGATTATTGATGTGATAAAGCGAAGTTGTCTCACTTCCATAAGGAGTTGTCTCAATTCTTGTTAGTTTATTGTTGTCAAGATTATAACTCCAAATATAGTCATTTTGGTGTCCGCTTCCTGTATCCTCACCTATAAGTAGTGCATTTGTATTTTGCAAATATGTTATATTGTCTGGATTTGCTATGCCATCAACGCTACATTTATTGAATTCATCAGTTTTACCTTTAGTGCTACCGCTTACTAAAGCTATCATATCTTTAGCTACGAAATCACTGCCAAACTCTTTGGACATATCAAGTTTAAATACTGTTCCGCAAGGATTGTATGGTAGTCTTATATCATTTGGTCCGCCTATATCATATTTATCGTTCGGTTTACCTTTTTTCCTGTTATCTTCTACGCTTTTTCCAACTGAGCTCATAGAGACATAAAGCTCTCCTTTATGAGGATTAAATGTGATACCCTCCATCTTTCTAAACTCGGTAGTTACACCTTTGAGGGCAGCATATCTTCTAGCTTCAAGTCTTGAGGCTATCTTTTTCATGCCGGGCTTGATTTTTAGCCACTCCCAACCGCCTGATGCATGGATTGAGGTAAAGCCTTGAGGTGGGGTTTGACCTTTGACCGGCGTAATACTCTCAAAAATATCGCCAAATCTAACTTTTTTATCAAGAGCATCTTTTATTTCACTATCACTTGAGTGTCCCAAGCTTATCCATTTTAGTTTGGCACTTCCACCATTATCTGCACTTGTTTGTATCCATTTAGCTGCATACAAAGTACCAGAACTT
>JAJRPV010000074.1 GCA_024280575.1 Campylobacterales bacterium
CGCTCTTTTTTCTCGCTCAGCTTTCATCTGTAAATTCATGGCTTCTTCTATCTCTATTGGAACTGATATATCTCTTAGTTCAACCCTCATGGTTTTTACGCCCCATTTGGAAGAGGCTTCATCGATAGCTTGAAGAATTTTACGATTTAGTGTATCTCTTGAAGAGAGAGTTTCGTCAAGTGCTAATTGCCCAATTTCGGCTCTAAGAGTAGTAGTAGCTAGATTTGCCAGAGCCGTTTTGAAATTAACTATTCCATAAGTTGCTTTTTTAGCATCTTCAACTTGTATAAAAACTATACCATCAACACTGATATTTACATTATCTTTTGTGATAACATTTTGATGAGGAATGTCGATGATTTGCTCCTGCTTTGTGAGCTTTGAAGCGATGGAATCAAGTATCGGTATGATAATGTGAAATCCACCCTCAAGCGTACGATTGAATTTTCCAAGTCTCTCTACAACATAGGCGTGAGTTTGCGGAACGATAACCACACCCTTTACGATGATAATCCCAATAGCTATGATAATAGCAAAACTTACGATACTAGCTGCTTCATACTGCATAATTCTTCCTTTTTAAAATATTTTTAATCAACTCTACAACGCTAGAGGAATATCCCCGCTCATTATCATACCAGATTACCAATTTTATCATATTGAAATTTATAACTTCACTAAATCTATGGTCAACAATAGAAGCAAATTCAATCCCTTTAAAATCTGAAGAAACTAGAGGTTCAAAATTATTATATATTAGTTTTGTTGTTTGATTTTTCTCGTAATCTATAAACCTCTCTACCAACTCATCTTTTGTGGTGTTTTTATTGATGTTTAAAACTATATTTATGGCACCTACTACACTAGTAGGGACTCTAAAAGAGTTCGATGAGATGAAAGAACTATCTATCAAGGGATAAACTAAATTAGCCGCTTTAACAGTGGTTGTTTTGCTTGGGATAATGTTCTGAGTTGCACTTCTGCCAAACTCAAAGTTGCAATTTATATCTCTATTTTGGTCTCCTATGCACTGGCAATCCAGAGTCTTTTGATGGCTTAATAAAGGATGGATTGTCGTTACATCAGCACTCGCAACCTTGTAATTATCATCTATGAGTTTAAAAACTGGTAAAAGAGCCGTTGCATTGCAGGAGCTTGTCGATATAACTTTATGTTTCTCAAAATCAAAAAGTTGATCATTAATACCCAAAACCATATTTATATCGGCATCTTTGTTTGGATGAGTAAGAAAAATTAATTTTGGATATAGTTTTTTAAGTGTGGTTATCTCATTTTTTGAGCCACTAGCATCTATAACAATGTCTATATTCCTGCCTTCAAAGTCAATATCTTCGAGGTTAGAGTAATTTAAAATTTCTATTTTTGTATCATTGTTTTTTATATAACTTTTATGGGCTTCAAATTTGTCTTCTATTGTGCCATAAGTAGAGTCATAATTTAGGCAATAAGCTATATTTTTTATATTTTTATTTAGCTCATTTATAGCCACTATCTCTAAAGATTTATCCCTAAGTGCAATTCGTAAAATTGCTTTTCCAATTCTTCCTAAACCGTTTAATAATATTCTATTCTTCAAAATTGTTGCCTTTAAAATAATCAACAGCATTTTACACTAAATTTACCTCTTTGAAGCTTATGAAGCCATTGTAAGAATTTCTGTAGCTATTTGATATTTTTGTATTTACCATATTTTATCAAGATGATTTTTGTTAAAAATGGACCGATTAGTTCGTGTATCAGGGTTGTTGCTATTATTATATTTAGTATTATTGGGGCAACAGTTTCGAAGTCAGTCATATCTTGCAAGGAGAGTGCTAACCCTATTGCGATACCGGCTTGTGGGAAAAGCGCGATACCTAGATGCTTGGCTATATTGTCATCAGCTTTTGAGAGTTTAGATCCAACCCAAACGCCGGTAATTTTACCTATAATTCTAAATACTACATAGACAATAATCGCCAATGGCATTTGAGTTAAAAATGAGATATTTAAATGCATCGCCGAGATTGTAAAAAACAGTAAAAAGATAATATCTTTGAGGTGATTATCAAACTCTTTTTTTACAAGAAAGAAATTTTTCGAGAGATTGGAAGCTACAATTCCCATCACAAGTGATGCCAGCAGGGGTTCTAGTGAAAAATATTGACTGACACTAAAGGTTATAAATATCATCCCAAGAGTAGAGGTTGTTTTAACTCCTTGATTTTTTTTGGAAACTCTATCAATAATTTCTGATATAAAAGCACCCGCAACACCTACCACAATAGAAAGTATTATGGTTTTTATTATGTCTAAAAACAGATAAGTATTTATGGAGCTAGAGTCTATAAATGTTTTAGAAATTATGACGATAAAGCTAAAGAATATAAGTGCGAAAGCATTATCCATCGCTACAATTCCAAGCAAAAACTAGTTAAATTTCCCCTTTGCTTTTATCTCATGGCTAACCGCAAGTATCGTAGCAGGAGCAGTGGCAGTGGCTAGCCCACCAAATAAAAGAGATGCTATTATGCGGTACTCGTTATTAAAACTAAAATTTAAAAGGTCAAACATTGTATAAAAAGAGATACTTATAAATAAAAATGTAAAAACAGCTTCAAAAAACGAGATTGTAAAGATTTGTTTCAACATATCTTTTAAGATATCATATCTTAAATTTGCACCAACCAAAACAGAGATGAGAGACAAAGACATATCGATTATGAAATCACTTCCTTCGATAAACTCTTTTGGAACAATATTAAATCCATTTGGACCTATGATAACGCCAAGTATCAGATATCCAACAACATTTAAAATTCCAAGATTTTGCACAAACACTTTCATAAAAGAGCCAAGTACAAATATTAAACCAAGAATGAGTAGTATTTGCATCTTTATCCTTTACATAATTCTACCATAAATCAAATTTAGAAATGTTTGCAAAAGTTTGAAATATGGATTCTTTTATTTTTAGGTCTCAACAATAAGGAGTATATTGGTTATAACTATACAGAATTTTTTATTTGTTTTAAGATATAACTTCGGTAAAATAGACCAAAATAGTATTTTTTGGAGTTTGCAAAATGTTTTTTTTGGATAAGCCTTATATTTCTGATTTTTTAAATAATACACTTAAGGAAAATTTTATACCAATTGTCGGTACAAAAATAGTTGAAGACTTAGATTTACCACAAGGTTTAAATATAATCAGTGAAAAAGAAGCTGTGAAGTTAGCAAAAAAATCAAGTGATTTGTCTATCTACTGCACTTCTGAAAACTCAATCGGTTGGATATCTGAAAATCTAGATTTTTGTGAAATTCCTGAAAAAATTGAGTTTTTTAAAGACAAGGTAAAATTTCGACAATTGATAAAACCCATATTTCCTTCTTTTTACTTTAGGGCGATAAATTTTAAAGATTTTGATGATGTTAAATACGAAGATTTGCCAGATAAATTTATCATAAAACCATCCATAGGTTTTATGAGCATAGGTGTTCATAGGGTTGCATGTAAAGAAGAATGGAGCACGGCAAAAGCTTCCATAAGAGAAGAAGTAAAGCAAAATTTAGGCTTGTACCCTCCAGAAGTCGTAAATGCAAAAGAGTTTATAATCGAAGAGTGTATAGATGGCGATGAGTATGCTGTAGATATGTACTTTAACTCTTTAGGAGAACCTGTGGTTTTAAATATACTTTAACATATCTTTTTTAGCGATAGCGATGTTGGAGATAGAATATACTCCACATCAAAAAATATAATTCAAAACAATATTGAAGAGTTTACTTCTTTTATGTACAAGATTGGCACACTGGCTAAAATAAAAAATTTTCCTCTGCATGTAGAGCTAAGACGCAATAAAGACGGTGTTTTACTCCCTATAGAAATAAATCCTATGAGATTTGGAGGTTGGTGTACTACGGCAGATCTTACTTATAGAGCTTATGGCTTTAATCCTTATCTGTATTATTACAATCAAAAAAAGCCTGATTGGGAAGAAATTTTGACAGATAAAAAAGATGAATTATACAGTATAGTCGTGTTGGATAACTCTACGGGTATCTCAACAAATAGAATTAAATCATTTGATTATGAAAAACTTTTATCAAAATTTGAAGAAGTTTTGGAGTTTAGGATGATTGATTTTCATAAGTATCCGGTATTTGGTTTTTTATTTACCAAAACAAAAAAAGAGAATATCGAAGAATTGCATTATATGCTAAGTTCAGACTTAAAAGAGTTTATAGTTTGTTAAAATTTTAAAAATGGACATACATGTATAATTATATTTTTTTCAGTACCATAGCTTTAGTTTTATCTATATTGTTTTCGATGGGTGGCGCAGGAGCTGGCATAGCTTTGATACCAATTTTGAGCTTTTTTGGTATAGACTTTACGGTAGCTAGAGCTATAGGACTTTTTGCCGGTGCTTCTACAACTATCACTTCGAGTATCATGAATATAAAGAGAAAGATTGTAGATTACTATTTTATGGCTCCTATCGCTGTTATGATGTTGCTTTTTGCGCCAGTAGGTGCTTATAGCAGTAGATTTATAGATGAAAATATTATAAAATTTACATTTATGCTGTTGCTGTTTTACAGTGCTTCTATGATGATGTTTGGAAAAAAGAAAACCTTGATAAAAACCAAAGGGAAGCTTGTACTTTTTGCGGTTGGAGCAAGTGTAGGCTTTATAGCGGGATTACTTGGAGTCGGGGGAGGCAATATACTCATACCTCTTCTCGTGCTGCTGGGTTTTGAGCCAAAAAAAGTGGCAGTTACAGTTAGCTTTGTTGTGCCTTTTTCAGCACTAAGTTCTTTTTTTACTTATGCAAGTTATGTTCAAATAGACTGGATTTTATTGTTTTGCATATCTGCCTCAGCCATCATAGGAGGATATATAGGCAATTACTTTATGCACTTTAAATTAAAACAAGAAAATATCAAAAAAGTGATGGCAATTATATTGTATATTTTGGCTTTTAAGTTGTTGTATCGTTTTGTGATTTGATTAGAGAATTTTCAAATTCTACAAATAGCTTGCTTTTGTACTTATTTTTGTGGTAGATTAAGTAAAGTTTGCGCTCTATTTTGATGTTATTTAGTGTTATTTCAAAAAGTTCTCCTCTTTTTAACTCTTTTTGAACTACAAATTTTGAGAGGCAGGTGATGGTTTGATGATTATTTAAAAGTATGGTTTTTGCTTCTTCAAATTCATTAAATTCCATAAAAATTTTTAACTCTTTTGCTGTGTTGCCGATTGAGTTTAAAAAGATGTCTCTTGTGCCTGAACCTTTCTCTCTTAGAAGCCATTTTTTATCTAATAATTCATCTATATAACAAGTTTTGTTTTTTAGTTTTTTATCGCTTGTTACAACTATGAGTCTATCTTGTTTTATCTCTTTTTTTATGATATCCGTATCTTCACAAATAGACTCTATGAAGCCCATATCGATTTCATAGTTTTTGACTAGATTTATGATATTTTTTGAGTTTTGGATATCTTTTTTTATCTCTACATGTAGATGAGAATTTAGAAAGTCAAATATGATTTGTGGGGTGATATAATCACCGATGGTTTTGCTGGAAGTTATATTTAAAATTCCAGAAATTTTGTCGTTTTTAAATAAATTTTTTGCATCATTTAAAGCTATAAAATATGGCTCAGTTTTTTTTCTAAAAAACCTACCTCTTTCATTTAATATCAATTTTTTACCAAGTCTATCAAAAAGTTGTTCATCCACCTTTTTTTCAAGTGATTTTATGGCAAGTGATATAGCAGATTGCGTAAGTCCTAATTTTTTTGCCAAATTTGATATGTGAGAATCTTCGCATAAATGATAAAAAATATTTAATTCTTTTAGCGTCATTTGATATTCCTTATAAAAAATATTAATTATTATATCAAAATTAATTTATTTTACTTATAAATGAATTAATTATATAATGCCTGAAAATTTACAAAGGTTTATATATGTTCAACAAGTAAAATAGAAATAATACACTCAGCGGTATATTATTTGTAGCACTTTTTGCGATGAGTGCCACATATCTAGCGGATTTTACGATATTTAAGCATTTAGCTATCAGTCCGCTTATCATCGGTATAGTTTTGGGAATCGTTTATGCAAATACTCTAAGAAACAAGCTTCCCCAAGAGTGGGTTCCGGGAATTATATTTTCCACTAAAATACTTCTAAGAGCCGGAATTATATTTTATGGCTTTAGATTGACTTTTCAAAGTATCGAAGCAGTTGGGTTAGCGGGAATTGTTACAAGCGTAACCGTGGTAACTCTAACTTTCATATTGGGATATTTTATCGGTGTAAAAGTTTTGACAATGGATCGAGACACAACTATCTTAGTAACAGCTGGAAGCTCAATATGCGGAGCTGCAGCAGTTTTAGCGACAGAGCCAGTTGTAAATGGTGAACCTTACAAAAGTGCGATAGCAGTATCTACTGTTATAATTTTTGGAACAATTGCTATGTTCTTATATCCATTTTTATACAGAATGGGATATATTCCATTGAGTCCTCAAGATATGGGTATATACATAGGTGGAACTATTCACGAAGTAGCTCATGTGGTAGCAGCAGGAAATGCCGTAGGTCCGGAGACTGCAAAAACTGCAGTTATCGTAAAAATGATAAGAGTTATGATGATAGCACCATTTTTATTGGTTTTAGGTTTTTGGCTTGCTAAAACAAGCAAAAATGTAGCCGGAAAGCAAAAAGCGAAAATAGTAATCCCTTGGTTTGCTGTATTTTTTATGGTGGTAGCCGGTTTTAACTCTTTAAATTTATTACCTCTACATGTAGTGAGTGATATAAACTCCGTAGATACATTTTTACTAACAATGGCGATGAGTGCACTTGGTATGGAAACAAGTATTGACAAGTTTAAAAAAGCAGGAATGAAACCAATATACTTAGCATCAATACTCTTTATTTGGTTGATATTCGGAGGCTTTTACATAGTAAAATTTGCCACTAGTTTAAGTGCCTAAACACAAACTACACAAAACTTTGGATATAATTGTAGAATTAAGTATAAGGAGCAAATTATGTGTATCATGCATGCCCCGATAAATAGGAAAACTATCAATGTATCAAATAGAAGACATGACAAAAAAGAGCATAGACCTTTTGACGAGAAGCTTTTGAAGCCCGATCCGGATTTTGTGGATGAGCGAAAAACTGTCTATAAAAAACCAGAAAAAAAAGGATTTTTTGCTAAAATCCTACAATAGGGTATAATTCCTATAAAAAATTAGGGATTAAGCGTTGAAAAGAGAAAATAATACTCTTTTTCATATGTTTCTAAATTCATGTGAAAAATACAAAGATAAAATAGCATTTATATATAAAATTGGCGATGAAGAGTTTGAAGTTACATATCAAAAACTTTTTGATGATGTACTTCTGCTCAGCCGAGAATTTCGGGCTAAAAAGATCACCAAAAACTCAAAAGTTATGTTTATTTGTGACAATCGATATGGCTGGATTGTTACGGATTTAGCGATAGTTTCTATCGGTGCCGTGAGTATCCCAAGAGGAAGTGACACGCCTACGAACGAACTAGAATTCATCATAAATCATTCAAAATGTGAATTTTTGATAATGGAAAATGAACATATTTACAAGCAACATGAACAGATGGTTAAAAAACTCTCGCTAAAATCTATCTTTATACTGGAAGCACAAAATATTCACGGTTTTTTTGACAATGTATATTCGTATAATGACTTGCTGAAAGATAAAAAAATTTATAAAAATGATATAGAAGAGTTTAAAGAGTTAAAAAATAATTTAGATGAAAATGACACTTTCGCGCTCATATATACTTCAGGAACAACAGGCACTCCAAAAGGCGTAATTCTAACTCATAAAAACATCATGTACAATGTACGAGAAATGCCTTTTATCATTGCTCTTGAAGATGATGATATTTGGCTCTCCATCTTGCCGTCATGGCATATCTTTGAGCGGGCAGTTGAATATATAGCTCTCTCGCGTGGATGTTGCACAATCTACTCTAGCATTAAAACTTTTGCAAGCGATTTGGAGTAGTATAGGCCAACTTTGGTAGCAACAGTTCCTAGACTTTGGGAGTCGATGTACACTAAGATTAACAATAAACTTAAAAAAGAAAATCCAAAAAAAGCCAAGATATTTAATAAATTAGTAGATATTTCTGCAAAGTATAATCACAACCTTAGAGTTATAAAAGATGAATTGCCTGTGTTTGAAAAAAGAGGAATTTTCTCTACATGTATGGCAAAAACTATGGCTTCTTTAAAGCTGTTTTTTCTATATATTCCTAATCTTTTGGCTAAGAAAAAATTAAAAGCAGTACAAGGAAAATTTGGCGGAAGATTAAGGCTTGCTATCAGCGGAGGAGGCTCGCTCCCTGATTTTTTAGATACTTGGATTGATGCAGTTGGGATTAGAATTGTAAATGCTTATGGTATGACCGAGTGTGCACCGGCTATCGCAGGACGAGCACTTAATTGCAATACTTTCTCAACACTTGGACTAGCCACAAAAGATACTGAGCTCATAATCGTAGATGAAAATGGTAAAAAATTAGAAAATGGAAAAGTAGGTGAAATTCTCATAAAAGGAGAGCAAATAACGCCGGGATATTATGATAATGATGAAGAAAACGAAAAGTCATTTACAAAAGACGGATACTTTAAAACAGGTGATTTGGGAAAATTAACGATAAGAGATGAGCTGGTTATCACAGGTCGCTCAAAAGAAGTGATTGTCTTGGCAAGCGGAGAAAATATTGATCCAAGTCACATAGAATCCACCATATCAAAACTGCCTTTTATAACCGATGCCATACTTGTCGGGCAAGATAAAAAAGGTCTTGGTTTGCTCGTCGTTCCAGATTTGGAGGAGTTAAAAGAGTATGTATCTAAAAAATTTGATAAGGTTATAAATAATGTTGAAAGCATATTTAGTGATAAAAAAATCTCAAATGAGATGAAAAAAGATATGAACAAGCTTTTAAATTATAAAAATGGTTTCAAACAATTTGAAAAACTTCAAAACATCCATCTTTTGCAAGATGAGTTTAAAGTAGGAGAAGAATTGACAAATACTATGAAGAAAAAAAGACATGTGATAGAGAAAAAATACAAAGAAATTATAGATAGATTTATAAAATGATCCAGCTAGCAAATATAACAAAATCTTTTGCCACAAATGAGCTGTTCAGTAGTGTAAATTTCAAATTAAATTCAAGAAACAGAGTTGGCTTAGTCGGTAGAAACGGTAGCGGAAAATCAACACTTTTCAAGATAATTTTAGGTGAACTTGAGCCCGACGGCGGTGAAGTCTTGATACCTAAAAACTATAAAATCGGGGCATTAAAACAACATCTGGAATTTAGCGAGAAAAGCATAAGAGATGAGGTTTCCTTAGCCCTTAGTCCTGAAGCCAAATATGACACATATAAGGTCGAAAAGATACTTTTTGGGTTGGGTTTTAGCAAAGATGATTTAGATTCAAGCCCGCGTTCGTTTTCTGGCGGTTATCAGATACGCATAAATCTAGCAAAACTTTTAGTCGCCGAGCCAAATTTACTTCTTTTGGATGAGCCTACGAATTATCTAGATATCGTTTCTCTTCGTTGGTTGGAAAATTTCTTGAGAAGTTTCGATGGCGAAGTTCTTTTGATTACACACAATCGCGATTTTATGGATAAGATAACAACTCATACGATGGGAATTGTCAGAAAAAAACTGTATTTGATAGCAGGCGATACCCATAAATTTTATGAGCAACTAAGAGCAAATGACGAATTATACGAAAAAGAGAAAATTTCACAAGACAAAAAGATAAAAGAGTTAGAAAATTTCATAGCTAAAAACAAGGCTAGAGCCTCTACGGCATCCTTAGCGCAATCAAAAGTCAAACAGCTTGAAAAGATAAAAAAGATGGATGATTTGGGGGCAGAAGTGAGTTTAAGATTTGATTTTAATTTTAAACAGACTCCGGCTAAGATTTTGTTGGAAGTTGAAGATTTGAGTTTTGGTTATGATGCATCAAAAATTCTCTTTGATAATCTCTCTTTTGCCTTAAAAAAAGGCGAGTGTTTAGGAATAATAGGAAAAAACGGCAAAGGAAAATCAACGCTGTTAAATGTGCTGGCTAAAAAATTAAAACAAAAAAGTGGTGAGATAAGAAATCACCCAAGTATTGCATTTTCGCATTTTGGGCAAACAAATATAAATCATCTCAATTTAAATAACACAGTTTTCGAAGAAATATATGGCTCGAATACAAAACTTTCAACTCCACAAGCGAAGGGAATTTGTGGTGCTATGATGTTTAGCGGAGAAAGCAGTGATAAAAAAATCTCACTCCTCTCAGGTGGAGAAAAAAGCAGGGTAATGCTTGGAAAAACACTGGCAAGTGAAGTAAATCTACTGTTTTTAGATGAGCCGACAAATCATTTAGATATGGAATCAATCGAATCTTTAACCAAAGCGATACAAAACTTTAAAGGCTCGATAGTTTTGGTAACCCACTCAGAAGAGTTGCTAAGAAGTGTCGCAGATCGCCTTATTGTTTTTTCAAATAAAGGGGCACAATATTTTGATGATGGGTATGATGAGTTTTTAGAAAAAATAGGCTGGGAAGATGAAGAAGAGCGAAAAAAAGAGAAAAAACCGACTAAATCAAACAGATACGAAAACAAAAAAAGAAGAGCAACCTTGCTTCAGGCAAGAAACAAACTGACAAATCCACTAAAAAAAGAGATAGAAAAATTAGAAAATCACATAATAAAACAAGAAGAAGAGTTAGAACAAAATCAAAAAGAGTTGATAAAACTCTCAGCCCAAAATGAAAGTGCAAAAATCATAGATTTATATAAAACAGTAGCCCAACAAGAAACTGATATAGAAGAAGCATTTGAAAAACTAGAATTTTCACAGGAAAAATTTGAAGAAATAATGCAAGAATATGATAATGAATTAGAAAAACTTGAACAATAAGGAAAAACATGGAAGCTATAACTTGGGTTTTTATCATCACATCGACAATTCTCATCATCACTCCGGGACAAGATATGATTTTGGTTATGTCTCGTTCTATCTCACAGGGTAGAGGTGCAGGCATCATGACAGC
>JAJRPV010000075.1 GCA_024280575.1 Campylobacterales bacterium
CTTGAAATCGATAGAGATGCAGATAGTGGTGCTATAAAAAAGGCATATAGAAAACAGGCTTTAAAATATCATCCAGACAGAAATCAAGGAGATAAAGAAGCAGAAGAAAAATTTAAACAAGTAAATGAAGCATATCAAGTTCTAAGTGATCCACAAAAGAAAGCAACTTATGACAAATATGGAAAATCCGGACTTGACTCTCAAGGTTTTAGTCATTTCTCAGATATGAATTATGAAGATATTATGGGTGATCTTGGGTCTATATTTGAATCGGTATTTGGAGGCGGTTTTAGTGGTGGTTTTGGCGGAGGACGCGAAAGAAACAATCAAAAATATCAGTTAGACCTCGAGAGTGAAATAACTTTAGATTTTAACGAAGCAGCGTGTGGCTGCAAAAAAGATGTAAAATTTAGTTACAAAAAGCCTTGTTCTGCCTGTGAAGGAACAGGTAGCGCAGACAAACAAACACATAGTTGTCCTGATTGTCACGGAAAAGGTCAAGTTTTTTACAGACAAGGTTTTATGACCTATTCACAAACTTGCCCAACTTGTGAGGGAAGCGGCCAAAGCATAAAAAACAAATGCTCTACATGTAGCGGTAAGGGATATGATATACAAAATGACAAAGTTACCATAGATATACCAGAAGGTATTGATAATGATAATCGAATAAGAGTGGCCAACAAGGGAAACATAGATGAACTAGGTCGCAGAGGAGATCTGTATATACTCATAAAAGTAAAAGAAGATGAGCATTTTGTGAGGCATAATGATGATGTATATATATAAGTACCTGTATTTTTCACGCAAGTTGCTCTTGGTCAAAATATCACAATTCCAACTCTTCGAGGCGAAACAACACTTGAAATTCCTATGGGTGCAAAAGATAAACAACAATTTATATTTAGAAAAGAGGGTATTAAAAATGTACATTCTGGAACATTGGGTAGCTTAGTAGCCCAAATAAAAATACAATATCCTAAAAAATTAAACAGAGAACAAAAAGAAATGTTAGAAAAAGTTCAAGAAAGTTTTGGTATCAAAAACAGACCGGAAGATGAAAGTTTTGGAGGAGTTTTTGAAAAGATAAAAGGTTGGTTTAATTAAAAACTCATTTTTTTATAATGATGAAGAAATTTTCTATACAGTAATCACAAACAAAAAATTAAAAAATTTATACATTACGATAAGCCCAAAAAATGGGGTTATCGTAAAAAATCCTAATTTTACACAAAAAAAAGTTAAAGAAATTGTAAACTCCAAAACCAGATGGATTTATACAAAAGTACAAAATTTAAAAAAAAGTTTATGTATCCGGAATATATATGAAAAAGAAAACAGAGTTTTGTATCTTGGTGTCAAAGAAACTCTACATGTAGAGAACTTAGAAGAATTCTACAGGCAAACCACTAAAAAGATAGTTTCGCAAGAGATAGAAAAAATCTCCTCAACTATGAACTTGTTTCCCACTAAAATATCTTTCAGAAAAACAAAAAGAAGATGGGGAAGCTGCAACTATAAAAATGAACTAAGTTTTGCTATAACAATTTCTCAACTGCCCTTGCCTTGCATAAGATACATAATTTCCCACGAACTAGCACATATAAAACATAAAAACCATAAAAGAGAGTTTTACAAAACCATTAAAAACTATATGCCTGATTTTAAAATTCAAGAAAAAATCTTAAAAAACTACTCTCCAAGCTTATAGAATTCTATCCTCTATCTCCTTTAAATTTAAATCCTTTTTACATCTCTATCGCTTCATCTCTACCATAAACTATGATATCTTTATCGACTTCAATCTCTTTTGCGTCAATTTTATCTGGATAATCAACAAAATTTAAGATATGTTTTATCGTATTTATCCTTGCTTTTTTCTTGTTATTACTTTTTACTATAGTCCATGGAGCATAAGATGTATGAGTGGAACTTAACATCATAAATTTTGCAAGAGTATATTCGTCCCACAATTTCTGCGAAGCTTTATCAACAGGAGAAAATTTATACTGTTTAAGAGGATCTGTCTCTCGCGCCTTAAATCTCTTTGCTTGCTCATCTTTTGACACAGAAAAATAGAACTTAAAAATTTTTGTACCACTTTCCACTACCATTCTTTCAAAATCAGGAGCATCTTTTAAAAATTTATGGTGTTCTCTCTCTGTGCAAAATCCCATAACAGGTTCAACCATAGCTCTGTTATACCAACTTCTGTCAAAAAGCACAATCTCACCGGCACTTGGAAGATGATTTGCATACCTTTGGAAATACCACTGTGTTTTTTCTTCTTCGTTTGGCTTCTCAAGAGCCACTATCCTGGCACCCCTTGGATTTAAATGCTCAGTTACTCTCTTAATAGTTCCACCTTTTCCTGCAGCATCTCTACCCTCAAAAATAACCAAATATTTCAAGCCTTTTTCTTTAACATAGTTTTGAAATTTTAAAAGCTCAACTTGAAGTTTTCTCAGCTCTTTTTCATACTCTAAAGTCTCTTCTTTAACCCAAACCTGAACTTTTCCTTTATGATTGTTATTATCAGACATTTTCTTCTCCACTTTTTTTATTTTCTTTTACTTGCTTATGTTTTTTAGCAAAACCTGCTCCCTTTTTTACTTTTGCAACAAGTCCTAAATCTTCTATGATAGAGCGGTAATCTACTCCCATACTGTGCATATTTGCAAAACATATAGCTATAACGGCTATCGTATTTGGAACTTCACCTTTCTTTTTATATGCTTGTATATTTTTTTCACTTACCTTGATTAACTTGCTAAATTTAGGAAGGGTTATCTCTGAATCAAGTAATAATTTCTTAAAATCTATAAAAGTCATAATGCTCCCTCTTGCTAAAAATATCGTCATTATATCAAATTTCTTGACAAAATAATATAAAAAGTATATAATGACTATATTATATTACTATTAGTAATATAAATAAAAGTACAAGGATAAAATTATGTCAAAAGTTCTAAAGAAAAAAGTAGTTGTAAAACTTACAAAAAAACTTACAAAAAAGGCTGTTGCCAAGAAAACTATAGGTAAGAAAGTTGCAAAAAAAGTTGCAAAAGTTGTTTTAAAAAGCAAACCAGAAAATAAAAAAGTTGCAAAAAAAGTTGCAAAAAAAGCAATCAAAAAAGTCTCTTAATATTTAGGGATTTAAAAATCCCTAAATATTCTCCATATTCGTTTAATAGAATTTACTATAATTATGCTAAAATACATCATTAAATTTTTAGAAAATACAAAATTAAAAGATAAGATATTAAACTATATATTTAAAACATCAACGCAACCTATAAGATTTAAAGACCTTTTAGTTGCAAACGCCTATCACAATGAGGGTATGCATGTAGATCCAGAAAAACTGGGTTTTAGAATGATAATAATAAATGCTTATATCGTATATGGTATCGTATGCTTTTTTATCTTTATTCCTTTGCTAGCTATCACTCACAAACTATTTGAGAATCTAGATTTTCATTTCTCTTTAATAAGTGCGGTGATTGCAACATCTGCTTTTTTTATAGGATTTCAATATTTTTATTTTTGCATAAAAGACAAAATGGCAAAAAAAAGAATCAAAGATGCATGGGCAATACATTTTCCATACTTTGGTTATGAAAAATACAGTAAAAAAGTAGAAGAAATTTTTAATGAAGCCATGAAAAAAGAGATCAAAAAAAATGACCTCCAAGCTTATGTTATGGGTCGTTTATCCGAGGAATAAACCAGGAACTCTACTTTAGATCCCCCCAGTTTTTCCCAATCTCAACCGATACTTTCAGAGGAACATTTAACTTATATATATTTTCCATTATATCTTGTGCTTTTCTTGCAAAAACTTCAGATAATTCGTCTTTTACTTCAAATATCAACTCATCGTGAATTTGCAAAAGAAGCTTTGCTTCTTCGTTTACTATTGTATTCATGATTTTATTCATAGCCAGTTTGATGATATCTGCTGCACTTCCCTGAAAAAGGGTGTTTACAGCTTCCCTTAAATAAGATGCATGAATCATAGCATTTGCATTTTCAAAATCAAAATACCTTCTTCGCCCTAAAAGTGTTTGGGAGTACCCTTTTTCTTTTGCATCCTCTCCTACCTGATGTAAAAACTCTTTTACAGTTGGAAACGAGGCAAAATAACTATCTATATACTCTTTTGCCTCTTTTGTGCTTACATGTATAGTTTGCGATAGCTTACGAGATCCCATGCCATAAAGGAGTCCAAAGTTGATACTTTTGGCAACTCCTCTTTTGCTTTTTGCAGCCTCTTCTCCAAAAATTTTCAAAGCTGTTTCATAGTGAATATCTTTTCCTTCATTAAAAGCTTTCATCAAAGCTGCATCCTCACTAAAATGAGCCAACAATCTAAGATCTATCTGCGAATAATCTATACCAATGAGAGAACAACCTTTTTTTGAAACAAAACCTGCTCTTACTTCTCGTCCAAGTTAAGTTTTTACCGGTATATTTTGTAGGTTTGGATTTTTAGAACTCAATCTTCCTGTGGTAGTCCCTGTTTGAACAAATGAAGTATGAATTCTATCTCTTTTATCTTTTAACCCCAATTTATACAGAGGTTCTATATAGGTTGATTTTAACTTATAGGCTTCTCTATACTCCAATATCTTTGGTATCACTTCATGCTTATCCAAAAGCTCATTTAAGACTTTTTCATCAGTGCTGTAACCTGTTTTTGTTTTTCTTATAATCGGTAAAGCCAAATCTTCAAATAGAATCTTGCCTAATTGTTGAGTTGAATTTACATTGAACTCAACACCGCATAAATTATAGATATTTTCTCTTAGTTCTTCTATTTTTCTTGAACTTTTATTCAGCAATACTTCCAAATATCTTGTATCAACTTTTATACCTTCTTCTTCCATCCTTAATAGGGTTTTTATGAAAGGGAATTCTAACTTTTTAGCCAATGAAATCAATTCAGGCTCTAAAAAATCTATGATTTTATTATAAATTTTCAAAGTCATCCATGCATCTTCACTGGCATATTTACAAGCTGATTCTATATACACCGAAGCAAAAGTCTCACCTCTTTTGACTGTGTCTTTAAATTTAATCATAGGATGATTAAAAAATCTCAAAGACAGAGCATCCAAACCTATGCTTTTTTCAGGATTTAGGAGCCACGCCAAGATCATCGTATCGGCGTATATATTCGTATTTGTTATTTTAAAATTATTTTCTATAACTGCTAAATCAAATTTCAAGTTTTGTCCGACAACCTTACATGTAAGGATTTTTTCAAGTGCTGTTTTTGCATCTTCACGGCTTACTTGCTCGCCAACCCCTAAGTAACTGTGAGAAATCGGAATATAATAAGCTTTTTCTTCATTTAAAGCAAAGGAGAAGCCAACTATATTTGCATTATAAGCATCTAGTGAATTGGTTTCTGTGTCAAAAGCAAGCAGAGTATTTAGATTTATTACTTTGATCACATCAAAAAGTTTCTCTTTAGTGTCTAATAAAATTGAATCAAACTCAACTTTTTTTTCTTCTTGTTTCTCTATTTTTACATCTAATTTTTTAAGTATATTTTTAAGCTCGTATTTTTGCAATTCATCTGTTATCTTGGCTAAAGGCTGACCTGCCGGAAAATAAAAACTTTCAAATTTATCAGCAATATCCAAAGTATCATACAAAACTACAAGCTTTTTGCTCAGATAAGCATTTTCACGACTTTCTAGTAATAGTTTTGCAGCTCTTGGATTTCTAACTTTATCGATATGTTCATATATATCTTCAAGTGAGCTAAATTCGTCTAAAAGAGTTTTTGCACCTTTTGAACCTATACCCTTGACTCCTGGTATATTATCTGCACTATCCCCTACGATTGAGAGATAATCCCCTATTTTGTTGGGATATACACCAAATTTCTCATAACATTTTTCTTCATTTATATCAATTGTTTTGAGAGGATCATAAAGAGTGATTCTATCATCATCAATAAGTTGATAAAGATCCTTATCGTGGCTTACTATGCGAACTTTTATATCATTTTGTGTAGCAAACTTAACAGCTGATGCAATCACATCATCTGCTTCGTACCCCTCTTTGGAGTAGCACTTAAAACCCATCTTTTCTATCCATGAAATAGCTACGGGAAGTTGCTTTTTTAAATCTTCGGGAGCTTCGGGTCTTGTCGCCTTGTAATTACCATCAATTTTATGCCTAAAAGTCTCACCTTTTGCGTCAAGGGCAAAAAGGATATAGTCACTGCCTAACTCGTCTTTTAATGAATAGATAAAATTTGCAAATCCCGTCAAGAGTCCTGTCGGAAAACCATCTTTGTTTCTTAGGTTTGGCAAAGCAAAATAGTTTCTAAAGAAAAATCCAAATGTATCTATAATAGTTAATGTTTTCAATTTTACATATCTCCTACTGCATCAAGAAATGGCTGTATATTCATATCTTCTTTCTCCAAAATAGCAACAGCACCATTTATACTTCTTTCACTCAAAGGAGAATTTATAGGAACTGCAGTTTTTACAATTTTTAGCGCAAGTGAATATTCTCTTAAATCTTCTGCTCTGTCATAATTGTCAGAAAATCTAATCATATTTACTATTTTTTCATCAAAACCCCAATGCTCAAATATTTTTGATGTAATTTCTGCTGTTGTAGTATCAACATACATTTTTTCAACATTTGGAATATTAAAAGCCGTTTGTATCTCTGATTTAAATTGATAAACCTCATCATTTCTCACAATCTCATCAGCAATTAAAATCTTACCCGTTTCTTGCAAGAGTGCTGCCAAAAACAGTTCATCAACTTTTGAAGCATCTACTTTTTTATACCATTTCATGATAAGTGAACTCTGAAGACCTGAAATATGCACAAATTCTTCAGGAGTAACACCATAAGGTTCCATATCTACATTTAAAAGCTTCTTAACAGAAATACTCGTAATCAAAGATCTCGTAGTTGACATTCCAAAAAGAGATATTGCCTGTAATACACTCTTGATTTCCCTTTGGAAGCTATAAAGAGGAGAATTTGCGACTTTTAAAAGATTTGCAACCAACATTGGGTCAGATTCTATCACTTTTGCCAAATCACTTATGGCACTGTTTGGGTTAGAGCAAACGCTGTTTACTTCTGCAAAACTTTTTGGCAACGGTGGTAATGACCGTATCCTATCAACTATATCTTCTATCATTTAATGTCCCCTTTTAATTGGGCAAAGCCCAAGTAAAATTCCTCTCACTGAAGCTTCGCCTTTGGCGAGAAAATACTATTTATTTCTTAATTTGTTAAAGCATGAGCTTACGCTCTGTCATAGGTAAAGTGAAAAAATCTTATTAGATTTCTTTTGCTAAAAACTTACCTGTGAAACTCTTTGTTTTTTTATGATTTTTTGCTAATTCTTCCGGAGTTCCTGATGCTATTATTTTGCCACCGTAGTTTCCTACCTCTGGTCCCATATCTATCACAAAATCACTGTTTTTTATTATATCCATATTATGCTCAATAACCAATATACTGTTTCCCAATTGTGCTAAATGATGCAGAACTTTTGTAAGCCTGTCAATATCAGCAAAA
>JAJRPV010000076.1 GCA_024280575.1 Campylobacterales bacterium
AATTTTAAAAAAGCTTTTTTTTCATACTGAGGCAAGACGATATCCTATCCCTTTTATGGTAGTAATCGGCAATCCAATTTTGCGAAGTCGATTTATGTGAACCCTAAGAGCCCCTTCACTCGTCTCTCTCCCCTCATTTAGCATATCAAGTAACCTCTCTTTTGATAAAGTTTTATTTAGATTTTGAAATAAAAGTCTTGTTATATGCAACTCATAAGGTGGCAAAGATATAAAATCTGAGCCTCTATATAACTCATCTTTTCCTATAACAAAACGAAATTTATCTACTTTTATTTCATTTGCATAAGTGTGATACTGTTTTTTAAGGAGTGCTTTTATGCGAATAAGTAGTTCATCAAAATCAAAAGGTTTTTTGATATAATCATCCGCTCCCACATCAAAACCACGCGACAAAGAAGCGACATCGGTAAGTGCCGTTATAAAGATAGCCGGAGTCATATCTCCACTCTCTCGCAAACTCTTCAAAAGCTCGAATCCATTTAAAAACGGAACATTTACATCAAGCAAGAGAATATCAAATTTTTTGATAAAAGTAGCATCAAGTGCCATCTCTCCATCGCTTACATGTGCAACTTCAAAATCTTCGCTCTCTAACAATTCGATAAGAGTTTCGGACAATACATCATCATCCTCTAAAAGTAGTATTTTTGACATATAAAGGTTCCTGACTATTCAGTAAAATCCATACTATTGTATCAAAAATATCTTCAAACCGGACTAAAAATCACATCTGTACAAAATTTTTGAGCTCACTAAATACAATGGCTCTATTTTTCTCTTTTAACATCATATTTATCATCTTCGCAAAATTTTCATCAAGGTTACTGTTTTTAATACTGATTTCATCAAGTTTTTTTGGAAAAACCGGTCTAAAATCTTCTGTCAAATCATAAGCTTTTCTTCCCATTACCTCTTTGTAAAGCTTCATTCCTAACTCAAATATTTCAAAATTCTCGTTTTTGCCGCTTCTTATATTTTCTTTGAAACCTATATTTATATCCATTTTTTTCTCCCTTACATATGCCATAAGCATCATCATAAAACCGATTGCTTCTTTTGAATATTGACTCAAAACTCTGGTGTTAAATCTCTCAAAGGTTTCATCTTTTTTTCTGAGTCTTCTATATTCTAGCATCAGAGATTCTACATAAAATCTCAAAAATCTTAGTGGAACAGATTTTAAAACACTATATCCTATCTGAGCATCTCTAGTATTTTTACCGCCTAAAAATACATGAACTCCATATTCACTTGTCCCATTTACCTTTGCCTTGCATCCTTCAAATCCAATATCTCCCAAATCATGCAAACCACAGCCTTTTACGCATCCGGACCAATACATTCTGACTTTTGAGTCTCTACCAAGAGGTACTTTTTCTTCTAAATATTTTGATAACTCTATCGCATCTGGTTTATTTGGAATTACTCCAAAGCGACAGTGTTTCTCGCCGGCACACGCTATTAGATGATTTAAATACGGACTTGCCAAAGGTTGATATGTTTTAAAAAACTTTTCTTTAAAAACTTTTTCGATACTCTCTTTCCCAACACCCTGCAGATATATATTTTGCTCTATATCCAGACTCAGCTTACCATATCCATACTCTTTGACAATAGAAGCTGCCTCAATCAACTCTTTTCCACCAAATACACCAGCCGGCACTACTACATGTAGAGCAAATTTTCCGTCTCTTAAAAGAATCTTTCCTTGATCACAATCTTCATTATCCATCTTTGTTAAAGTTTTTCCAGAAGTTGCAAAATCAAAACCTGCATACTCTCTTATGGCGCTTGAAATTTCTTCTATACCTACATCTTCTACCAAAAAGAAGAGCCTGTTTCGGTTTCTGTTATCTCTAAAACCAAATTTTACATATATAGAAGTTATAGCATCAAATGCTTTTAAAACTTCATCTTCATTTTTTAAAAAAATATTTGCATTTTTAGCTATTTTCCCTACTTTCCCACCAAGATACATGTTGTATCCGTATATGCCATCTTTTTGTGCTAAAATAAAACAGCAATCATGTCCAAAAGCGTTACATCTGTTTGTCATAGAGCCTGTTATAGATGTATTAAATTTTCTAGGCAGCACACCAATCCAATCTTTGTTGTAGAGAAATTTTTCTTGAATTTTTAGAAGTAATTCATGAGAAGGCAATATGTTATCATAAGATTTATCATCCAGCGGATCACCGACTATACCTCTAAAATTATCTACACCTGTCTGATATGGCGTAATCCCCACACTTGAGAGCTTCTTTAAAACTTTTGGGATATTTTCGATGCTGAGATATCTTAGTTCTATCTGTGCTCTTGTCGTCAAATTCATATAGTTTTGTCCCATGTCACGGGCTATTTCACCGATGGCAACTGCTTGAGTGCAATTCATGTTTCCACCGGGAATTCTTATCCTCATCATAAATTCATTTGGTGTCGCCGGTTTATCGAAAATACCAAAACATTTAAGAAAAAAACTCTTATCTTCAGGCAAAATTGATTCGTAACCGTGCATTGCATACTCATCTATCTTATCATAGGCTTCTTGAGAATTTCTCATAGTTTTGAGTTTTTCTATTTTGTTGATTTTTGTATTTCTATTCTTGCTTGAAATCTCAATTTTTGTCATATTTGTTTTCCTCTTTGGTTTCAAAAAAATTATTCTATTAAAATTATATCATCCATTTTCTATAATTAAAACAATTTATTGTATATTATTTAATCATATAATTGTATATATTGAAATATTATAATGATATAATTTTACCGAAAATAAAAAATAATGAAGGAAAAAAATGAGTTATGTAAAACCAGAATTAGTAGTTGATCAGATGATAACAGCCGGAACATATAAGGCTAGTTTGGGAGCAAAAGACCTTCTCATAAGAGGTTCTCTCTCGGGTGCACTTCTTGGCTTTGCCACTACTTTAGCTATAACAGCTGCAACTCAAACTCACCTGCCTATAGTTGGAGCTATAATCTTTCCGGTTGGTTTTGTGATGATAGTGCTTTTAGGACTAGAGCTTGTAACCGGCAGTTTTGCTTTACTTCCTACTTCACTCGCACAAAAGAAGATTGGGTTTGGAAATATGCTGAGTAATTGGAGCTGGGTATTTATTGGAAATCTGATAGGAAGTATCATATATGCGGCTCTTTTTGTGATTGCTACGACAAAATTTGGACATATTGATTCATCTCCCGTCATAGACCTTATCAAAAAAATAGCAGAAGCAAAAACTATCGGATATGAAAAACTTGGTGGTGCGGGAATTATCACAGTTTTTACAAAAGCCATACTTTGCAACTGGATGGTAACACTTGGTGTTGTGATGGCACTCACCTCAACTACGACAATCGGAAAAATATTTGCTATGTGGCTTCCAATAATGACATTTTTTGCACAAGGTTTTGAGCATGCTGTCGTGAATATGTTCGTAATTCCTGCTGGCATGATGTTAGGAGTAAAAGTTAGCATATCTCAATGGTGGTTATGGAATGAAATACCCGTAACGCTTGGAAATATAACTGGCGGAGTTATTTTTACGGGACTTGCGTTGTATTTCACACATCACAAATCAAAAGTCAGTTAAGAAAACTGTATAAAATATAATAGGATAATTTTACTCTTATTTAAGGTTATTTGGAGTATATTTCCAAAAAAATAGAGGAATTGAGATGATATTTAGTGATGAAGAGATATATAAAGCAGTCAAACATTATCTTCCAACAGTAAATGAGTATGTAAAATCACACGGTGGAAGCATAAAACTTTTAGGCGTAAAAGATGGGACAGTCTATATAGAATTGACAGGTACCTGTCATGGCTGTTCCATGAGCCTGATGACAACAAAAATGGTTGTACAAAAAAATCTAAGAGAATTTATAGACCCTGAATTAAATGTTACAAATGTTGACGGAACTCCTGAGAACAAACTGCCACAAGAGTATTACATAGACGAAACTGACGCCATAGAATTAAACAAATCCAAACAAGATAAACTTATAGATACTATTAAAAATTTCTTTTAGACTTAATGGTTAGGTACTTAAGTACTTACTCCTAAATTAATGTCATTTTTTATCTAAAATTGACCAATATCATCATAGTTTAAAATAAAATTAGATAAAATAGGTAAAATCTAAATAAAGGATAGAGATGGCAGTAAAAAAAGAAAGAAGAGACTTTCTTGGTCTCGCACTTGGTGGCTTTACCACTCTTGGTGGTATAGCAGTTCTCGGTGCAGCTAAACGAACTTGGGATCCACTTCCTAGTGTTAAATCTGCAGGATTTACAACTATTGATGTAAGCGGTGCACAACCAAATGTTTTAAATGTAGAAAAATGGAGAGGTAAACCTATATTTATCTTAAAAAAGACAGCTGATATGAAAAAAGATGATAGGGACATAATAGTTGGCAAAGATAGATTTCTTATATGTATCGGTCTTTGTACTCATTTAGGTTGCATACCTTCATATTATCCAAAACAACTAAAATTTATCTGTGCTTGCCATGGTGGACAATTTGATACGGCTGGGCGTGTGTTAAAATCTCCTCCTCCAATACCTTTGTACATACCACCATTTAAAGTGGAAGGCACTAAGGTAGTTTTGGGAGAAGCGGGTGAGACATTCAAAAAAATGGAAGCCGCAGGCTTAACAGTATAAAGGGGGATTGATGGCACATTTTACAAAGGCAACAAGTATTCATGACTGGCTAAACCAAAGACTTGCAGTAGATAAAGTAGAAAAAGTTTTAGCAACTGAATATTGGATACCTAAAAATATAAACTTTTTATGGGCAATGGGTATGATTTTAGCGGTCACTTTCGGACTGCTTCTGATTTCTGGTATTTTTTTACTTATGTATTACAAACCAGATACAAAATTGGCATTTGATAGTGTCAACTATACGATTATGAGTCAAGTCGGTTATGGCTGGCTATGGAGGCATGTTCATGCTGTTGCTGCATCTGTTGTATTTTTAATTATCTATATACATATGTTTACGGCTATATATTATGGCAGTTACAAAAAGGGCAGGGAAATGATTTGGATTTCCGGCATGCTTCTTTTTGTTACTTTTTCTGCTGAAGCTTTTAGCGGATACATGCTTCCTTGGGGACAAATGAGTTACTGGGCAGGTATGGTTATCACTAATATATTTAGCATGGGTTCTCTTAATCTAAACGGCTTGGTTGAGTGGATTAGAGGTGGATATGTTCCTGGTGATGCTTACCTGACAAGATTCTTTATGCTTCATGTGGTATTACTTCCATTGGTTATAATGGCATTGATAGTTTTTCATTTTGCAGCTTTAAGAATACCACATGTAAACAATCAAGACGGAGAAGAGATTGATTTTGAAGAAGAGAGCGCAAAGTATCTAGCAGGAAGTACTAGACAATCTAAAGTTATCAGATTTCAATTTGATTTCCTTAGTAAAGATATTTTGGTATTAGGATTTTTCTTTATATTTTTCTTTTATTTGGTATTTTATCATTTTGAATTTGCGATGGATCCTGTTAACTTTGATCCGGCAAACGGATTAAAAACTCCAACACATATTTATCCTGAGTGGTATTTTTTATGGAGCTATGAAATACTAAGACCTTTTCCTAAAAACCCTGGCCTTATAGCTTTTGGTTTTGCACAGGTTATATTTTTCCTACTTCCATTTTTGGACAGAAGCCCAAATGCAGTTCCAGCCGGCAGAAGAGGAATCTTTAAAGTTTGGTTCTGGTTATTACTTATTAATATGGTAGCGCTAACAATACTTGGTAAATTACCACCAGTTGGAATATATACTACTTATGGAACAATTGCTGCATACTTCTTTATAGGATTATGGATAGCACTTCCGATAGTCACCAAATTAGAAAAACCAATAGGAGGCAAATAATGAAAGAGTTAAAAATACTATTAATAGTAATATTTTTTGCGCTCCTTACATATTGGGGAGTTGAGCCTTTTGCGCATAGCAAAATGCATAAACATGTAGAAGACAATAAGTTTTCGTATGTTGACTTACCACCTTTAACCAAAAAGGGTGATGCCACCAGAGGGAAAGCCTTGGTTATGGGTGCTGGTGCATGTGTGGGATGTCATAGCATAAAAGCTGCCGGCATACCGGCACCTATGGATCCAAATACAGCAGCTGCTAGTTACGGAGTAAACCCTCCTGACTTAAGTAATGTTGGAGCACTTATGGATGAAAGATTTTTGGCTGAACTTATTAAAAATCCAACAAAAGCTCTGATATTGGAACATAAATTTGACGGCAAGACAAGAGTTTTCCCAATGCCTTCTTTTATGGGTGCTGGCGGTGACAAAGAGCAAGAAGTGGCCGATATGGTTGCATATCTTAAGAAAATTTCAAACAAAGAAGTAAGCCCAAAAGAAGCTTATGTAACAAGTTGTGGAAGATGCCATGCTAATAGATATGGAAAATATGAGCAAATTGGCTTTGTTCCAAAAACAAAATCAAATATCAAAACAAATCAAGACATAGATCTCTTAAAGTTTAAAGAAAAAGTTGCAGATTATCAAGGTAATTTAGCAGAGTATATGGGCAAACTTCCTCCTGATCTTTCTATTATGATAAGAGCAAGAAGTGAAGACTTTATGAAAACTTTTATAGAAGATCCTCAGAGTCAACTAAAAGGTACTGCGATGCCTAGAGTCGGTTTAACAAATGAGGGTTATGAAAAAGTTATGAAATACCTGGAAGAGACTGGGGATCCAAGCAAACCAGCTCGTGATGCACTCGGCATAAAAGTAATAGGCTTTTTTGTAATATTTACAATACTGGCATTATTATGGAAAAAATCAGTGTGGAGAGATTTACACTAAACATATCAAACCAGAGGATTAAATCCTCTGGTTTGATTCATCAATGCAAAGCTCCTTGTGGCATTTGTTTTGGAACTTCTACCTTTTCATTTGGCATTACTTTTCTCATCTTCTTAGGAATATTTGTTTTGATACCTATATGAGAAGAACTTCCACTTTGTTTTGGTATATTTACACCTTTTTTACCAATTTCTTTCAACCTTCTATTTTTACATTTTAACTTAGCAATCCTGTAATTATTATTTTCGCGAGATTCTTTTACAATTTTTCCATAATCAATTATAGCTTTTATAGTATGTGTTGGCATAGTTTTGTTGAAATTTCCAGGATTCCATGTTGAAGTAATACTAGCTCCAGAACTTTTAAAATGTTTAGCAGAATCCAAATCAGCTAGACTAATTCCGCCTAGGAGTTGAGTGCCGTCATATAAAACCAAAAATGTTTTATTGGGAACATTGTAGGCAGAATTCGGCACACCACCTTTTCCTATATTTGCAGTAACAATTACAATATTGCATCTACTATTTAGAGATAAACTTTTTACAATTAAATCTGGTTTACTCATAGCAGGGTGAAGTTTTTCAATAACTCCATTATTAACAAGGGGTTTCATACATGTAAGAGTTTTTGTTTTTGCATTATTTCTCTCATTTGACTCTTTGACTGCATTATTGTTGTCTATGACCAATTTTATCCTGTTTTTACCGCTGTTTAGCTTGAGATTTTTTGTACCTGGAAACCAAATAAAACTAATCATTCCTTTCCCTCTTGAGAGTTTTTTAGCTTTATCTATCGCTCCTAGTCTAATACCTCCCCATGGTTTATTATTGTTGTACATTTGGATACTGGCACCATTACTCATACCATAACCAGAAACAGGAACTCCGCCTTTTCCAATGTTGGCAATAGTTACTTTTATACCACAACCTTTTGCGACTCTTATATCTTTTACCACTAAATCAGGTAAACTTCTTTTCATTATTGGTTTTTTTCCAATCGGTTTGAAGCTTACTTTACTGCTACATGTTAATTTTTTTGTTTTTGCATTGTTTCTCTCGTTTGATTCTTTGACTTGTCTGGTCATATCTACTATCGCAGTAATATTTTGTGAGCCTTTTACCTTTAAGCTACTTTTAAAAACTGCACTTCCTCCCGCTCTCAACAGTCTTTTAGATCTATCAAACTTCCATATTGTAGCTCCACCCCAATTTTTACCATTTACTTTTAGATAAACACTTGAACTGCTTGGTTTATGTTGAGTCCATACATTTATAGGAATCTTTCCTTTTCCCACATTTCTAACCCTGACTACAACACGACAATTTTTATCTAAGGATATATTGGAGATAACTAAATCAGGTAAACTTCTTGAAACTACCCTTCTGTGCGACCCTCTTCTTCTGTATACTTTACTTCCCAACACAAGGTCACTAGCTGCAGCTGCTGAAGCCTTAACTCCTTTTGCTATTTCATATACAACACCATCAACCTTAACCAGTCCATTTCCGATATTTTCCCCAATTAAAATACCATCATATATTATCGATTTTCCTATAAATATAAGACCTTTTGCCTCTAATGTATAAAAAGTTTTTCCTATCTTAAATATACTCTTAGAAGCACTTTTGGTAGTTTTATAAAGTCTTTTACCTATAAGCACATAACCTCTCCCTATGCTTTTTCCTATAATTTTACCTTTATGAAGTATATTTTTACCTTTTTTTACATATTTTTTCCCTTTATGAATAATTTTCTTAGCTTTTTTCTTTACACTTTTATATGCTTTTTTCAGATAATTAGCTTGTAAATCAGTTACACTTCCATTTAAAGCCAAAACTGCAAACGCCACCAACATCACACCTAATATATTTCTTAACCTTTTCATTTTATCCTCCTTTAAATGTTAAGTTCGTATTGTTATATTATTCACTTTTGTCTTTTGTTTCATATGTTTCTCCTTATAATTTTATTTTTCTTTTTTCACTAATACTTGTATTTATACCGGCTTCATCATAACCTTTAACTTGCCAATAATACTCTTCTCCTTTTTTAAATTTTGTTTCAATTATCCTGTTTGATAGTTCATATTTTGAATCTCTTACGATAGCTGAAAATATTGGCTTATCACTGATACTTTCAAAAAATTCTAAAACAAAGATTTTATCTTTAATATTTTTCTGCCACGTAAAGATTTTATGCTCATCACTCAGATAATATTTTCCATCAATTGGAGACAATAGTTTTACATCTTGTAACTTTCCATTTATGTTTGCATTGACATAATACACGGCTTTTGGAAATATAATCTCCATCTTTGGGGTTGTAATTATAAATTTTACAACATGAGTTCCTTCGCTGAAAGTCGGAAGAGCCGGAATATTTGGATATTTGAAAATTTCATTATGGGCATATGATATATTTTTTATAACATATGATACCTTTCTGCCATCCACTTCCCAGTAAGCCTTAAAATAACCACTGCCTACAAAACCAACACTTGCATAAACATTTAATTTTTCATACTGAGATACACTTGCTATCGGTCTTTTGTTGTCAAAATATAATTTTATTTTATTTACTCCAAGACTAGCAGCCATTTGAGAAGTTACATTTATTGTTGTATTAATTGGCATAGGGTTCATACCGTTCCCAGGGCATATTGCCGGAGTATAGGCTCCAAATGTTCTGGTGTATATTATTTTGTTTTTACCTAAATTTTGCGCTTTTTTCAAAACACTGTATGGGACTCTCACTCTCGTATTTACATATTTCCTATCGCCATTAACACCATCAAATGCTACATGTAGAGTTCTTGAATCTGTTCCCAAAACTGTTGGTGTAGCACCCAAAGCACCTGGAACAGTAAACTGCCCAGACGGTGATGAAGCACCTGTGCAAATATCAGGTGGGGTGCTTGGATCAATAATTGTATATCTAAGAGAAATACTGACAGAAGTATTGCTTGCAATTTTCTTTGAAGTTGGCGATACACTATCTGCATTTGCACCAACCAATCCTATAAAAATCACTATAACCATTTTTAAAAATATGTTTGTCGTTTTCATCTTTTACTCCTTAAAATATGTATTCTATAGGCAAAGAAACAAAGAAAACCAAAGTGAAATCTTCATTCTTCGCATTTGCTATTTTATCATCTGTTGTATTATAATTGCCTCTTAGACCAAAGTTCGGATTGCTTAACCATTTTTGACTTGTTTGCAAATTATATGCTATTCTAAATTCCGAAGTTAGAGTATTTTGTTTAGTGGCATAATCACTGCTTTTTAATTGTTCATAAGAACTGCTTAGCGAATAACTTATCTTTTGATCCATAAAATTACCCGATAAATCCAAACCTATTGTTTTAGTATCTGTATATACTGAGGTTGGTTTATCTTTGGATCTGTTAAATGTGAAAACTGGTGAAATACTTATATTTTCACCCTCATATGCCGGTGTAAAAGAGTACTCACTTATCGTATTATCTTCATTTGCTGCAGTTTTATCGTCTTCTTTAGAGTAGCTATATGTAAACTGATGAGACCAGGCATCTTTTTGATATCCAATATTAAACGAAAATTTATCACTGTTTTTATCAACCTTTGCCGTCGGGTCAGGGTCTTTTGTACTATTTAAATGTGCTCTTTCCAAACTAACACCTATCGGGAAATTTTCAAATCCACTGTAACTATACTCAAGTGTTCCTGTTGTAGTATATACCACAGGGTACAAAGGATTGCTTTTCACATTATCATTTTCCCTTGAAAAAGCAACATTAAAACTCTGTGTGTCATAATTTGCTGAAAAATTCGCAGCATAGCCCTCTAGGTTTTTACTACCATCTCCTCCTCCAACAACACCATAATCCGGTCCAAAATAATGATATCCTATGTCATATCCATATTTTTCACTCAATTGTCCAGAAATATTTGCTTTATATGCCTTGTCTTTGATAGAGCCAAATGTATCGCTTGTATCAGCATCCATTTTCGAAAAATCAACTTCACCTGCAAATTGTAGTTTATCATTTATATTGTAGTTTATAGTTAAGCCGCTGACTTCACTTTTTTGCCCACCATTTGTGGAGTAACCTCCGGATCCCTCTTCAAGCATATCTCCTTTTATATAAATACCTTTTATTTTTAATTTGTCGTCTAAAAATGCTTTCTCAAGTGTAACTCCGTTTATGTGATTTTTATTTGCACTGCTTATTCCGAGTCCTCCTCTAAAGCCAGCATACTCTTGTGCATTTGTTGAAAAAACATTTAATATATATTTATCATAGGCAAAACTAAAAAGTCCTCCACGATTTCCATATCCGCTCAATGTATTTTCTGAAGCGTCTATGCTTATATCTCCTACCTGAACGGAAGTTTGCAATTTATCGCTTTCGTAATTTATCTGATACAGATATCCTGCTAAATCAAATCCTTTTTTATTTTCACTTGCAGGAGCATTTTGATCCAAATATCTCAAATTTGTATTGAAAGAGTAACTCACATTTCCGTTTTTCAACTCGGTATCCAAGCCAATTCCTCCTTCTAGTTTTGAATAAGGCGTTTCATTATCAGTTGTTGGCTTTTTTATTGTAGCTTCATAGAGTGGAGAAATTGTGAGTTTATTTTCAGCAGTATCAAAATATTTTGATTGTTTTGTAGTAAAACTCAAATCTTTCTGTATATCTCCATTATCACTTGGTATCGTCACACTAAGAGTATGTTCACCTGACGGCAATGGCATAAATGGTCTATATTCAAATCCATTCGCGTTAAAAGCAACCATCGCTGTAATGTCAGTATCATCTAGCATAATAATCATATCTTTCTTTGAAAAATTTTTATTGATTTTGCATTTAATTAAAGGTTTTTTAGAAACAACCAACTTGTTACCCGATGGAGTAAGAAGATTAATATCATCTGTTGTTAAATTATTCTGTGAATATAAATTTGCACTCACAAATAAAAATAGAAACAATATTATAAAATTTTTCATAATCAACTCCTTATATCATTTATCTTTATATTATATCTGCACTTTTTTGAGATTTTAACTATATTTGGAGCAGGAAAATTACCTCCAAATTGAAGAGTTTTATAGTATAGATCGTCCATGTATTGCCTGTAAGCCCATAATGATTTGTATAAGGCATATGAATTAGATAGTCTTATATGGTGACTTGTATAGTTTGCTGTTGCCATAACATAAAATAAACCTCGCGTATAATTCTCCCGCGAAGTTCTCTTCGGCCAATAAATTTTAAGAGTTTTTTCGTGTTTTATAGGATTTAAAGTAATTGATTTATTTAAAGTTTTTGGACATTTGCCTTTAGAAGCTCTACATGTAAGTTTAAAAATAGATTTCGAGGCATCAAATTTTCCTATACTGGTGATGCTAGAAACTATCTCCTTTTTTTTGCCGATAAAATCCCCTAGCCCTATATTTGGCTTTATCAAAAACGACTTAGTCGTCAAATCCGATAATTTACCTATTTTTTGTGCAAAGTTTATCCCATATGAAAAAAAACCGCAAGACTAATGGTCAAAAGATATCTCAAAACCCACATGATTTATCCTTTATTTTACTCCCCCCTTTACATGTATTATAGGTATTTTTAAATAAATTTTGACTTAATTAGCTTATAGTTAATATAAGGTGATAATATTTTTTTATAATTGAAGTTTTTATATCAGATGTATTACAATAGTTAAAAACAATATAAATAGCCCTATTATCATTAAATAGCAGGTTAAACCTGAAATTTTTATATTTTGTGAAATTAATTATATTTGTTTAATAAAAATATTTATGCAGTTTGTGTATAAAATGTATTATTTTTCTTCGTAAGCACCGATTGAAAGTATCTTTTCTACTCTTCTTTTGACTCTTTCTTCATCACTTATATTGCTCATATCATCAAGAAATTTCAAGAAGTAGTCTTTTATAATTTTTGCGGCTCCACTTTTGTCTCTATGGGCACCAACGATAGGTTCATCCAATACATCATCAACCAAGCCCATCTTATATAAATCATCAGCGGTTATCTTCATGGCTTTTGTAGCTGCTTCTTGTTTTAAGGGGTCATTCCACAAAATAGCGGCGCAACCTTCGGGTGAAATAACAGAAAAAACAGAGTATTTCATCATCACAAGTTTGTCTGCAACTCCTAGAGCCAATGCTCCGCCACTTCCACCTTCTCCTATAACGATAGAAAGCATTTTAGTTTTCATATCACTAAATTCAAAAAGATTTTTAGCTATCGCTTCACTCTGCCCCCGCTCTTCAGCCTCAAGCCCTGGAAATGCACCTGGCGTGTCTATAAGAAAAAGAATTGGAATATCAAATTTTTCTGCCATCTTGGCAATTCTAAGTGCTTTTCTATAGCCTTCAGGATGAGGCATACCAAAATTTCTTTTTAATTTATATTTTGTACCTCTGCCTTTTTGTTGCCCAATGAGAATAACTTTTTTACCACCGATATAACCGATATATACCAATATTGCTTGATCATCACGAAAAGCTCTATCGCCGTGAATTTGATATCCGTCATCTAGAATCAACCTAACATAATCCATAAAATATGGGCGATCAGGATGGCGTGCAAGTTGTAGCTTTTGATAATCATCTAGATTTTTATAAACTTTTGAAACTTCTTTTTTAAGATTTTTTTCTAAAATTTCAACTGCTGGCATATCTCCCTTAAGTTTAGCACTAGATATTGCTTCGTCAAGTTCTTTTATGTTGTGCTCAAAATCAAGATAAGTTGCCATTTTTTTTCCTAAATTCTTTTAAAGATAACTGAGCCGTTTGTCCCACCAAAACCAAAAGAGTTACTCATGACAATATCTGCTTTAACCTCTCTTGCTACATTTGGTATATAATCCAAATCACAATCCGGATCAGGATTTACCAGATTTATAGTAGGAGGTAGTATTTTATCTCTCATAGCCATAAGGCTGACTACTGCTTCGATTGCACCAGCAGCTCCTAGACAGTGTCCTATTTGTCCTTTTGTAGAACTAATCAAAGGAACTTCTGAACCAAAAAGTTGCTTGATGGCAGCAGTTTCATTTTTATCATTTGCAGCCGTACTTGTTCCGTGTGCATTTATATAGTCTATTTTTGGTTTGCCTGCCATCTCAAAAGCAGCTCTCATAGCTCTAAAAGCTCCATCAGGATCTGGCGTAGTTATATGATAAGCATCTCCACTCTCGCCGAAACCTATCAACTCGCCATATATATGAGCGCCACGAGCTACTGCATCATCATATGATTCCAGTACAAGTGCGCCTGCACCTTCTCCTATAACAAATCCATCTCTGTCTTTGTCAAACGGTCGTGATGCATGCTCGGGATCATCATTTCTAGTTGAAAGCGCTTTCATGGCTGAAAAACCACCGACTCCGTCAGCACATATGGCGGCTTCTGCTCCAACAACAAGCATTTTATCTGCACCACCTAGCATTATGGTTTTAGCAGCAGCACTAATAGCGTGAGTTCCTGCCGCACATGCCGTAACACTAGAGAGATTTGGTCCTTTAATTTTGTGTTCAATCGCAACAAAACCGCCTAGCATATTTACTAAAGCCGAAGGGATAAAAATGGCGAAATTCTTCTTGGCCCTCTTTCATTGCAAATTATTGAAGTTTTTTGAATAGCTATCAACCCGCCGATTCCCGAAGCCGAGCTAACACCAAATCTATCTCCGTCAAATGAGTCAAATTTAGCATCTTCCATGGCTTCGTGTGCAGCTTTAATGCCTAGCTGAATGAATCTATCTGCTTTTTTTACATCTTTTGGATTCATAACAGTTTTTGGATCAAAATCAGTAATTTCTCCGGCAATTTTTACCGTGTGATTAGTTGTATCAAATGAACTAATACTTTTAATGCCACATTGTCCATCAACTATAGCCTTAAAAGAACTCTCTTTATCAGGTCCTACCGAATTAATCATACCTAATCCTGTAACAACTACTCTTCTCAAAACAACTCCTTAATTTGCACTAAAAATACACCAGGCTAAAATGCCCGGTGTAAAAATTTATTCTATTTATGTTCTTCTATGTATTTTATAGCGTCATTTACAGTTATAATTTTTTCTGCATCAGTATCCGGAATTTCTATATCAAATTTTTCTTCTAGAGCCATAACTAACTCTACTACATCCAATGAATCTGCGCCTAAATCTTCTACAAATTTCGACTCTTCTTTTACTTCATCCGGATTTACATTTAATTGCTCAACAACTACTTCTTTTACTTCTTCAATTAGTGCCATCACTAACTCCTTTAAAAAATTTTTATCATTCTATCAAAAATAACTTTAAAATACGCTACATGTACAATCCACCATTTACTTTTAGTGTGGTCCCTGTTACATAAGAAGAGTTGTCACTAAGTAAAAAAGCGACTGCCTGTGCAACATCTTCAGCGCTTCCAAATCTTTTTAAAGGAATTTTATCTGTATAGCTTTTTTTAACTTCCTCACTCAATTTATCCGTCATATCTGTTTCGATAAAGCCCGGAGTTACAGAATTAAACCTAATACCTCTGGCACTTCCTTCAAATGCAAAACTTTTAGTCATAGTAATCATACCACCCTTACTTGCACTGTAATTTACTTGCCCTGCATTGCCTGTTTCCCCTACGATAGAAGCAATATTTACAACACTGCCAAATCTTTTTTTATTCATCGCTTTAAGTGCTTCGCGACATCCGACAAATGCAGAAGTCAAATTTGTCTTTATAACAGATTCAAACTCTTCGGTTTTCATCCTGATTGCCAGTTTATCATGTGTTATACCCGCATTGTTAACTAAATATGAAAGTTCGCCGTCACTGTCAACTACGGTTTTTACCCCTTCAATAAAAGCTTTATCGTCAGCCACATCAAAACCTATAACAGCAGCAACTCCGCCATCATTTTCAATCATCTTTTTCAAAGCATCTGCTTCATCCGGGCGTGAACGATAATTTATCCAAACTTTTAAGCCATAACCAGCAAGTGTAATAGCAATTTGTTTGCCTATACCACTGGCTGCACCTGTTACTAAAACATTTTTACCTGTAAAATTCATTTTTGTCCTTCATATAAGTGGTTTATCCATCTCTTTTGGAATTTTTAAACCCATCAATTTTAAAACTGTCGGTGCTATATTGTTTAGTGCACCATTATTTACTTTTTTTACACCTTTTGCTTTAACAAAACAAAAAACATCAAATGTTGTATGATTTGTAAGTATCTCTCCATTTTCATTTGACATTTGTTCACAATTCCCATGATCACTTGTCAAAATAAAAGAATAATCTTTTTCATCGCATTTATTCAGAATTCTCCCGAGTTGCTTATCAACGGCCTCAACTGCCTTTACGGCTGCATCATAATTTCCGGTATGCCCTACCATATCTCCATTTGCAAAATTTACAACTATAAAATCATATCCCTCATCCATGGATGTAAGCACTGCATCTCCAACCTCGACACTGCTCATTTCGGGCAACATATCATAAGTGGCTACTTTCGGGCTTGGTATCAAAACTCTGCTTTCACCGGTATCTGGCTCTTCTACACCGCCATTTAAAAAGAAAGTCACATGTGCATATTTTTCAGTCTCAGCTATATGGATTTGAGAAAGACCGTTATCAGAAATCACATCTGCTAGAGTATTTTTAGGCGGGGTTGTGGCAAACATAACCTCAAATGGGTATGATGCATCATACTCTGCCATAGTGATGCACTCAAATACCCCTTTTTCTCTTTTAAACTCGCTAAAATCCTTGATTCCTATAGCTTTTGAAAGTTCTCTCATTCTATCGTTTCTAAAGTTTGCAAAAATCACACCGTCATCTTTTTTCATTCCGTGATAATCTGACATACAAATCGGCTCTATAAATTCATCTGTGATATCTTTAGAGTAAGAATCTTTGATATAATCTTCCGGGCTTTTATCGGTTTTAGATTTGGCATTTACGATTTCATCATATGCTTTTTCAATCCTGTCCCATCTGTTGTCTCTATCCATAGCATAAAATCTTCCGCAAATCGTAGCAATTTTTATATCGTCATCACAGATATTTTCCAACTCTTTTATAAACTCTACACCGGAAACAGGGCTCACATCTCTTCCGTCTGTTATAACATGTAGAAAAACTTTTTTACCTGCTTTTTTAGCAATACCGGCCAACGCTATTATATGATCAATATGCGAATGCACGCCACCGTTGCTGACAAGTCCTATGATGTGTATATCACCTTTGACTTTTAAAATATCTTTTAAAGCGGGATTGTTTTTAAGAGTCTTATCTTTTATAGCAAGTGAAATTTTTACTAGATTTTGGTACATCACGCGTCCGGCTCCTATACACATATGCCCTACTTCACTATTCCCCATCTGTCCTTCAGGAAGCCCGACGGCAAGACCTGAAGTTTTGATTAGAGAATTCGGAACTTCTTTAAAAAGTCTGTCATAAGTAGGTTTTTTAGCATTTGCAAAAGCATTTGCTCTGTTGCTCGGATTGTATCCTATACCGTCAGTTATGACCAATATTGTCTTTTGTACTTTCATTTTTTTGCCTTTTAAATAGACTTATAAGCAATATTCTACTAAAATAATACTTTCAATAAAATATAAATGGATTTTTTATGCTCTACTGGCTCTATCAGACAACACACATCAATATTTTTCAATATATAACAGTACGATCAGGTATCGCTTTTTTTATCGCTTTGATACTCAGTATTTTTTTAATGCCAAAATTTATAAAATGGGCAAAATCAAAAAAAGCAAATCAACCAATATACTCTCTTGCTCCGCAAACTCACCAAGCTAAAGGAAATACACCAACTATGGGTGGTTTGATTATAATTTTTTCGGCCCTTATTGCTATTTTAATATGTGTAAAACTAACAAATGACTTTGCACTTATCGGTTTTGGCATTATCACTTTATTCAGCTTGATTGGCATAAAAGATGATATATCTAAAATTGTTGGCAAAAACAACACTTCGGGGATGAATGCCAAAACAAAATTTATATTACAACTGGCATCTGCTCTTGTTATGGCTTATTTTTTATATACTAGCACCATTTTAAATGGGGATTTATATGTACCTTTTTACAAGTATCCTATAATAAATCTAGGGTGGTTTATGGTCGTTTTTTGGGCATTGGTAATGGTTTCTTCAAGCAATGCCGTAAATCTTACTGATGGATTAGACGGATTGGCAACTGTGCCATCCATAATGTCCATGCTGACTCTGGGAGTTTTTGTTTATATCAGTGGACATGCCATACTTAGTGGCTCTTTACTTTTACCAAAGATAAGCGGAATCGGAGAAGTTGTTATCATCGCAGCTGCCCTCACCGGAGCTCTTGTTGGTTTTTTGTGGTACAACTGCTATCCCGCAGAAGTTTTTATGGGAGACAGTGGAAGCCTGAGTCTTGGAGCTTTTATCGGATATATGGCAATAATCTCTAAAAATGAATTTTTACTCTTTTTAGTGGGTTTTGTTTTTGTATTAGAAACTCTTTCTGTTATTTTGCAAGTTGGAAGTTTTAAAACCAGAAAAAAAAGAGTATTTCTAATGGCACCGATTCACCATCATTTTGAGATAAAAGGGTGGGCTGAAAACAAGATAATAGTAAGATTTTGGATTATGGCTCTTATATCAAATATCATAGCTCTTACTGCACTTAAAATCAGATGATAGCACTATTTGGTCACGGGAAAACAACTAAAGCGATAGCAAAAAGATTTAAAAATTGCCAAATTTTTGATGACTGCTTCAAAGAAAAAAGTTTTGATGAATTTGGCAACAAACTGCTTCCGCCAAGTGAATTTGATCCGAAAAATTCTGATATTCAAATTCCAAGCCCTAGTTTTCCGCTCAAACATCCTCTTATGCAAAAAGCAACCAATATACTCAGCGAATATGACTTTTTCCGGAAAGATATGCCATATTCAATCTGGATAAGCGGAACAAACGGTAAAACAACTACTACTCAAATGCTCGATTTTATCTTTAAAGAAAAAGGCAGTGAATGTGGAGGAAATATAGGAAATCCGCTTGCGAATTTGAATAAATCTGACAAAATGTGGATACTTGAAACCAGCTCATATATGCTTTATCAAACAAAGATAGCCACTCCTGATATCTACTCGCTTTTACCGGTAAAACCTGATCACTTAAGTTGGCATGGAAGTTTTAAAGAGTATGAAAAAGCAAAACTCAGCCCGATTTATAGGATGATCGAGGGCAGTATCGCGATTATACCCGAAACCTACAAAAACATAAAAACATCCTCACGAGTAATCACTTATATAGACGAATATGACTTAGCTAAAAAACTAAATATTGATATAAGAAATGTGAAATTTCAAGCTCCTTTTTTACTTGATGCCCTGCTTGCACTTGCCTGTGAAAAGATATTGCTCGGAAAAATTGATTATGAAAAATTTAACCAATTTAAAACAGATACTCACAAATTAGAAGAATTCAAAGATGCCCAGGGCAGAGTTTGGGTAAATGACTCAAAAGGTACGAACCTAGACGCAACTTTGGAGGCAGTCAAAAGATATAAAGATAGAGATTTGATTCTTATCCTCGGTGGTGACGATAAAGGCGTAGATTTGACACCTCTTTTTGATATGTTGAAAGCTCTACATGTAGAGGTATTTGCGATAGGTACAAATACCGACAAAATAGTGAATTTTTGCAACAATATAGGCAAAAAAGTAACAGCTTCATATGAACTAAAAGAAGCGATGAAAGAGATACAAAAAATACACACTACACAAACAACGGTTTTACTCTCCCCTGCTGCTGCAAGTCTTGATCAGTTTAGCTCTTATATAGCTCGTGGAAATCTGTTTAAAGAACTTGCCACTTTAAACTGATAGGGCAGTGATCACTTCCAATTATATCATCATGAATTTGCGCATCGACTATTTTGTCTTTCAAATCTTCGGAAACATACAAATAATCAATTCTCCAGCCAACATTATTTCCTCTTGCTCCTGCCCTGTATGACCACCAGGAATATCTGTCTTTTTCATCACCATGCACATACCTAAAAGTATCCACATAACCATAAGATAAAAACTTATCCAGCCAATCTCTCTCCATTTTCAAAAATCCGGAAGTATTTTCATTTGCTTTTGGTCGAGCGATGTCTATCTCTTTGTGAGCAGTATTTACATCTCCGCAAATCACTATGGATTTGCCTTCTTTTTTCAAGGCTTCACAATGAGATAGAAATCTTTCATAAAATGCCATCTTGTACTCTAGCCTCTCATCATTCCTCTGTCCATTTGGAAAATAAACATTTAAAAATGCAATATTTCCAAAGTGAAACTCATTAATACGCCCTTCATTTAATATATCAACATCTTTTGCAGTCTCTACATGTATAGGTTTTATATCTGTAAAAAGCGCGACTCCCGATTGTCCTTTTTTGCAAGATGAGTTTACATGTAACTCAAAAAATTCCTTATCAAATATACTCTTTGGTATCTCTTCAAGTTCAGCTTTTATCTCCTGCAGTGCCAAAAAATCAACCGGCGTTTCATCTATCCATCTTAGTGCCTGCTTTTTATCGACTGCCCTTATACCGTTTACATTCCATGATATAAAATTTAATTCTTTCATTTTTTATATTTACCTTTTTGTGTGCTTAGATTATTCTCTGCATTAAGGCTGGTATGCACTATTGTATTTCTACCTTTGTTTTTTGCCAAGTAAAGCATTTTATCTGCAGTTTTAATTGCTTCTTTAAATGTTTTATCTCTACAAGGATATATATTCAGTCCTATTGACACTGTTATATTTATGCTCAAATCTTCATCAATTCTTATTTTTTCATTAGCAATGGCTTCACGAATTCTATTTGCTATTTGCACCACTTTTTCATCGCTTTTTGGCCATTTTAGCAATATTAAAAACTCCTCACCGCCATATCTTATAATTTTGTCCTCTAGTCTGGTTTCGCGCATCAGTCTTTTTGCAATCGAACTAAGCACTATATCCCCTATATCATGCCCATATTTATCATTTACCATCTTAAAATGGTCAATATCCAGCATCATAACTGATATTTTTTTGAGATTAACTTTTTTCCAAATTTCTTTTAAATAATTTCTGTTATAAAGCAGTGTTAGTGGATCGGCTATACTCTTTTTGCGTTCCACATAAAACATATACAGTTGCACTAAAACAACTAAAACTATCGCTATCAAAACAAATAAAAATATCTTCAGGAAATTATACAAAGGAACTAAAAAATTATTTAGATTTTGATACTCGCTAGTTGAGATATCCACCACCAACATAGCCTTTGTAACACCAAAGATTTTTATAGGACGCAAGTAGGTCACCCATAGCCCATCCACTTTGTTTTGAAAACCAAAAACAGGGGTATTGCTAGAAAAAGAGCTTTTCCATAGATTTTCCAATACAGGATAAAATTTTTGTTTAAATTCACCTTTATCTGAGCCGAGTGAGCCATCTAATAAATATCTATATGCTCCTTTTTTATCTTTGTATATGACATATATATACTTGAATTCATTGGTAATATTTAAAGACAAAAAGTTAGATATCTCACTCCTTAAAGCTTTGTTCTTAAACAGAAGTGAAAAATTATTATCTATTTTACTTTTTACATGTACAACAATTTTGTTTGTTAAACTTTTAGCACGATTTATCTCAATTTTGTTGATTTCTTGATTTGTCTCTTTAATAACTTCGCCAAACTGAAAGTACAATCCGCCAATCATAACTATAAAAACCATCGAAACAAAAAAGAAAAATGAGTTTACGGAAAAATTAATTTTTTTCATAGAATTTTATTCTATATATTTATTAAAATTCTTGGGTAGGTTTATACCTAGATATTTGAGCTGTTTTTTTCTAAATATTATATTTGGTCTTCCCTTTTGCCAAAAAAATGCTCCGGTCATAACAGAAGAGTGAGAATATAAATAATATGATGTGGAAAATATTATATTTGTTTTGCATTTTTTATCCATACCAGAATCTTCAGCAGTAAATACTATATCCGCTTTATCACAGGAAACAAATTTTAAAGTTTTTGAGTACCCCTTAAGATTCTCAAGATTTTTATCATCTATGCAAACATTAATATATTTTTTATGCACCAAAGCATGTGCTACAGAAGACAATATTTGCATCTCCAGCTTTTGTACATTTGAACCAAAAAGTGATGATATGACAAATATGAATAAAAAGAGTGTTTTCAAAATTCATACTCCATACCCAACCAAACTGTTCTATCAAATACAGAAACATTATCTAGCGTTGTGACTTGTTGAGTTAAAGGATTTACACGGTAATAATTTGCCTTTACAGCATCTTTAAATAAATTTTCTCCTTTTAGGAAAAGTGAGAGATGCTTTGAATATGGATAACTTAATGTAATATTATAATTCCACCCTGACGAAAGATTGTCGTAACCATCACGATAAGTGATGGCATTATATGTATCTATGCTACCCAATTTCTTAAATAATGCTACATATCCTCCGTGTTTTGTTTCATATCTATCATTTGCATTTTTACCATAATCTTCAAATGAAATCCAGGCATTAAACTCTATCTTGTCAGTTACATTTAGTGCGTAGCTGTTTTTATAAGAAATAGAATCAAATACATATTTATCTGTAGAATTTTTATAGCTCCCGCTTGTAGGATTAAAATATATATGATTATTTAAAACTGTTCTGGCAAAAAGCAATGAAGTTGTCAAATCTTCAAGTTTCCAAATTGATTTTGTCGAAATTGCATACGATTTCTCGGACTTCAAATCACCTGGATTAACAAGCAGAGAATCATTAACTAAAAGTGCATATGGAGTAGCCCTAAATTTTCCATAAAAGAAAAAAGATTTTTGCGTATAAATATCATTATGATATATATGCCCTAGTCTAATCCCATATATAGTTTCTCCGTTAATTCCTCCTCCTTCAAAATACTTATCAATGCTTGAAGAAAAAATCAATCTATTTTTCTTATTGAGCATATAATCAAACTCTTCATAAGCTGAAACTATATCTTCATAATTATAATTGCTGCTAGTTGGGACCGAAATACTATTTCTAGTGTGTATATCGCTAGTAAATTTTTTATATCTGTTTCTAAAACCAAGCAGTAAAGAGGATTTGCTAAAATTTAATTTTTTTGTAATCTGAGTATCCAACAAATCTTCATGCATCTTTACTCTGTTTGTGTAAAATGGGGCATAAAATGGATAAACAGAGATTGGATTTAATCCTAGAGGCGCATTTGAGCTATCAAAATAATCGTATATAGCGTATGTATAGTTGATATTAGCCTTTACGCTCTTATCCGGTGAAGTAAAGTTGTATCCTGCATAAAGATAGGTAAAATCTGTAGTAGAGTTTTGTGGTGTCATATTCCAACTATTGCCTAAAAAATTATTCATGCTCCCTTTTATAGCTTGAAATTCAAATCTTGAAATCGCCGTGGTAAGTTGAGCATAAAAGTTCCCCGTCTCTTTATCTCTTGAAAGAAGATTTCCTTGATTATATAATTTTTCCCTTTTTAAATTACGATGGTCACCATATATAAAATATGAAAAATCTTTCATATCTTTAGCAGTGTAACCATAAGTGTCACTTGTTCCATAGCTTCCGCCTGAGATACCAAACACAGAGGTATTTTCCCTTTTTCCCGTTTTGGTATATAATTTTATTACCGTAGCTGCAGGTTCTATGGAAATCTCATAGGAAGGAAGTCCTATATAAACTTCTACATGATCTATGTATGCCATATCCATCTGCCCTAAAATCTGCAATCCATTGCCAAACATAGGGGAGAGCAATTCTCTATCATTTATATAAATACGAATTCTTGAAGGATTATTAGCTTGATAAGGTTGAAAATATGGGTCACTCAACCCTCTGGAGTTTTCGTTGTATCTTACAAAAGGAATCTTCTCTATCAACTCTTTTAAGGAGCGGGTTTTCATCCTGTCTAAATCTTGACGGGTGAATATGATGAGATAACCGGCATTTTCTTTTTTGGTATGTACCGACAAATCATCTTTCTCGGCCAAGCTGTTTAGTAGGGTATTTATATCTTGGGCATTTAAAGTTTGCAAGAGAAGAAAAGCAACCGTAAAACCCACTAGTATCTTTTTAAGCATTTATTTCCAAATATATTTATTAACTGATGTTGTTATTATACAAAACAATTACTTAAAAACCAAATAAGCCAATATTAAAGTTATTCGGCTATAATTTCAATCTTCAAATATATGGCTTGATAGCTCAGTCGGTAGAGCAGGTGACTGAAAATCACCGTGTCGGCAGTTCAATTCTGTCTCAAGCCACCACCTTTTTTCAGTAAGGCTATATTATAGATATTTTTTTACAGGGTTTTTTGATTAGTTTCGGACTAATTGTAGCAATTGGTGCACAAAATATTTATGTACTTAAAAAAGGACTTTTAAAAGAACACACCCTTCTTATTGCTTTGATATGTTTTCTGCTTGATGCAACTCTTATGATATTTGGCGTCAAAGGTGTTGGTAAAATTCTAGAGTTATATCCCTCTTTTTTCATATACATCACTTGGTTTGGGATTATATTTTTAATTCTATATGGATTTTTGGCTTTAAAAAATGCCCTCAATCCTCAAAACATGAAAATTTCAGCCAAAAAAGAAAAAAATAATTTGCACCAAACCATAGTTGCAACCTTGGCAATATCACTTTTAAATACACATGTATATCTAGACACCCTAATGCTGGTAGGATCCATCGGAAGCCATTTTAAGGGAACACAACAAAACATATTTATATTTGGAGCTATAAGTGCATCATTTATATGGTTCTTTTCACTGGCTTATGGAAGTAGAATTCTTATACCACTGTTCAGAAAAACATTAACCTGGAGACTGCTGGACATATTTACAGCATTTATCATGTTTTTCGTTGCTTATAAATTTTTCTTAGAAATTTAAGATTTTGGTCTTTTCTTGGAATCAAATCTTTTTGCCTGCCATTTTAACCTTTTATACTTTAATGTAGATCTGATATTTTTATATTTCTCCAAATCTTTCGTGTGAATACTTATACTTGAGTGTTCTATATCATCACCTTCATCAATTTCTATATTTCCAGCCTTACTCATAGCTATCCTCTGGGACGGGAACACACTTCTGTGACCGGATACCAAAAATGCAATAACTGCTGAAATCGCAGCATAGTGAGCTATTTCTATACCAAAAAGCTCAACTGCCATAATGACAGAAGCGATAGGAGCATTTGTTGTACCTGACAATACACTAACAAATCCAAGAGCTGCAAAAAGTGCAACTTGATTGTGTATCAGATGCCCAAATACCACACCGCTTGTTGCTCCCACATAAAAAATTGGCGTTACAATTCCACCGCTTCCGCCACTTCCAAGAGAGATAGAAGTAAAAATAGTCTTCAGTATAAAATCATACCAATGAATATCAGCAGATAAAAATCCATTTGGATCGAGTGCATTTTCTATGACGCCAAGTCCAAGTCCAAGATATCTATCACCTACCACCAAAGTAGCAATAACCATCAAAATACCTGCTGCAAATGCTTTCAAATATCTATTATATTTTATTTCATTAATTATTCGCTCTGTTTCATTTAATACTGTTGTAAAAAAATCTGCTACAAATCCAAAAAATATACCCGCTACTACAACCTCGGCAATAAGGGGTAAATCTAAATTTACTGATTTAAAAAAATGTATATCAAAATATGTATAATCAACTCCTAAAAGTTGCGCTGTAGTAAATGCTGCAAATCCAGCTATAAATGACGGCAAAAGTACATCATACAAAATAATACCTATTGTTAAAACCTCTATACCAAATATAGCTCCGGCAATCGGAGTTCCAAAAACAGAGGCAAAACCGGCACTGATACCACAAATAACTAATTTTTTTCTATCGACATCGCTAAATTTTAAGATAGAAGCAACGACCGAAGAAGCTCCCGCACCAATCTGCGCTCCGGGGCCCTCTTTTCCTACAGAACCACCTGCAAAAATAGTAAAAATTGTCGCTAAAAGTTTTATAGGCATAACGGCAACTTTTATCTTGCCATTATTTTTATGGACTGCTTCAATAACCTTTTCAGTTCCATGCCCTTGAGCAGTTGGCGCAAAAGTTCTTATGACAAATACAGTTAAGGGGAGTGCTAATGGTAGTATAAAATAGTATGGTATTTCCAAGATTCCTCTGTGATTAACAGAATACTCTAATAACCATAAAAACAGCGCCATTAAAGCACCTATAATTACTCCCACAAAGGAGGACAAAAATATCCACTTGCTTACACTAAAAAATATGACGGTTTGCTCAGCTACATGTTTTTTCACTAAATTTTCTTATTTTGGGATTTTTATTTTTGATATGATACTCTTTTAAATCTTAATTTTTAAGTATCTGAGCAATAAAAAAAGTTTCTTAAGATTTTTTTAATCACAATTTCTGACACAAATCTTATGAGGCACAATTTCACCTCCACAGCTTATAAAGCAACTGTCATAAAGATTGCTACAACCACAATTTTTAGAGCAACTCTTTTGTTGGTTTGCCAAATTTTCACTAAAAGTGATATACCTCGGCTCCCTTGGTTCAACCGGTCTATCTCTTCTTAATCTTTTAATTATATATCTTAAGTAATACTCTCTCTCACAAGCATATTTATCATTATTCTTGGAGCATTTTTTATTAAAATATCTCCAATCTTTATACCGCTCATCGTATCTATTTTGCCAATCATATATTTCAAGATTATAATCATTTTGCCTAGCCAAGTAATTTTCGTACCTTTGTTTATAATCTTTATCTGTTCTTATTTGTATTTTCTTGGCTCTTTCGTTGGCATAACTTAAACAATCACTATAATCTTCTTCACACCTTTGCTGACATGCCTGTTTTTGATAAAAACACTCTTTTAAACAAACTTTTGATTTTTGATCAAGAGGCGGAATGTACTGATTTCTTACAGCATATTGTGGTGCACAGCCACTAAAAAAAACAACAAAACCCAAAATAAATATTATACTTTTCACAACAACTCCTTATATGTAAATTTGTGAACTAAATGTGGCATAACCACTCTTTTTTGTCTTCCGTTTCATCAATTTCCCGTCCTATATCCTGATGTAAATTCCAATAATACTCAACAAAAGAGTGAATTTTTTCCTCTTTTGGCATATAGTCTCCATCTTTTTTAGTAACAAATTTTTCCAAAAATTCTTTAGCATCTTTTTTTTGCAAATAATGTATCGCGAGTATCTCATAAGTTTGCATGTACCAATTTTTCAACTTTTCATATGTTTCATCATTTATTCTAAGTGATAATTTTTCATCAAAATCCAAAACTCCACTGTCAAAAAGTGCTTTAAGATGTATCAGTCCTTCGCAATAATAAGGCTCAACTTCACCTGTTTTTCTCCATGCAATCAACCCTATGGCTCTTTTTATAAGTTCCAAAAAAACATACTCTTTTATCTCTTTATCTTCATTCATAAAAAATGCCACCAAACCACCGGTCGTTGCTTTGAATTCTTCTATATTTTTAAAAACTCCGCTTTTATTCATCAAAGTTTCACTGTCAAAGTCCAACCACAAGATATGACCAAACTCGTGCCCAATAGTGCTAACTTCATAAACTTTATGCCAGATTTTGTCTTTTTTGAAAATTAATTCTCGCTCTTTATTTAAAAAATCTTTACCAAACACAACTTTTTCAATCTTCAAAAACGGTTTAGCTCTTTGGGTATCTAAAATATTATCTGCAAATGCAAAAATCTTTTTCCCTCTCTCTTTACTTACCTGCTCATCATTTGGAACAACTTGTGCTGAAAAAAGACCATTAAATTCGCTTGCATAATATAATGCGGGTCGTCCGATATAAAGTTGTACTCTTTTTAGATTTTCTGTTGTTCTTTCCCAAATATGCCAAGATTCAACATTTATTTTATCAAAAAGTTTTTTATACATATTGGATATAGAATCATAAATTTTATTCGCATTTATATTGCTAGGATTTGTCAATCTCACATCCCACTCCAAAGCTACCGCTTTTCTGTAATGGTCTTCGTAATACTCAAGAGGATGCCCAACCTGAATAGGCGAAGTTACACTCATCCAAGTCCTGTCAACATCTTTCCATCGCAACAACAACATCGTTTTGTCTTTTTCACAAAATGCTCTTTGCAAAGCTTTAAAGTAGGCAACATAACTCTTTTTTTGATTTGTATCATTGTCTTCAAAACTTTCTAACTTTTCTATCAGTTCTTTAAACTCAAGATTCATCTTTTCTGTATAATTTACAAAAAACTGTGCATAAGTTAAAATCTCAAATTTTCCGTCTTTATCAGACAAGACAGAATAAGATCTATCCGTTACATTTCCATACTCATCTTTTTCAAACAAATCAGATTCTTTTAAATATTTTATAACATTTTCCCCAAATTTATCTTTTAAGTTTGAATTAATATTGTCGATAATATATTCATTCCAATCGTATTGCCAGTCACTCATAATCAAACCAATCGCATGAACTCCTCTTAAAAGCTCCCTGTAAAAAGAATTTAATAATTCTTTTTCTTCTATCTTGCTCAAAAGTTTTTCGTGTCTTAAAATATGGAAATTCTTTGTCCACAGATAAGCCAATGATCTTTTTGCTTTAATTTCATCTTCACAGTTGCCAGCTTTTCTCAAAACTTGCACAAACTGCTCATCTCTTAAGTTTATAAGCCTGCTAAGCAGGGCTAGATAATTCTCTTTAGTATTATCTAATCCACACTCATCTAAAAACTCATCCACATACATACGAATCTTGTCATTTTTATATGTTTTATTCTCTACAAGTCCATAAAAAGTTCCGAGTTCCTTTTGATTGGCGCTTATTAAATCGTATAATTTGCCTAAATCTTCTTTAAATTTCTTATTCATTTGATACCTTCAAAAATTTTATTGTTTTATTGCGAAATTATAGCAAGTTAAGTTATAATATCACTAAGGATATACAGTATGACAGATGAAATGAAAATAAATAACTACCTTATAAGAGGAATTGTTGAAGCAAATATTGATGTTTCCAAAAAGGAAAAAAGTTATTTTTCCTTAGTCAAGTTTGAGTATAAAGTTGACTTAGAAGATACTTATAGCTTTAAAGATATGATTTCATTTATTTATATTTTTACAAACTTTAGTCCGATTTTACTTCAAGATAAAAATAGTTTTTTGATATTTTTAAAAAATACAAAAATACATAAATCAAAGGCTCTTATAAATAAACTCTCGCAAGAATGTAAAAATAAATTTGACATAGATATAGAAAATATCGGAATTACTTTAAACAGCATGAATGATACTTATAAAACATTGATGGATAGAGTGGATAAATATTTTGTTATGTCAAAACTATCTAGTTCAAACAAGATATTTTATGGGACAGTTGATTTTGATTATTATGACACAATGGATTCATCTAAAATATTACAAAATATCTTTAATAAATCAAGTCATATAAATTTAAACAATTTATATAAAGGAATTCCTATACAAGAAACTGCTAGAATCTATAGTTTTAATGATGGGATTATACAGGTCAAAATAAAACCAAATAAAATCCCTTTTTATGAAAAAGAAAAATTTACTTTTATCCAACATGATTTAATTCCAGATATCATTAAAGCAAATATACTAAAAATCGATAGAAATCGTTTTATAATTGTATTAAATAATCTGCAATTCTTAAAATCTTCTCCAGTTGAGAGAAGCAATGTCAGAATAGAACCAAATAAAAATATTCATGCTATTTTGACAAAAGGGCATAAAAAACTGGCCGAAGGAAACATAATAAGTATATCAGAAAATTCTATATCCCTAAAAGTACCATTAGAGCAAACTGACATACTATCCGCAAAAGATTTATTTCACAATGAATTAAGTATTAAGTTTCTTTTAGCCAATGATAAGAATTTTCTTTCTCCTATAAAATTAACAACTTATATATTTAATATTGTTAATGATCAAATTATATTAAATATATCTCCCAATGTTGCGGAAATTAAAAAAATCAGAAATTATATTTCTATGCAACAAAGTGCATTATTAACAACTTTAAAACTAGAATTAAAGTAATTAAAAGTATAATAAAATATTAGATTTATTATTTAGAATCTAATATTTTAATTTGCACTACGCTTAGGATAACTATGAATTTAAATGTTTCTAAACCCGCTAAAAAATCCACAACAATAAGCATTTCTCGTCTTTTAATCGGAATACTGTTTATCGCTCTAGTAGCATTTTATGTTTACTCTTTTTCATCACATATGCCTAATTATTATCTACTTGTAATTTCAGCAATTTTTGGTGCTTATATGGCTATGAATATAGGTGCAAATGATATCGCTAACAATGTCGGACCGGCTGTCGGCTCTTCTGCTCTTAGTATCGGTGGAGCAATCATATTGGCGGTAGTATTTGAATCAGCCGGAGCTTTGATAGCCGGCGGAGATGTTGTGGGAACTATTAAAAAAGGAATTATAGATCCGGCCCTTATACAAAATGCTGATGTTTTTGTTTGGATCATGATGGCAGCCCTTCTAGCAGGTGCATTATGGCTAAACTTGGCAACTGCTTTTGGTGCTCCTGTCTCCACAACTCACTCGATAGTTGGAGGAGTGACGGGAGCAGGAATTGCGGCAGCGGGTTGGGGGATAGTAAATTGGACCAAAATGGAAGCGATTGTGGCAAGTTGGGTTATATCTCCACTTATGGGAGGAGTAATAGCGGCCGGATTCTTAATTTTCATCAAAAAAACTATTATATTTAAAAAAGATATTAAATTGGCTGCAAAAACAATTGTTCCAATCTTAATAGCTGCCATGACCTGGGTATTTGCAACTTATATTATTTTAAAAGGCTTTAAACATATTATCAAATTAAATTTTATCACGGCAAGCACCATAGGTTTGATAATCGCTTTGATTTTATACTTTATCACAAAACCTTCTATCCTGAGAGCCGCGGACAAATTGCCAAACACAAGAGCTGCAATAAATAGATTATTTAACATACCACTTATTTTTTCAGCTGCACTTCTTTGCTTTGCACATGGGGCAAATGATGTTGCAAATGCCGTAGGGCCGTTAGCGGCCATAAATGATGCTATTTTACACAGCTCATTCTCGGCAAAAGCCCATATACCTCTTTGGGTAATGGTCGTAGGTGCTATCGGAATCTCTTTGGGTCTTGCACTCTACGGACCTAAACTGATAAAAAAAGTAGGAAGTGAGATAACCGAACTTGATCAGATAAGAGCCTTTTGTGTTGCTATGGCTGCCGGAATTACGGTTATAATTGCAAGTCAGTTAGGGCTCCCTGTTAGCTCTACTCATATAGCGCTAGGGGGAATCTTTGGTGTTGGATTTTTAAGAGAATACTTGACAAAAAATGAAGTTAAAGAGATTAAAGAAGAGATCAAAAAAACACATCTTGAAGTCCAACTAGAACAACTAGAAGAGTATAAGAATGAGCTGGAATCTCTAGGAAAATTAAAAAAAGTGGATCCTTATCTGATTCAAAATCTTATGAGTAAAATCAATGAAGAAAAAAAGATTATCAATGAAACAGAAGAGGGAAAAATCCACATGAGCAAAATTGAGAAAAAAGCAGTAAAAGTTGTAAAAAAACATCAACTTGTAAAACGAGCTGCTTTAAAAATGATCATAGCAGCATGGCTCATAACCGTACCAGTTGCTGGTATATTTTCCGCTATGTTGTACTTTATGATAAGGGGGATTATGCTTCCATAAAAACCTGTGAAAGGTAATTATAAGAAAAAAATTGTAGAATATAAAGTAAACTTGCTAGGGGTGCATTTTGCTGAGAAGAGTTCTCTCTAACCCTTGAACCTGAATATGGATAATACCAGCGTAGGAAAGCCAAAACTTCACACTCTTCCACCAAACAGTATATATCCAAAAAACAAAATTGTTTTAGGAGTTACAGATTTGCAAATTATACTTAACAAAAAAGATACAAAAATACCAAAAAATTCAACTTTAAAAGATTTAACATCCTCGCTTGGATTAAACCCCGATGGAATAGTCGCAGAAGTAAATCTAAATATTATAAAAAAAGAAAAATGGAAAGATTTTATCTTAAAAGATAGTGATTTGGTAGAAATCATAACATTTATGGGAGGCGGATAAGGTGGATATGTTAAAAATTGGAGACAAAGAGTTTTCAAGTAGACTTCTAAGTGGCACCGGAAAGTTTCGGGACAAAAACGACATAAAAGGGATGTTGGAGAGATGTGGTTCTCAGATAATCACGATAGCTCTAAGACGAGTGAATCTTGAAAACCCTCAAGACAATATACTAAATTACATTCCAAAAAATATAACACTTTTGCCAAATACATCAGGAGCAAGAAATGCCAAAGAAGCTGTAAGAATTGCAAATATAGCCAGAGAATCTGGATGTGGAAATTTTATAAAAATAGAAGTAATTCATGATGCAAAGTATTTGATGCCGGACAATGAAGAGACGGTAAAAGCTACTGAAATTTTAGCAAAAGACGGTTTTACTGTTTTGCCTTATATTTCACCGGATATCGTTACATGTAAGAAACTTGAAGACGCCGGTGCAAGTGCAGTTATGCCTTTGGGCTCGCCAATCGGTTCAAATGCAGGGCTCCAAACAAAACACTTAATAGAAATGATTATCAACAATAGCTTTGTCCCCGTTATAGTTGATGCCGGAATCGGACTTCCCTCACATGCAGTACAGGCTATGGAGATGGGAGCGGATGGGGTGTTGATAAATACCGCCATAGCAACGGCACAAAATCCGGCTTTAGCAGCACATGCTTTTGCTTTAGCCATAAAAGCGGGCAGAATGGCATATCTTGCTAAAATAGAAAAACAAAAGAGTTATGCAAATGCCTCTTCGCCATTGACCGGATTTTTAAATTTATGAGCTTTTTAAATAAACTAAACAAATATGAATCATTTGACTTTAAAGAATATTTTAACAATGTAAATGATGAGATGATTTTCGCCTCTATAGAAAAAAAGGAGTTAAATCAGTTCGACTTCCTAAATCTTCTCTCGCCAAAAGCTAAAAATCATTTGGAAAAAATAGCTCAAAAAGCTCATGAAGTAACAGTTGCAAACTTTGGTTATACTATAAGTTTGTATCTTCCTATATATGTTTCAAACTATTGCAGTAGTGATTGTTTGTATTGCGGATTTAGCAAAAAAAACAAAATACACAGAAAAAAATTAACTCTAGAAGAGGTGGAAATAGAAGCTAGAGAAATAGCAAAAACCGGCATAAAACATATACTTTTTTTAACAGGAGAATCAAGAAAAATAACACCTCTTGAATACCTTTGTGATGTTACAAAAATTCTAAAAAAGTATTTTTCTTTGGTGGCTATAGAGGTATATCCCATGAGCAAAGAAGACTACGAAGTGCTTTTTGAAGCCGGTGTTGATGGCTTAACCGTCTATCAGGAAGTTTATGACAAAACACTTTACCACAGCGTACATGTAAGCGGTGAAAAAACAAACTATGAGTATAGATTAGATACACCAGAGCGAGGTGCAAAAGCCGGCTTTAGAAACATAAATATTGGAGCACTTTTTGGTATCGGGGATATACAAAAAGAGGCATTTTTCAGTGGACTTCATGCTAAGTATTTGAGCGATAAATACCTCGAATGCGAACTTGGGTTATCAATTCCGAGGATAAATGATGCCGAAGGAGATTTTAAGCCAAATGGCATATTGGACGATACTTCTTTTGTGCAAATCATGTGTGCTTACAGGCTGTTTTTACCAAGAGCAGAAATCAATATTTCAACCAGAGAAAATTCTCAGTTTCGTGATAATCTTTTGAATATTTGCGCCACGAAGTTTTCGGCCGGTTCAAAAACGGAAGTTGGCGGATATACAAAAGCCAAAACTGAACCTCAATTTGAGATTTCAGACAAGAGAGAGAGTGAAGAAGTGATACAAAGAATACAAGATTTAGGCTATGAGCCGGTATATAAAAATTGGGAGAGTATATGAAAAAAATTTATAGGATACTTGATGCAAATGTAAATAGAGCTGCTGAGGGAATTCGAGTAGTTGAGGATATTTGCAGATTTAATTACGAAAATGAAAATCTAACAAAAAAACTAAGAGATGCCAGACATGCCATAAGAAAAAATCTCAAAGATTTTGATTCTCATATGTTAAGATACAGAGACTCAGGCCACGACATTGGTAAAAAAATCACAAAAGAGAGCAAGCTAGACAAAAAAGATTCACTTTCACAAATCATCACGGCAAATTTCAAAAGAGCGCTAGAAGCCATCAGGGTAATAGAGGAAATTTCAAAAACTACTCCAAATATGTACGAAATTGGTAAAATCTATGAAAACATTCGATATGAATTATATTATTTAGAAAAAGATGTACTTGGGCTTTTAAATAAAAAAATTCTCCCACAAGGGATATATGGCATAACCTTTGAAAAGTATTCAAATGGCAGAACAAACATACAAATAGTAAAAGAGATGATAGAAAACGGCATAAAAATCATCCAATACAGGGAAAAGGACAAGAGCTTCAAAGAGATGTATGAAGAAGCGGTTATACTAAGAGAAATGACGAAAAAGGCTGGTGTGATTTTTATAATCAACGACCATATAGAATTAGCTCAAATGGTAGATGCCGATGGAGTCCACATAGGTCAAGATGATTGGCCACTAAAAAAGGTGAGAAAACTGCTAGGTGATGAGAAAATCATAGGGTTGTCCACACACTCAAAAAAGCAAGCGAGAGAAGCCTTGAAACTAGGAGCCGATTACATTGGAGTAGGTCCTATATTTGACACAAAAACAAAAGATTACGCAACTGTGGGCATTGAGTATTTAGAGTTTGTAGCACAAAATATCAAAATCCCTTTTGTGACAATTGGCGGTATAAAAGAGCATAATATCAAAGAAGTGGTAAATGCCGGAGCCAAAAGCATAGCTCTCGTCACAGAAATCACAATGGCAAAAAATATAAAAGAGAAAATAGAAAAATTAAACTCACTTATATAGTATTTCTACGCCACTAGAATCGGGAGAAAATGTCAAATCTGTTTCTATGTGTTTTGTATTTTTATACTTCATTTTTATGCTTTGTATTAAATCATTTTGATATATGATACTTATCTTTTTCGATAGTTGCTTTTCGATAGAAAATCCCAGTGTACCCTTGTCTGTAGTCAATAGTTGAACCCTGTCGAGTTTTATACCGATAGAGCTAACTATACCCTTTGCAAAAGTATTTCCAAAAAGTGCTAAAGCTTGATTAGTTGATATATTTTTAGAACTGCCGGCAGAGGAAAATTTTGTTCCAAAAAGAAGAATTGACAGTATGTCATTTTGTGACAAATACGGACTGGAAGAAAAATTTATCAAAGGAGAACCCAATCTTCCACCGATAAAAATCGTTATCTTGTATGGCTTACTTTCATAATATGCCCTCAAATTTAAAAAAGGATTTAAAAAATCCCCATCATACATAACTCTTCCATCTCCTATCTCAAACTTTTTATCATCACTGTAATACACCCCTTCAATAGCTTCAACATATCCAAGAATTTTTACACTCTTTCCCGGCTCTTGATATACTGTTATGTCGCTTTTAAATTTCACTCTGTTTTTATCTTGCACATATAGCATATCTTTTTTTGTCATAATATTTACAAAAATGCTCCTCTTTTGCTTCTGCTTTTTTACGGTTTTTTTGTCATTGACAAACACTATATCTTCATCATTTATCTCATAAGAATTTTTTGGTTTATATTTTACAACTCCTTTTAAAAGATCAACCTTACCGCCTATGGCAGAGCCATTAACATCTTTAAAATAGCTTATATCAGCACTTAGATAAACATCAGCCTCCGGCTCTTTTAAGTGATAATTTGTCGTTTTTATATCTAAATCAATCTTATTTGAAATCTTTCCTTTTATCTTGATGATATCATTTACATTAGCATTTATTGCATAAGGTTTTTTTTCAAACTCGAAAGTAGATGTTTTATTTGAAAAAAGTTTTCTAGAATTTTCCAAAATATATGAACGGGCTTTGTAATTTTTCAGTGATAAAATCATATCTTGATATGAAAAATTGAATAAACCCTTTTCGATAAAGAAAAATTTTGCATCTGCATACTGGTATAAAAACCAAGGTGTTTTAACTGTGAAAACCGCCATATTGCTTTTATAAGTACCGTCTATTTCCATTTGTGCATCTACTTTTAAATCTGTTAATTTATATATATTACTGATGGCTTCTTTAGCTTCCATTAAAGAATCGATTTCTATCTTGTATCTATATGATTTGTCTTTTTTCTTAATAGTAACTGATATTCCGGTGGTTTTTAACTTTAGAATAAGATCATTTTTTGAAATTTTGTATTTAGCCAAAATATCAAATTTACCACTTTTTACCTTTAAGTTTATACTTGATTTATCTCTTTTTCCATCTAATTTCGCAGGAAAAAGCTTCTTCACATGTAGATTTTTATCCAGCCCAAAAAGCAAAGAGTTATTTGGTAATTTCAATGTTGCATTAAATTCATCTGTTTTATATAGATAATATCCATCAATATCAACCAAATTAGAATTTATTTGATATAAGACTTTACTGCTATTTAAATCATTAAAATAAACACTGCTTTGCAAATTTATATCAAATTTTGAATCTTTAAATTTAGCGCTTAAATTTTTTATAAATCTATTTAATTTTAACTTCTTTGAGCTTGACTTTAAATCAACTTTTTTCAAATCACCATTAAAAATAAGTGTCGAATTTTTTAATAATAAAGATAGATTTTGGTCTATGTTTTTAAAATCTTTCGCATCAATTTTTCCACTATATAAAACTCCACTTTTTTTTGTATAGTTTACATCTGTTTTTATTGAGATATACTCAGAGTAATTTGAAGCCAGCAAAGCATCTACTTTTGCCTTTAAAGACAGACTATTCATATCAAATATTGCTTTTGTTTTAACAAGATTTAGCTTTAAATATTTTGATATAAAAATCTTTGGTTTTATATCAGCTTGGAAATCCAGTAGAGAATTTTTTATAAGGCCTTTTATATTTGCATCAAAAAGATTTGAACAAATATTAAAATCATATTTTTTATTTTTGAGATTAAATGATGATATTTTTTTACAGTTTATATTAATATTTTTATCTAAAATATTACTTTTCATAGAGAGATTTTTTAGTATCAACAGATCATTATTCAAACTAAATTCTCCATAAAAATCACTTATAATAATTTTTTTATTTTTATCATATTTGTATGAAAATCGGGGGATTTTTGCAAATACCTTAAATTTTTTATCTTTAAATTTCCCTTTTATATCCATCTTTGTTTTTATATTTGGGCTGAAAAAATTAGATATAAATGAAAAATTATTGTTATTTGCATTGTAATTTCCCAAAATATCATAATTTTTATTTTTTATTTTAATCTTGAAATTCAAATCTTTTTGTTTTGCGGTTATGTTTATTGGAAAAAGATACAAGGAATGAAGATTTTTATAAAATTTAAATAAAAGTGAATCTTTAGGCAATGTAACTTGAGAGAGTAACAGTTTTTTTCCTAAAGTAAAATTGCCATCCATATTGACTATATTTGATTTAATTTTATAGTTAAGTAAAGTACTGTTAATATCTTTATAATTTATATCACTATTTATCTCAAAGTGAAACTTTGCATTTTTTACACTGTTATTTAAATCTTTAAACAGATCATTTAATATTATTTCTTTTGAGTTAATTTGTAATTTTGCAGAAGTAAAATTAAGCTTTGAATCATATTTGGCTTTAATATAATCACTTTTTAAAAAGGCATTAATTTGTTTATCTGCTCCATTAAAAGTAATAATACTTTCGTTTAAGAGTTTTTTAATTCTTTCATCTACATTCTGAAATGAGCCTACATGTAGCACGCCTTTATAGGCAATATTCGCGTTTTTTGAGTAATTTATATTTCCATCCATTATAAGATTTTTTGCGAAAAAAGAAGAGAAATTACTCTTTAAAGTTACTTTAAGTTGCCTTTGCTTAAAATCAAATATTACTTTAGACTTCAGAGAGTTTAGTTTAAAATCTTTTAATATTTTTTTATAATTTTTATTTGTATTTAAGTGCAAATTCATATCATCTATATCAGCACTCGCACTCAAGGGAGTTAATATAAAATTTTTTAAGTTTATCGCAATACGGTTTGCTTTTATATTTTGTGTACTATAAGGAGCTATTTTTAAAAAAATCCTATCAATTTTCAGATTAAGTGATTGTTTTCCTTGGCTTGGTGGCAAGCTGTCTATAAAACTTTTAATATTATCTATATTTAATTTATCTGCTCTAAGCAGAGAAATTTCGAGATTTTCATCTAATATATCAAAAATATTATATTTAACACTGATTTTATCTGTAAGCGGCTTATTTTTAAAAGATATTTTATTTACATAAATTCCTGTGATTACGCTACCGCCGATACCTTCAAATTTTAGATTATACTTATCCGCAATTTTGCCTGCAAAATAGTTCAGTGCCATATTTGTTGTCAAAGTATAAACCACTAGCACTATAAACGAGATAAAAAATAAAATTATCCAACTCTTTTTTTTCAAAATGACTGTCCTATTTGAAAGTGAATAGCGTAAATGGAGCTATCTTTTGCATTGAATCCGACATCTAGTTTTATTGGTCCTATGATGGTTTTATATCTTAAACCCAGACCATAACTGTTCACAAAATCACTGCCAAAATCAGCCTCATTTACACTAAGCATAGTAGAATCTAAAAAAAGAGCAAGAGAAACTTTTCCGACTATGGGGTGCTCTATCTCAAAGCTACTGTCAATCAAAGTCTTGCCGCCAAGTCCACTATACTTTGCGTTAGTTGCGCCTAGTTTATTGTATCCGTATGCTCTATTGCTAAAACTTCCGCCTGCAAAAAATAGTTTTGATTCGGGTAAATCTTTTTGAAACTCTTCTATCATCCCAAATTTTGTTTTAAAGGCAATCGTAAACTTGTTTATAGTTTTTATAGCCCTGCCTTCTACAAGCATCTTAAAATATGAAGATGAAGAGCCAATATAAGTTAAGCCACTTTCCAAATATGATGATAGATAATAACCTTGTCTTGGGTCTATTTTTGAATCTCTTTTATCCATTATAAACTTTATAAAAGGGGAAACAAGATTAAATTTTCCGTCATTTATCAAATAATAATCTATATCTTTTGAAATTTTTATATTTTCAAAATCAATCCCAAAATCTACAGAATAATTGTCCAAATCTTTTTGAAAATGAACAATATCTACAAGTTTTTTCTCTTTAAAATTATCATAGACAGTATCTTCATAAGCAAATTCATTTTTAAAATCAAAATACTTGTTCCAAAATTTCATCTTAAAAAGTGCGGGGTAGAAAAATGTATTTTTGATATATTTATCATCTTTTGAGTATTTTAAATCAAATGCTATTTTTTTCGCTCCGCCTAAAAAATTCTTCTTTTCCCAGTGTATTATGGTTTTAAATCCATAATCTGTCTCGTAACCTACTCCTATATTTTTGACAATTGTTGATTTTTTGGGAATTACCGAAACTTCTGTATCTATTTTATCACCAAAATTACTCTCTTTTATATTGACACTGTCAAACGCGTCCAGTCCTAAAATATTTTTATAACTTTCATTGATTTTAATGGGGGAATAAAACTCATTTGTTTCGTAAGAGAGTCTTGACTTTATAATCTTTTTTGGCATATTTTTGGTCGTTTTTATAATTATTTTACCAAAAAAACATTTTTTGTTTTTTTGCAATTTATACAGAAGATTAACTTGGTGTTGTTTCAAATCAACATAGGCTTTTGTAGTTAAATCATAATTACAATATCCATCATTATGCAAATCTTTTTTGATATTTTCTCTTGAATTTATAAATTTTGGAACAATAAATCTATCGCCTATTTTAAATTTTATAAATTTTTTTATAGCAAAGTCACTCTTTATTTCGATACTTTTTATTTTTACGGGAGCACCCTCTTTGATAAAAAATGTGATATTATTATCCCCATTTTTTGCCTCAACTGCTACACTGTAAAAACCTTCACTTTTATACAGGTTTACCAATGTTTTTTTTAGTGGCTTAACAACTGAATTGCGAATTTTTGGAGTTTTATCTTGAGAAAAATCATACCATGCTTTATCTATCGCAATATTAAGATTCTCATATAGATAATCTTTACTTAATATTTTATTTCCGATAAAATATACCTTTTTCAAAGGCTCACCGAACACAAATGAGATTAAAATAAAAACTGCTAGAGAAAGTTTTAGAAGCATTTTTCCTACTCTCCCTTTAATTTTCTATCAATATTACTTTTTTTCTAATTTTCGGATTTTTCTTATCGCATTTTTTCTGACTAGGTAAAATCCTATCAAAGATAAAATCGTGATACCGATGTATTCACCTGCGATTGCCCGTACATCTAGTCTATGTTCCATAATATTCATCATATCCTGTGCTATATTCCAACCGCCGAACATTGTCAAAAGAACAAACATATAGTACCTAAATGGGCTTCCTACTACAAAATATAATTCCGTTAATTGTGAATCTTTGATTTTACTATCCTCCCAAATTTCTAATCACTATTGCTTCTCTAACAATAAGCGAAAAATTATCGTTACATTATAACTAAAAAATATGAATATTAGGACATCAAGGTTTTGGCAGTATCAGAAAAAATGTTGTTTTTTGATTTGGTATGGATTCTACTTTTATTTTGATATTATATTCATTACAAACGCTTTGGACGATATCTAAACCTATCCCGAATCCTCCTTCACTTTTACTTTTCCTCTCAAATCTTTTAAAAATCATTTTTTTATCTTCCTTGTTTATGCCTTCGCCTTCATTTATAACACAAAGTGTATAATCTTTCAAAATTACCTCAATTTGTGTTTTGGCAAAAGAGTATTTTAGTGCATTTGAGAGAAGATTGTTTATCACTTTTTGCATTGTGCTTTTATCCAAATAAACCGGGGTACTTTCGAGTGAACATTTTATAGTTTTGCCTTTACTTTTTACAATTTCATCAAAAAATCTTACACTCTGCTCAACTAGTTCTTTTAAATCGAAGTTTTCGTCATATCTTTCGTCAATGTCATTAAACGCAACAAATGAAAGGGTATTATAAATTTGTGATATAAGTTTTGCGCTTACCGATATGTGATTTAACGCTCTAGGATTTATTTTTTTAGGATTTCTCAGAACAGATGTACTCATCATCAAAGCAGAAACCGGCGTATTTAGCTCATGCGAGCTGTCTCTTATGAAATGATTTAATTTTTTCATTCTATCTTTTATTGGTTTTAGTAAAATTTTACTAAGTAAATACCCGATAAGTAATATAAAAATAACTGCTGCAACAATAACAGAGTATATGAGAGTTAAAAGTTTTACCCTCTGCTTTTGGCTTTCATCCGTTTCAACTACTATATAAGAAACGCCTAGCACTGGTTTTTCCAATTGATTTATATGATACTGGTGCTTATTATTTTTATATGCTTTCTTTGAAAACAATATGTTATTGTCTTTTAAGTTTGAAAAAAGGGCTTTTCTGTTTTTATCAAAAAGACCAATTCTCAGATTTCCCTTTGGGGGTACAAATTTAAACGATACATGATTCATCTCAGCCTGCATCAATTCTTTTTCACTCATCAAGGAGGCATTTCTCATCTGAATACTACATTGATCCTCGATTTCCACAATACTTCTGTTATAGTATAACATCGCTATTATAGCTATCAGTACAAGCGCTGAAAATGTATAAATTACTAAAAAACTTATAAGTGCTTTTTTTTCTTCTTTAATCAAAAAAGTATCCACTCCCTCTTATGGTTTTAATCCTCTCTTTTCCTATGATATTTCTAAGATTTCTTATATATACTCTGATGGTCGCATCTGTTGGCATCTCTTCAAATTCCCAAAGATTTTGCATCAGCTCATCTGAAGATATAACTCTTTTTTTTCTGCTGGTTAGGTAGAGCAGTATCTCTATCTCTTTTTTAGCAAGCTGATACTCTTTATCATCAATATTCAGTAGATTCTTTGATGGCACCATATATGTATTGTCATTAATTTTAACTATGTCATCATTTTCTATACTAAATCTTTTTTTGATATTGTTAATCCTTAAATCCAACTCTTCCAAATCAAATGGTTTTTTTATATAATCATCACAACCATTTTCAAATCCATTTTTCAAATGCTTGGTATCTTGATAAGCCGTTATAAGAATAGCCGGGGTTGTATCATTATACTCTCTGATGCTCTTAACAACATCAAGACCGCTCACTTTTGGTACATTGATATCTAATATCATCAAATCATATACATTTGAGCTAGCCTCGTCTAATGCCTTTTGTCCATCATCTACATGTATAACTTCATAAGAGAGTTCTTTTAAATGGTGATACAAAATATCTGCCAATATAAAATCATCTTCTAAAAGTAAGATTTTCATTTTATTGTCCCCTTTTTGCGGAAGTAAATTCCGTAAAAATTCCTCGCGACTGAAGCACGAGCTGACGCTCTGTATAACTCATTTTATTGTCCCCTTTTTGCGGAAGTAAATTCCGTAAAAATTCCTCGCGACTGAAG
>JAJRPV010000077.1 GCA_024280575.1 Campylobacterales bacterium
GTAAAGACTTTTTTGTGTGTCGTAAGCTCTATATTTCTTGCGACAAGTTTTGGATTGTATCCATCTTTTATTTGAGCTATTATCGCATTTACTAGGTGTGGATTCCCACCTTTTATACCTCTATTATCGTCACTCCTAATTCTCTCATTTGTATATGTAAACTGTAAAACCTCAGCATCTTTCAGACTCGTAAATATCAGATAATCTCCTCCATTTGAGACAGTGTTTTTTGTGATGCCTACTACTTTAAATTTATCTCTTCCTAATTTTATGTATTCACCTAATTTATAGTTTGTTTTTTGAGATACTACTATCTCATAGTGCTGTTTTTTGATGACTCTGCCCTCTACAAGTTTAGCCCTGTTTATGACATCTATCTTCCCAAATGGATCATAACCCACAAGCATAACTTTAAAATCCCCATATTTGTTTTGCATTTGAAAGGTTTGAAATGTGATAGCTTCAGCATATCTAACACCGTCTTGATACGAGATTTGATTTTTCAAATCTTCATGCACCTTTGAGGTTTGAGCAAATGGGCCAAGAGTATCTTGCTGAACCACCCAAAGATCAGCCTTGATGTCACTTACTAAAACTTTAGCATCAAATACCATTCCGCGATAAACTCCAATCATAATGATAACAATTCCCAAAAGTACACCAACACTAATAGCCGTGATAATGAACTTGCTTAAAGAGTGCGTGATATCTTTATAAGCTAAATTAATCATGATAGATTTTCATACCATCACTTAGAGATTTTTTCTTTGGATCTGGTATTACCAACTTTTCATCAATACTCAAGCCCCTGACTGCTGCCGTTTTATTTTCATAAGCTAAAATTTCAAGTGGTTTAAACTTAACTCTATCACCCTTTAATATCCATACTCCATTTTTCTCTTTATATATACTTAACGCCTTTGTTGGTACTTTTACGATATTTTTCAAAGCTCCGATATCAATCTTCACAACAGCCTGTTCTTCAAGATAAAAAGGAATTGGAAGATTATCAAATGCTACATCTATTTCTCTCTCATAAGTTATGGGGTTATTTACCGGGTTGATATTAACCACTTTGCCTCTGTATATTTTATCTGATGAGCGAAGTTTTATAGATGCACTATCACCAATCTTCACTTTTCCACTTATCCTTGTATCTATATATGTCTGAACCCATACATCTCTTGGATTTACTATCTCTATAAGTGTTTGGTTTGGCATTATAATTTGATAATTTACTACGAGTTTTTTTGTAATATACCCATCAACTGGTGACTTTATAACATAATGAGCCAATTTTTTCTCTAATCCACTTATACCTGCTGCTACTTGCGATATCTGATCTTTTAGAGAAGCTATATGTGCGTCAACACTTTGTATTTTGAGCTTTGCAGTATCTTTTTCAGTTAGATATTTTTGATAATCCAAACTTGAAATAGAGTGAAGCTTGTAGAGTTTTTTATTTTTATTAAACAATTCATTTTGATAATCAAAATTTACTTTTGCACTTTGTCTATCAACTTTTAAAGAGTTTATATCATTCAAAAGTTTTGACTTTAATGCTTTTTGTTCATCAATTTTATCCACTAAATCCACACTATCTACATTTGTAATTAAAGTATCTTTTTTTACATATTCACCTTCTTGTACACTAAAATCTAAAAGCTTTCCACCATATAAAGATCCAATCTTATAGATATCTCTAGCACCCACATTTCCAACACCATTGACTTTTATATTGATACTTCCCTTAGTCGCTTGCGTAGTTATAAATGTATGCTTAGGAATATAAACTTTTTTATAAAATCCAAAAACTGCTATAGTGATTATCACTATATAAACTATATATTTGATATATTTTTTCATAAATACTCCGTTAATTTATTTGTGAGATTATGCCATATCTTTATTAGCTTATCGTTAAGAGAGTGTTAATGATTCCTTAATACCAAGATGATACAATTTCATAAAAATTAGAGGAGTAATTATGAAATATTTATCATTTTTTGATAATGTAGAAAAAATTGTATTAGAAGATGAATTGGCAAAATTTTTAGGCGTCAATGAAGATGGTATCATAGAGTTTGGTTATGCCGATATAGTAAAATCTGCCGGGCACAGCTGTGGAACAGTTGCGGGAGCTTACCTTGTCGCTCTAAAAGGTCTTAAGGCACTCTATGGTGAAGAGGTTCCAAAAAGAGGTGAAATAAAAATCGAGATAAAAAAAATCCCCGAAGATGACAATGCTGGTGTAGTTGGATGTGTACTATCAAACATAACAGGAGCAACAACAAACTATGGTTTTGGAGGAATTCCTACGGGAAAATTTAACAGAAGAAATCTTCTATTTTATAATGCAGATATAGATACCGATGTGAGATTTACTAGACTTGATACAAATAAACAAGTAGGAATAAATTACCGTCCAAGAAAAATAGTAAATCCTATGAAAATCCTTATGAGTGCGATTGGAGAAAATGCTACAGATGAAGATAAAAAAACATTTCCAACTCGTTTTCAAGAAATGGTAAAAACTGTGCTTGAAAATGCTGATATTGTTATAGAGATAAGTTAACAACTTATCTCTTCAAAGTTTTTGGCTATTCATGTAAAAAATTCAGTATAAATATACTCCCTTTTGAGCTTGAAACTACTTCTATACTTATATTCATTGATTTTGCTAATCTTTTGACTATGTCCAAGCCTATGCCACTACTGTTTTCTTCACTGAAGGAGCGTTCAAAAATCTTTTGCGGATGTTTTATGCCTCTGCCACTATCTTCGATAAAGAGTCTGTTTTGTTTTGTGTAAATTTTTACAAAACCATTTTTTGTATTGTATTTACAGGCATTTGAGACTATATTTTGCAAAATTTGCTTCATGGCATTTGGATTTATTTTTGTTTTTAGCATAGAATTTTCAATATTAAAATCAATATACGGATATATCTGCTTTTGCGTTTGAACAACCTCTTGGACTATATCAAACAAGTTTACTTCTTGCATTTGAAAGGTCTCTTCTTGCAAAAGTATAGTTAGGTTTTCATGTAATTCTGATATAGTGGTAGCGCTTTTATCAATCCTAATCAAAGCTTTGTTCTTTGTGAAGTTTGCATCTTTTTTTAAAAGCTTCATGTTTAGCTTTATGGAAGTTACGGGTGTATTTAAATCATGAATCAAGTCTTTTGCAAATTTATCAAGCGTAGATATACTCTCTTCAAGCGGTTTTAGAGCATTTTTTGCCAACTTATAACTAAGCAAAGCAAACATTGCCAATAAAACAAGCTGGACTAAAGCTATCTTTAACTTTAACTCAATTAATCTTCTTTCAAAACCATTAATTGATTTAAAAACTTGAAAATATTTACCATTTTTATTTAGAGGTATAAATTTAACAAATTTACCATTTTGAATTTTGAAATTTTTTATATCTATATGTTTATAAATCTTATTTGAAACTTTATGTTTGTAGATATTGGAGTATTTACTCAAATCTTTTCCCATTTTTATATCTCTTGCGTATTCTATCATCGAAAACTGTTCGCTCTTTAAAAATTGATTTTTCATTTGTGTAAAATAAAAAAATCCCGCAGCTAAAATCAAAATAGCAATACTTAAAAAGTATATAAGAAAAAATTTTAAAAAAGCTTTTTTTTCATACTGA
>JAJRPV010000078.1 GCA_024280575.1 Campylobacterales bacterium
CTTGAAGTCTTTGAAGTTGCAATGATATTAATTCATCTTTGCTGAGACACTCATTTTTGCTATAAGTCATCAATTTTCCTACATGTAGAAGTGTTTTGCTTCGACTATCTGTACGCCTGCACTTTCTAGTGCATCAACAGCTTTGCTTATGTTGTCCACACTAAATATAAAGATGCCCGTACTCGCTTCGTAAAAACTGTAAGTATAAAATATATTGATATCTTCTTTTGCCAAAGTGGCTATGACTTTATCAAAACTTCCTACATAATCATCTATTTTTACACCAAAAACTTCACTAAATCTTACACTAAAACCTGCATCTTCTAAAACAGCTTTTGCTTTTTGAGGATTATCTACGATGGAGCGAACGAGTCCAAAATCACTAGAATCTGCTAAAATGATGGATTTGATAGATACTCCATTTTTGGATAAAATCTTTGTAAAATCTGCCAACTCTCCTGTTCTGTTTTCTAAAAAAACTGATAATTGTTGAATTTTGTACTTCATTTTATTTCCCCCTTTTGTCTATTACTCGCACGGCTTTCCCCATGCTTCTTTCTATGCTTCTTGGCTCTACTAGCCTTATCTTTGCATTTATATATAGGTTATTTTGTAGTTCACTTTGTATTTTCTTTTTGAGAGTTTCAAGTGCTCCTATGCTGTCCATCGGCATTTGGTCATTTACTTCTACCATAATTTCCAAACTGTCAAGATAGCCTTTTTTGTCTGCTATGATTTGGTAATTTAGGGTTATCTCTTCTATATTTGAAAGTACATGTTCAACTTGTGAAGGGAAAACATTTACCCCATTTACTATAAGCATATCATCAGCTCTTCCCATTACGCTTTTCATTCTTACATGTGTGCGTCCACATCTGCAAGGTGTCTGATCTAAGCTTGTTATATCGCCAGTTCTATATCTTATGATTGGAAATGCCTGTTTGGTAAGTGAAGTGATGACTAACTCACCTTTTTCACCATAAGGCAAAACAACTCCCGTTTTTGAGTCTATGATTTCAGGATAGAAGTGATCTTCAAATATATGAAGTCCATCATGCTCTTTGCAACTATTTGAAACACCCGGTCCTATGATTTCGCTCATGCCATATATCTCATAGTATTCTATGCCCCAAACTTTTGCCACTTCTTCTTTTAAACCTTCGCTTGTAGGTTCTGCCCCGAAGATTCCACATTTTAGTTTAAAATCTTTTTTGAGGTCATATCCTTCTTTTTGTGCAATTTCTGCTAAATGAAGTGCAAATGATGGAGTGGAAGCCAGCACAGTTGCGCCAAAATCTTTCATCAAAAGAAGTTGTCTCGAAGTAAATCCACCGGAACTTGGTACAATCGTTGCGCCAACACTTTGAGCACCGTCATGAAGTCCAAGACCTCCCGTGAAAAGTCCGTATCCGTAAGCATTATGAACTGTGTCAGTTGAGTTTACGCCACTCATCGTATAGCATCTTGCCATCACCTCATTCCAAACATCCATGTCATTTTTAGTGTATCCGACAACAGTTGGTTTGCCTGTAGTTCCGCTTGAACTGTGTATTCTTATGATGGCATCTTGTTCAACTGCAAACATACCAAAGGGATAATTGTCTCTTAAATCCTGTTTTTTTGTAAAGGGAAGCTTTGATATATCATGGATAGATTTTATATCTTCAGGCATTATGCCCATCTCTTTAAATTTTTCTCTATAAAAAGGCACTGCACCAAAAACTCTGGCAACTGTCTCTTTGAGTCTTCTTGTTTGCAGTTTTTCCAACTCATCTCGAGTTAGAGTTTCATCATTTGACCAAATCATTTAAACGCTCCTGGAATCTTCTATCGCACTATGAAGTACGGCTATATTTTTGTCAGCCACTTTTGCATTCATCACTCTTATTGCTTCTTCTATCTCTTTTACATTAAAAGGAAAATGTGGGTCTTTTGCAAGTGCAACCCCTAGCATATAAACATTTAATGCCTGTATTGGAAGATCTCCTTTTGTAGCTTTTGCAAAAGCATCTATTTTGATGGTTTTGTACTCTAAATTCGGAAAACTATCATCAGCATTTACCACAATCGTTCCACCGTCTTTTTTAAGATACTGTATATTTCTTAATCCTTCATTTCCTTCGAGTGCTATAAGTAAATCAGCCTGTCCTTCGTCTATGGCAGGAGAGTAAAAATTACCAATTTTTACATAACAGGAGACTGAACCACCTCTTTGGCTCATCCCGTGATTTTCAGTACCTAAGCACTTTTGATCCTTGAGTCCCGCAGCAATGCTCAAAACTTTTACTAAAAATACAGCCCCTTGACCGCCAATACCGGCTATTACAATTTGATATTTCATTTATTTTGGTTTCCTTTCTATAAAAGCGTCTGTTGGACATAAATCATCTATACATGCATCACATCCTATGCACAAAAATGGATCTATTTCTATCTTGTGTTCATCATTATAGTGCATTGGAGGGCATTTGTATTGTGTAGTGCATATATCACATGCTACGCATTTATCAGGATCAACTTCAGCATAAATTCCCGGTAGCATTTGCGGAGCTCTCTCTTTATCTAGTACACAAAATTCTCTGACAATTGCTACAAGCGGACCCTCGGTTGTTTCAAATTTTTTCTTTACTTCTTTCATGAAGTTTATACTCTCATCCAAATCAGGTGTATAGATATGTTCCATACAAGTTGCCCCGCAACCTTCTACTATATTTTTTAGATTTACGACACCCGGATTTACTCGCTCAGGCGTAGCTTGACGACCCGTCATCGCTGTTACTGAATTGTCCATAATAAAAAGTATAAATTTGTGTTTTTGATATACGGCATTTATAAGTGGGGCGACACCAGAGTGAGTAAAAGTGCTATCGCCGATACTAGCTATCACAGTTTTGCTTTTATCCGCGATAGAAAAACCACTTGCCATACCTATGCTAGCTCCCATGCAAAGTACAGTATCTATTGCACCTTGATTTAGTCCTAGTGTGTAACAACCTATATCAGATGGGTAGATTGATTTTTTCTTTCTGAAAACTTTCATGATAGAGTAATAAACATCTCTATGAGGACAACCTGGACAAAGGTTTGGAGGACGAACAGGGACTTCACCACCGTATTTTTCGTTTTGATATGATTTGTTTGTTTCTGTAAGCCCTATATTACTAAATGCTTTTACAACTTTATCTTTTGAAAATTCGTCTATTTTGTGTACATCACCGGTAAGCTTACCGTGCAATTTTGGGGAACTTAGTTGTTCTTCGATACAAGGATAAGTTTCTTCAAATACGATGACATTCTCATAATTATCAAATAGTCTTTCTATCTCTTTTTTCGGCAAAGGATAAGGAATATCAAGTTTTAAAACATCTGCTTTTATATCCATGTCTTCTATGGCTTCTCTGACATATCCATCGCCTGTACCGCTTGTCAGGCATAGTGTTTTTGAGCCTTTAAGTTTATCGGCTTTGGGTTTTATAAAATTTTCCCAGTTGTGCTTTGCTATTTCATCAATTCTTTTTAATTGTTCTACCCCTTGGGCAAATCTGCCTCTTGGAGGAACGGCAGCCCATCTTCCTATGTCTCTTATAAATTCACCGTTGTTTGGTTTGAAATCAACACTCTCATCAACTTCGCAAATTTCTCTTGCATGTGAAACTCGCATCACAGGTCTCAACATCACTGGAGTTTGAAATTTTTGCGATAAATCAAGAGCGATTTTGACCATATCATAAGCCTCTTGTGGAGTTGATGGATCAAACACAGGGATTTTTGCAAATTTTGCAAAACTACGACTGTCTTGCTCAGTTTGAGAAGAGTGAAAACCAGGGTCATCAGCACTGACTAAAAGCATAGCTCCTAAATGCCCTATATAAGAAGCACTCATCAAAGCATCACTTGCAACATTTAAACCGACTTGCTTAAGTGTTGTACATGTTCTTTTTCCTGTCATCGCACCGGCATATGCCACTTCAAAACCAACTTTTTCATTTGTTGCCCACTGCGCATAAGTATCGCATCCAAACTGTTTTGAAAATTTTTGAAAATTTCCAATTATTTCACTTGAGGGCGTTCCGGGATATCCTGAAATCATATCCACATTGGCATGAATAAGACCAAGGGCAATCGCTTCGTTTCCCATCATAATTTGCTTCATATTTTCTCCCAAACTTATAAAATGATATTATTATACTTTATATATCTTTAATTTTTATATTATGTATGGCGATTTTATATTTATATGCAATATTTTTTTAAAAAATGTTTATTTTTGTTACATGTTGCTCAAATTTCACAAGTTGTTGTATAATTCAAATGACAATCATATGGAGAAAAACTTATGGTAAAGTGTGTAAAAACCAACTTGTATGAGATAAACATATTTAAATTTCTAAAGCCACATTTTAGACTGCATACTCATGAAAATATCTGTATTTGTGCTATAACAAAAGGCTATATAGAATTTGAAAACGATGGAGAAACAATATCCCTATTTAAAAATCAATTGATAGTATTTAATGCTAAACGACCTCATAAAATTATCAGTTATGAAGGTGCTGAAAACTATTTTATAGTACATCTACATGTAGATGATGTCTTTTTGCCTAAGTATGTAGATGACGCAAATGAATATGAAAAATTTGTATCATTTTGTGAAGATTCAATAGAGACCAAAAACCAAAAATATATCAATAACTTTATAAAAAAATACAAGTTAGAAAAAACTCCAAATAATACAAATAAAAATATTAAAGATGTCAAAAAAATATTAGATGATAATGTAGACATGAATATATCTTTAAGCAAGATAGCAAAAAAAGTAAATCTAAATGAGAGTTATCTTTCAAGAAGTTTTAAAAAAAATTATGGTCTTTCTCCTCGTAATTATGTACTAAATCAGCGAATTAATAAGGCAAAAGAACTTCTGGATTCTGGTCTTGAGATAGTTGATATTGCACAAGAATTGGGTTTTTACGATCAAGCTCATTTTTATAAAAACTTTAAAGCTGTTTACTCTATAACTCCAAAAGAGTATCAACAAATGAAAAAGCAAAAACAATAAAAAAGTCAAAAGCGTACAAGATTTAACTTTTAAAATCAGTTATCATGCTGCTAACGAAAGTTGGGAGTATTATGAAAAAAACATTAGTTCCATTTATTCAAAGGCTCAGCGAAGAAGATAAATCAGCTTGGCTTAAAGCACTTCAAAAAGAAATGCCAAACATAAATATATGCTTTATGGAAAATCTTTCTAAAAAAAAGAGAGAAAGTGTTGAAGTCGTAATAATAGCTAAAAATATAAGAACTTATTTTGACTCAAATAAAATTCCTCCGTCAGTTTCAAGACAAGTTGGATATTGAGTTTAACTATTAAAATAAAAAAAGGAGAATAATATGATGACACTTGATGAAAGATTTAAAGCACTTGAGTCAGAAAATGCACCCGGTCAAGAACTTCGCAAAGATATAAGCAATTTAAATGCTATTATGCGTGGAGAGAAATTAGAGGGGATTCCTGTTGATTTCTCACATGGTGATGTGGATGCATTTTCTCCAACACCAGGGGCAGTAGAAGCATGGAATAAAGGCTATGAATTGGGTGCTGAACAAGCATACACCCAGTATAGAGGATCTGCAAAAATTATTAAAGAATTAGCTTGGCGTATTAGCACTTTTACAGGAAGCAAAATTTCGGCAGATAAGGAGTTAATTATAACTCCGGGAACACAAGGAGCACTCTTTTTAGCATTAGGCTCAACTGTTGAAGCAGGAGAAAAAGTTGCGGTTGTAGAACCTGATTATTTTGCAAATAGAAAGTTGGTTAAGTATTTTAATGGCGTAATCGTACCTATTTCTTTAAGTTATCAAGATGATTCATCACAGAGTGGACCGGATTTAGATTGTCTGGAAAAGGCTTTTAAAGATGGTACTAAGATTTTTGTATTTTCTACACCAAATAACCCTACTGGAGTAGTTTATTCAAAAGATGCAATCAATAAGATTGCACATCTGGCTTCTACTTACAATGTAACTTTGATTGTGGATCAACTCTATTCAAGATTACTTTATAGTGATGAAAAATATACTCATCTTTGTGCCTGTGATGCAGTACCAAAAAATATAATTACCATCATGGGCCCATCTAAAACGGAATCTCTCAGCGGTTTTCGCTTAGGAGTGGCTTTCGGTACCTCCAGGCTAATTGAGCGAATGGAAAGATTACAGGCAATAGTTTCTTTGCGAGCATCTGGATATAATCAAGCAGTTCTTAATATTTGGCTAAAAGAGCCTGAAGAGTGGATGAAAAGACGCATAAGAAAGCATGAAAAAATACGCGATGATTTACTTAAAATATTTAGATCAGCCGGTTTACCAACGGCAACACCGCAGGCAGGTAGTTATCTTTTTCCAAAGTTACCACCTCTTGAAATTGATACAGAACTTTTTGTGCAATTACTTAAATATCAAGCTGCTGTGACTGTTACTCCAGGTTCTGAATTTGGACCAACTACAAGAGATAGTATCCGCCTTAATTTTTCACAAGATCACAAGGCTGCCGTTGACGCTGTAAAACGCATAGTCAAAATAGTTGACAGGTACCGCAAATGAATAAAAATATAACACAACCTATCCCGCAAGGTTTATATAAACCTGCTGTTCGTTATGAAAATCTTATCTATACATCGGGAATGACGCCACGCAAAGATGGAGAACTTAAGTACTCTGGAAAAATTAAAGCGACAGAACCTATCAAAGTTTATAAAGATGCAGTTTGTTTAGCAACTAAAAACGCACTCTTATCGGCACAAGCCTGTTTGAAAAAAGATGAAAAAATCTCTCTCGTTGTGCAATTAACTATCTACCTATGCGCAACAGAAGATTTTAAGCATCATTCGAAAATAGCTGATTATGCATCTAACTTTTTGCTTGAAAAGTTGGGTTTATGCAGTGTTGGAAGTAGAGTTGCTGTTGGAGTTTCTTCTTTACCATCGAATGCACCTGTTGAAGTGATGCTTGTTGCTGTAGTTGGTAAATATTAAAAATTTCTAAATAAGCAAATAATTTTTAATCTTAGTTCTGATATAATAACAAAATTTAATTTTAGGAGTTTTGGTATGATTAAGAATATAGGGTTGAAAATTCTTACGCTTTTGTTTGTTTCTAGTTTTTTTCTGTTAAATGCAGGAACTATTAAGATAGGTGCTCTTGTTTCGGCGACTGGGCCAGCTTCGTTTTTGGGTGATCCGGAGCTTAAAACTCTGCAACATTATGTTAAGAAGATAAATGATGAAGGTGGAGTAAATGGTCAAAAGATAGAATTAATAGCTTATGATACGGGTGCTAGTCCAAAAAAAGCTGTGACATTTGTCAAAAGACTCATCTCTCAGGATAAAGTCGTGGCTATAATTGGTCCTTCAACTACCGGTGAAACTATGGCTATCATCAAATTTGTTCAAAGAGCTAAAATTCCTTTGATATCTATGGCAGGAGCCGTTGTAATTATAAATCCGGTTAAAAAATATGTATTTAAGATGGTAGCAACTGACAGGATGGCATGTCAGAGAATTATGCAAGATTTAAAGAAGAGAAAATTAACAAATCTAGCACTTATCTCAGGAAGTGGCGGTTTTGGAAAATCTATGAGAAAACAGTGCAAATCCGTAGCTCCAAGTTATGGTATAAAAATAGTGGCAGACGAGACTTATGGTAAAAAAGATACTGATATGACAACTCAATTACTTAAAATAAAAAATAATAAAAAAGTACAGGCTGTTTTAAATCCAGGTTTTGGTCAGGGACCTGCGATTGTTACAAAAAATTATAGACAACTTAAAATCAAACAACCACTGTATGAATCTCACGGCGTAGCTTCAAAAAAATATATTGAGATTGCAGGAAAAGCAGCAAATGGTGTGAGACTTGTGGCTCCTCCTGTTGTAGTTGCTGATAAATTAGCTGATTCAAATCCTGTAAAAAAAGTGGCTTTGGCTTATAAAAATGAGTATGAAAAAGCATTTCACACTCAAGTTGCAAGTTTTGGCGGACATGCTTATGATTCGCTATACGCAATAGTAGATGCTATAAAGGCAGAAAAATCTACAAATCCTCAGAAAATAAGAGATGGAATAGAGAATCTTAGAAATTTTCAAGGCGTAGATGGTATCGTAAATATGAGTCCAAAAGATCATTTGGGGTTAGACACAAAAACAGGTATGGTTTTACTAGATATTAAAAATGGTGATTGGTCAATAGTAAAATAAACCAATGAATGAACTTTTTGGATTTTTACTTTCAGGAGTAACCGTCGGTTTTATATATGCACTTGTTGGTATAGGATTTACGGTTATCTATAATAGTAGTGGAATCATCAACTTTTCACAAGGTGAATTTGTGATGGCGGGAGGAATGTCAACGGTTTTTCTTTTAAAGGCTGGGCTTCCTCTTGGTGTTTCGTTTATCTTGGCAATTATGATAACTTCTTTGATAGGTATAATTTTATATAAACTAATATCTTTTTCCAAAGACAGTTCACAAATTTCTCTTATCATTTTAACCTTGGGTTTTGCTATCTTTTTGAGAGGTTTGGCTGAGGTTGTATTTGATAAGGAACTTCATACGATGCCTTCTTTTGTCGGAGATGGTTCTTTTGATATGTTTGGTACCACTTTGACATATCAATCTATTTTGATTATGGTAGTTTCTATAGTTATTGTTATTTTCTTATACTTCTTTTTTAAAAAAACAAAAACAGGGCAGGCCATGATGGCAGCTTCTATAAATGTAGATGCAGCTAGACTTATGGGAATTAATATAAAAAAGATATTAATGATAAATTTTGCTCTCTCAGCTGCTATTGCTGCGATAGGAGGAGTACTTTTGACTCCTATAACTTCTACTAATTATGAAGTTGGAATTATGCTTGGTTTGAAAGGTTTTGCAGCAGCTATCATAGGAGGACTTGGAAATCCTTTTGGTGCGGTTGCCGGTGGATTGGTTCTAGGGATTTTGGAATCCTTAATAGCCGGCTATATATCTAGTGAATATAAAGACGCTGTTGCTTTTGTAGTGATGCTCGGGATACTGTTTTTTATGCCCGGCGGAATTTTTGGCAATACAAAAGCACAGAGGGTTTAAGATGTCAATACTTCAAACATATAATATAAACAGAGATATATTGGTCCTAACTACTATTTTGATCATCGCTCCATTTTTTTTCAAAATGATTTTTATTATGAATTAGCGATAGTCTCTGTATTAAATGCTTTAGTGTGTATAGGTTTAAATATGTTTATGGGATATGCCGGACAAGTTAGCTTAGGGCATGGAGCCTTTGCCGGTCTTGGGGGATATATAGCAGTTATTCTTAGTTCAAATTATGAGTTATCCCCTTTATTTAGTATTTTTATATCCGTAATAACCATGGCAATATTGGCTTTTATCATCTCTAAGCCTATTTTAAGACTAAAAGGTCACTACTTGGCTATGGCAACCTTGGGTGTGGGTGTAATAATTAGTATTTTTTTAAATGCTGAAGATGAATTAACAGGTGGAAGTGACGGTATGAGTGTAGATAGCTTCAGTATTTTTGGCTATGAATTTACTGATAATCTGCAATGGTATATATTGTGTGCCGTATTGTTGGTTTTTACTATTTGGATGTTTACAAATCTGGTAGATTCTCCTTTTGGAAGAGTTTTAAAATCCATACAAGGAAGTGAAAAAGCAGCTAACAGTGTTGGTATAAATGTCTCTCATTATAAAAGTATTGTATTTGTTATTTCTGTTGTTATTGCTACGATATCCGGAAGTTTGTATGCTTTTTTTTCTGGTTTTATTTCTCCCGCAGAAGCTAGTTTTTCTCACTCAATAGAGCTTGTTGTTATGGTGGTTTTAGGAGGACTTGGACGAATTTATGGTGCTATAATTGGGGCAGTTATTTTGACAATTCTTCCACAATTGCTTACTTCATTTGAGGATTATCAAACTTTGATATACGGTGCTATTATAATATTTATTATGATATTTATGCCTAAAGGCATAGCTTCGCTTTTTAATGATATGAAAAGGAGACTGCTTGCTAAAGATAAATAGTGTAACCAAACAGTTTGGCGGAATCAAAGCAGTCGATGATTTGAGCTTTAGAGTAAAAAAAGGTCATATCCACTCAATTATAGGACCAAACGGAGCCGGTAAAACAACTTTGGTAAATATGATTACTGGAGTTTACAAAGTTGATCATGGAACAATTTTTTTAGATGGCGCAGATATCACAAATATAACAACAGATAAACTTGTTTATAGAGGAATTTGCAGAACTTTTCAAAATCTTGAAATTTGTGAAAATTTAACTGTTTTGGAAAATGTCCTTTTAGGATTTGATAAATATATGGATAAAAGTATAATAAAATCATGTTTTAGAGCCAAATCCATACTAGAAGATGAAAAAAGACACAAAGACAGAGCGTTGCATCTTTTAAGTTTGATTGGTTTAGAGAAAATAGCAAACCAAAAGGCTGAAAATCTATCATATGGAATTTTGAAAAAACTTGAGATTATTAGGGCACTTGGCACTTCACCGGAGCTTATCTTGCTTGATGAACCAGTTGCCGGACTCAATCCGAAAGAGACAGCGGAAGTCGCAGATTTGATTAAAACTGTGGTTGCCGATGAAGTTACCATCGTGCTTGTGGAACATGATATGAAAATGGTTATGCAGATATCTGACTATATAACAGTTATAAATTTTGGTAAAAAATTAGCTCAAGGGACTCCAGAGGAAATAGTAAACAATAAAGATGTGATAAGAGCTTATCTTGGCAGTGGTGTGGTATGTTAAAAATTGAAAATCTAAACTGTAATTATAAGCAGATTATAGCTCTCAGTGATGTTAACTTACATATCAATAGAGGCGAAATTGTTTCATTGATTGGTGCAAATGGAGCTGGA
>JAJRPV010000079.1 GCA_024280575.1 Campylobacterales bacterium
GGTTGTTTATGATGAAGATAGCGATAAATTAGAGGCTATACCGAACAAAGAAACTGAAGAGATGGAGCACGGAGCAGGACTGCAAACTGCAAAAAAGGTGCTTGATTTAAATCCCGATGTGATTATCACGGGAAACGGAGCAGGTCAAAAAGCACTTGAAATTTTGAAACGCTCACATGTTAAAATGTACACAGGAGCCGGCAATATGACTCTCAAAGAGGCTTATGAGGCTTTTAAAAATGACAAACTTCAGTTGCAATTTTAAAGGAAATCAATGATTTTAAAGAAAAGAGATTTGTCCTGTTTTCCTGTGCAGTTTTTTGCAGTATTGATGGGAATTTCAGGATTGACAATAGTATATGCAAAAGCTTATCATATTTTAAATTTTTCACCAATTTGGTATTTTGCTCTTTTAGCTATAAACAGTGTTCTGTTTTTTGTGATTTTCACTATTTACATGTTAAAATGGGTAAAATACCCCGAAAAAGTAAAAGAGGAGATGGAACACCCTATTAAAAGTTCATTTGTTCCGGCTATCTCTATCAGTTTTTTACTACTCTCGATTGCTTATTATGATTATGCGCCAAGTGTTTCAGTAGCTTTTTGGTATATAGGAGCGCCGTTGCACCTCTATTTTACGCTAAAGACTATAAAGTTTTGGATGATACATGAAAAATTAAACATCAATCATATAAATCCTGCTTGGTTTATACCCGTAGTTGGAAATCTGCTTGTTCCTATTGTGGGTATTGATGTGTTGCCTTTGGCAGTTTCAATATTTTACTTTTCAGTAGGATTTTTCTTTTGGATTATGCTTTTTATCATCGTCATGTATCGTATGATATTTCACAATCCGATGCCAGGAAAGCTTGTGCCGACACTGTTTATATTGATAGCTCCTCCTGCGATTGGATTTATCAGTTATTTTAGGATTACTTTTGGAAGCATAGATATGATGAGTATGTTTTTGTATTCAATAGCACTCGTCATCACACTTTTGATGTTTGCGAAACTAAGAGTTTTTATAAACTCAAAGTTTTTCATATCTTGGTGGGCATATACTTTCCCGTTAGCTGCGGTTTCTATCGCATCAATATTAATGTTTATGACATACCGCAACAGTTTTAACCATGTAGTTTCACTATTTTTGATCAGCCTTACAACTTTAGTCGTGGCCTTAGTGTTCTACAAAACAATTATAGCAATCAAAAAAGAAGAATTATGTATAGCAGAGGAAGAATAATATGAGTAAAAGAAGTTTTATAGCAGGTTTGGTTTTGGGTGCAGTCATAGCGCTTTTTATCATACCATTTGGTTTTAAGTTGGCATTTAAAAATATGCTTTTCAAGGAAGTTCCTAGCTCTTTTGGATTTGAAAAAACCGTTTCATTGATAACAAACAGGTTAAATCATCAAAAAGGCTGGCATGTAACAAATATCATAAACCAAGAGCAAGTTTTACTAGACAATGGCGGAAGTGAAGTCGGAAAAGTTAAAATTATAAAATTTTGCAACGCCAAGCTCTCTTCTGAAATGCTCAAAAGTGATGATAGAAAGTATATGTCGGTAAAAATGCCACTAAGCATCTCGGTATATGAAAAAAGCGACGGAAAAGTCTATATAGGGCTCATGAACGGTTACTTGATGGCAAGGATGTTTAGCGGAAGTGTAGAAGGCGATGTTATGGAATCAGTAGTAAAAGACATAGAAAATGTCATGAGTTTCTTGCATTTTAGATATACGATATTTTAGGAGATTTACAAATAAAAAAATCAAATGATAACCCGGTTTTAAAAAAGGTATTTTTAAATGCAGTTTTAAACTTTGCCTCTCTTAGCCCTATGATAATAGCTGTTATCGCTCTAGTTGCTGTTTTTCAAACATATGTAACGCCCGATATGCTCTCTCGCTTTTTTGGGCATGGCAGGGCACTTGATATATTTGACGGCACTTTTATAGGAGCTATCTCTTCGGGCAATGGAGCTATCGGTTATGTTGTGGCTGACGGGCTTAAACAACAAGGGGTGTCGAGTTATGCACTTGTGGCTTTTATATTGGCTTGGACAACTTTGAGTTTTACTCATTTGCCTGCGGAAGCTAGTGTTTTTGGTGTCAAATTTACAGCTTATAGAAATATTTTGACATTTTTAAGCACCTTGTTTATAGCTTATCTCTCAGTTACTACACTTAGGATACTGTTTTGAAAAAGTTTAAATTTAAAGGGTTAAAATTCTTATTTTTTGTTATAGCTTTACTTATCCTTTTGGCTGTATTTGACTTTGAAAATATAGCCAAAATTATGGATAAAGTTGCTAATATGCTATATAGATTGATACCGATTTTTATACTTGTGATTGTCATAACGGCACTTATAAATTATTTTTTAAAGCCGAAGAAAATCATGAAGTATTTTGGTAAAGACAGCGGTAAAAAAGGCATCCTTTATGCTCTGCTTGGCGGAATCATCAGTCATGGTCCCATGTATGCTTGGTATCCTATGCTAGATGACATGAGAAAACACGGGTTAAAGTTTGGGCTAATCGCGATTTTTATGTATGCAAGGGCGGTTAAGATACCATTATTGCCCTTCATGATAGGATTGTTTGGATTGCCTTTTACCATCATCGCAAATATTTATATTTTGATATTTGCAGTTTTGCAGGGTAAAGTTATAGATTTATTGATAAGTGAGAAGAAGAGATGAATATAAACTTGAGACAAATAGGCACGATTCATTCGCCTTTTTGCAATTTGGAAAATATGCCTGTTCAGCCAAAAGGTGCTAGAGATACTATAGCCACCATAGA
>JAJRPV010000080.1 GCA_024280575.1 Campylobacterales bacterium
CACTGCGCAGTAACAACCCCCACAAAAGCCTAATTTGAGGTAAGATTTAAAAGATAAAATTCGAAGTACTAACTTGTTAATTCGAGAACTTTTATCTTTTGAAGATTGCCTCAAAGTAGGCTTCCCTACGGGTATCAACAGGTTCTATAAATACTGCGTTAATCGTTTTTGAATTAACTTGTTAGTTCTGCAAACGATTGCCTTGTCTTTATAAAACCTGATGATATTGTGGGGGTTGTTACTGTGCAGTGGTCTCTTAAACTTTTTTGGCTACAATAATAGTTGTCCTAAATCTTAAGGGAGTTTTTATGTCAAGAAGAACTAGAGTTACAGTATGTGGATATCACCACATATATAATAGGGGCGTTGCAAAAAATAAAATATTTTTAAATGATTTGGATAAGGAAAAGTTTTTGGAGATTTTAGGAGAGATCTCCAAAGAATTTAAGTTTAATATTCACTCTTTCTGTCTTATGGATAATCACTATCATTTGTTGCTTGAAAATAAAAAAGAGAATCTATCAGACGGCATGAGACAATTAAATGCAAAATATGCAAAATACTTTAATGCCAAATATAGCAGAGTAGGGCATTTTTGGCAAAGTAGATTTAAATCTTGGTATATCGCAGATGACAAATATCTATTTGTGCTTTTAAAATATATTGAGACAAATCCCGTAAAAGCTAAAATGGTTAAAGAAGTCGGAGATTATAAATATAGTGCGACATATTGTATTTTAAGAGATGCAATCCCTTTTTTTCTAAGAAACAGTTTTGTTTTGAGGAATTATAATACTTCTGAATTATATGAGACACTTAGTATTCCGCTAAAAGATAAAGAGCTAGAGAGATTAGATGAGTTAAAAAATATAAAATACAAATTGAGTCAAAATGAGACTTTGCAGGAAAGAGCAAAACTAGATGATTATTTTATAAATATATCAGACAAGCAAGAGAGAAACATAGCCATACTAAAAGCATTTGAGGACGATTTCACTAAAAGTGAGATAGCAAGAAAACTTGATTTAAGTGTTTCCGGAGTGAGCAAAATAATAAAAAAGTGTAAAGTCTAACCCTGGCACCTCTAAAGGGGCAGGGTTCGCTAGCCGGCTTTTATTAAGATTTTATCTAGTAATTTTGTGCTTAGGATTCGTTTTAAAAACCAAAAAAGATGAGTTGGAAATGTGACTCTATATCTGGCTTTTGGTTTTTTGGAATTTATAGCTTTTTTGAGTGCAAAATATACGGCTTCTTCTTTTAGGGTAAAAGGTCCGTCTTCTGATGATTCTAATCTTTTTAGTGTTTTTTTATATACATCTTTATGAACACTAGAGTTTACATCAATATTTTCATTGAATTTTTTGAGTGCATTTTTTCTAAAGTTACTGTGTATTGGGCCTGGTTCGATTAAGACAATATCTACTCCACTCCCTAATAACTCTTGCCTCATAGTGTCGCATAAACCTTCAAGTGCATATTTGCTCGAATTATATGCTCCTCTGTAAGCCATGGAAATAAAGCCTAAAACTGAACTGTTATAAATAATTCTTCCGAACCCATTGTTTCGCATATATGGCAAAATAAGGTTTGTGAGTTCCCAAGGGCCGAAAACATTTGTTTCAAATTGCTCTTTTAAAACACTTTTGCTTACATCTTCGACGGCTCCTGGTTGGCCATATCCGGCATTATTAAAAAGTACATCAAGTTTCTCTTCACAATCTTCAAGTATAAGTGACAATGTTTCTTTGATATTATTTGAATCACAAACATCAAGTTTGTAAGCCTTTAACCCTTCTTTTTGCAATTTTTTGACATCTTTCATATCTCTACATGTAGCGTACACATTGTACCCGTCTTGTTTTAGTTGTTTTGCGCAAAAGTAGCCTATGCCCGTTGAACACCCGGTGATGAGAATATTCATCAAAATGTCATTAGTGGTGCATCTGATTTTGCCCAATCGCTGAGCAATTCTCCGGTATAAAACACTTCAACCCCACAGGCTTGTAGATCTTTTTCGATACCCAGATTTTCAGAGCACTTTTTACATGCAACTACTCTGACTCCAGCTTCCTCGATCTCTTTTACCTTTGCTTGAATTTCTTCATTACTGCTCAAAACTTGTTGTGATGCACCCCAAACAAGCAGAGTTACTTCGTCAAACCAACCTTTTAATTTTGCATTTAATACATACAAACAGACCATATTTACGATAGTTTCTTTGTTGTCTGTTGTCCAAACAACCATTAGTTTGTTTTTCATAATTCACTCCTTATGATTTAATATTATATCACACTTTTAAAAACAATTATTACATTTTATTATTTACTTATAATTAACTGCAATAAGATATAATTATATTCCAATTTTTATACCCGAGGTTAAATTATGGCTAAAACATGCCCCATTTCTACAAGAAGAATTAACAGTAAAATCGTCAGATTGATATCTGCCCAAGTAGTGATTTTCGTAGCAGTACTTGCAATTACAAAGATTCCGATATTTGCATTTATATTGTGTATAGACTTTGTAGCTCGTTTCTTTAGGATTCAAAAATTAAGTCCGTTTTTTACTTTTGGGCATTTTCTATCTAAAATTTTTTCTCTGAATCCCTCATTTGTAGATGAAGCACCCAAGAGATTTGCTCTGGTTATGGGGCTTGTAATGTCGTTTATACTGCTTGTCACATATGGGTTTGGTTTTTATGATATTGGCGTTAGTATTGCTTTTATTATATTTGTTTGTGCCCTTCTTGAGACACTGTTTGATTATTGTGTCGGTTGTAAGATATATTATATTATTAAAAAATTTACTAGAGTGAAAAACAGATGAAAAAAGATTTTGATTATTTCAACACATTGTTAGTGCAAAATGTAGCAAACAAAGTGGGTCCAACGGCTCCTGTTATAGTGCCTTCGGCTTCTTATGGTTATGAAAACGCGTCTCAAGCAGAAGATATTTTTTCGGGCAATTTAAATCTGCCTTTGTATGCGAGAGTTGGTAATCCGACAAATGCAAGATTGGAATCAGTCGTAACTAAGCTTGAAAACGGTTTTGGAGGGATTGCAACATCTTCGGGTATGGGTGCTATTCATATGGTTTTTAGCTCATTTTTAAACTCAGGTGATGAAATTTTATGTGTTGGAGGATTTTTTGGCGGAACATATACGCTTGTAAATGAGACACTAAAAAGATTTGGAGTGAAGAGTAGTTTTTGTCCTGTTGATGATATGGACTTTATAAAAACCAAACTCGAAAACGGGGTTAAAATAGTAGCACTTGAGAGTGTTGGAAATCCCAGTTTAAGACTACCAAATTTAAAAGAGATAGCTTTTTTGTGTGAAAAATATGAAACACTTTTAATTGTTGACAATACAGCAACCCCAATACTTTTAAGACCTCTTGAAATTGGTGCGGATATAGTCGTTCACTCCAGCACTAAAAATATGAGTGGACACAGTGCCGCCCTTGGTGGTATTGCTATTTTTAGAGAAGTAAATCCAAAAAATGATAAATTATTAAATAATAAATATGCCGATATTCATAAAATTGTTGAAAAAACGGGTAAAAAAGCTTTTATAGCAATCTGTAAAAAAAGAGCTCTGCGAGATGTAGGAATGAGTGCAAATGCCTTTGGTTCATTTTTAACACTTCTTGGACTTGAAACTTTATCTCTAAGAGTGCAAAGAGTCAATGAAAGTGTAGTAAAGATAGTGAGCCAATTAGATAATAAGCTCGATAAAGCTCTACATGTAAGCCATCCGTCTTTAAGTAATCATATAGACCATAAAAGATATATGAGTGATTATCAAAATGGATGTGGGCCGATATTTACGATAGACTGTGGAGATAAAAAAAGAGCTTTTGATTTGCTTGACAGGTTAAAATTAGTCACACAAACTGCCAACATAGGAGACAATAGAACTCTTGCACTTCATATGAAAAGTACGATTTACAGAGATTTCGATGAGGAAACAAGACAATATCTAGGCATAAACAATGGACTTATAAGAGTGTCGGTAGGGCTTGAAAATCCAGATGATATAACAGAAGATTTCATACAAGCTAGCAATGGAATATAAAATAGCAATAACAACTTTGGTGGTTGATAAAATTAGTACATTAAAGATGAAAGCCAAAGACCCGGCAAATCCAACTAAAGGTGAGTTAAAACACTTGCCGGACATAAAGATAGGTGCATCAGATACCAAAGGTTTCTCTTTGGTCGAAGTGAATATTGGTCAAAAAGGCATCATTCACCCAAGTACCGCAGGGCACTTGTAACCTACACGGAATTTGGACTGCTTCAGTAAGCGTATAGTTTTATAAGCCCTTTAAAAGGGCTTATAATCATTTGATTATTTCAACAACTTCTTCTTTGCTTAGCCTTAATTGTTTTGATTGTTCATTTAATCTGTATCCAAAAGATATAAGGACGGCTATCTGGTATTTTTTAGTATCAAGATTTAGCGCTTTTTCTAAATTTTCCTTTTCAAATCCCTCTATCGGACAAGAATCAATCCCTATGAAAGCAGCCCCGGTCATCATATTGGCAGCAGCTATATAGCATTGTCTGGCAGTCCAGCAATAAATCTTTTCATCCGTGCTTAGAGTGTCTGCCAAATGTTTTGAGTATATATCCAAATAAAAATCCAATTTATCCTGTGGCATTTCTCTTCTTGCAAATCTTTTTGCAGGAGTGCCGGAACTTGGTTTTACATCTTCGATTCTTGCTAAAATTATAACTAAATCACTGCAATCTGTTATTTGAGGTTGGTTCCAGCAAAAAGGTCTGATTTTTTCTTTTAATTCTTGATTTTGGATAACTAAAAATTTCCACGGCTCCATCCCAAACGAAGAGGGTGATTTTCTGCCAACTTCTAAGATATAGTTTAAATCTTCTTCGCTTATCTTTTTCGTTTCATCAAACATTTTGCAAGCATGTCTAAAATTCATCGCATCTAAAAATTTGTTTTTCATAATATTCCTTTGTTTTTGGTAATTATAATTGATTTAAACTTAAACTGATATAATAATATCTTATAAAGGAATTTTATTGAATAAAGATATACAAACAGTTTTTAATTATCATGAGCAAACAAAACACAACTTCAATAAATATGCAAAATCTCTTGGATATATGGATTGGGAAAATCAGCCAAATCCATACAGAAGCTATGAAGGTGTGAAAGTCATCAAGCTTCCATTGTGCTTTGAAAACCCAACTCCACCTTATCACTTGATTTTTGATAAAGTTCCATCCGCTTCTTTAGGTATAGAATCTTTATCGCAATATCTGCAGTTTTCAATGGGTATTTCAGCGATGAAATCAGATGGATATAACTCTTGGGCATTAAGATGTGATGCATCTAGTGGAAATCTACACCCAACTGAAGTTTATGTTATTTTGCCTCCGATAAAAGGCATAAGTGAAAAAACAACAATTTGCCATTATAGTGTTGAGAATCATGCTTTAGAGATACTTTTGGAGTCTGATACTTCTTGGGCAGAGTTACCAAAAGAGTCTTTTTTTACACTTATTGGTTCAATCACATACAGGGAAGTGTGGAAATATGGAGAAAGAGCATTTAGATACACTTGTCTTGATGCTGGACATGCGCTTCGCTCGCTTGAGATAAGTGCCAAAACACTCGGTTGGAATTATGCGATAAACCAAAAGGTTGAAGATGATACTTTGTCCAAGATATTTGGTTTTGATAAAAATGAAAATTTTAGTGAAAAAGAGTTAAGCGAAATACTGCTTCTTGTGAGTCCAAACGAGATAAAAAACAGTGATAAGTTTTTGGAATTTGACTCTACATGTAGCAAAAAAGCAAAACCGATAGCTCAAATATATCAGAAATGGGATTTGATAAATGAGATAGAAGTGGCTACTAAATATATATGCTGTGGTAAAGAAAAAACTACCAATTTTGAAAAAATTGGTAGAGTTCCAACAAAAGAAGCAAAAGAAGTCATACTAAAAAGAAGAAGTGCACAAATGATGGACAAGAACAATAGTATAATTTCTAAAAAAAATTTTATGTCTATACTTGAGAGTACAAAAGAAAATTTTTATACTAATCACAGTTGTGTAAATTTATCTATATTTGTTCACAGTATAACAGGGCTTGAATCTGGTCTTTACATATATATAAGGGCAAAAGAGCACAAAAAGAAATTGCAAAAATTACTTGACACCAACTTTTTATGGGGTGAAGTGGAAAAAGATCTGTATCTTTTAAAAGCAGGAGATTTTAGACAGATTGCAAAGCAAATATCTTGCAATCAAGATATAGCAAGTGATGGAATGTTTAGCTTGGGTATGCTTTGTCCTTTTGGTGAAGAAATTATAAAAAATTGTGCTCATAAATATAAAGAATTATATTTTGAATGTGGCTCAATCGGTCAACAACTATATCTGGAAGCCACATCACTAAACTTGAGTGCAACAGGAATGGGGTGCTTTTTAGATGATGTCTTCCATCAATTTTTAGGGTTAAAATCAAATCAGTTTCAATCGCTATATCATTTTACTGTCGGAAGGGCTTTGGTAGATAGTAGAATTCTAAATGTAAACATTTACAAAAATCGTTAAGTTTAGTTGATTATTTTATACCTACAGACTTTGCCCACATCTTTAAATCTTCGTAAGATGTGGGCAAATAAGTCGTATTTGATATACCTATATAAAGTACGATAAAATTTTATTTTTATCTGTATTTACCAAATTTTTATAAATAGTTTTTGTTGAAACAGTCTTTGTTTTTGGATTTAAATAATCCATTAATTCATCAGACAATTCTTTGGCAAAAGCTAAAAACAGTTGTTTCGGTTGTTTAGATTCTACCATTTCATCGATATCTTTTGCGATTTTTTTAACAATCTTTTTTTTCTCTTCTATTAGAAGATTGTCTGCATCGTCATTTGTTCCGCCATTAAAATTTCCTGCTTTATCGCTCACGATTTCACTGATTTTTTTATGTTCATTTATGTAATCCATGCCTTTAAGCAGCTCTAAATTATATGAATCTTTCAACTCATCATCTACTATATTTTCAATTTTTTTTACATCAAATATTTTTAACTCACCTAAACTTGCTACGACAACGATTGTGTTTTCTAACTTCATGATTTACTCCTTAAACTTTTTTATTATTTACTATTAATGGTACAAATACAAATCCGGGAAATTCTTCTTGAGTTATCCTGGTTTGTGAAACTTTTGTGAATCTAAAAATAGAATTCCTAACAGGAATTACAAGTGTTCCTCCCACCTTGAGTTGCTCAAATAGAACTTTTGGAATATCTTCAGCACTTGCTGAAACTAAAATTTTATCAAATAAAACACCATGCATTCCCAGTTCTTTTCCAGCTTTTTTTATACTGCAATGTGTTCCAAAATCAAACTGAGAGAGATTTTTCTGCCCGATTTTTACAAGTTCATCTACTCTTTCAAGTCCTAATACACTACCGGATTTAGTGACTATTTGGCACAACAGAGCCGTTGTCCACCCCGAACCTGATCCGATATCAAGTATCTCATCACCTTTTTTTGGAGAAAGAAGCTCAAGCATAAAAGCCACAGTTGTCGGCTGAGAGATAGTTTGATCTTTGCCGATAGGTAATGGCTTGTCTATATAGATATGTTCTTTTAAATATTCTGGCACAAAAAATTTTCTATCTATCGCTTTAAAGGCATCTATAATCTTAGAGCTTTTTAGTGCTCCCGAAACTTTCATATTTTCTATTAAATTTTCCATTTTATTATTTACCTTTAAGCATTTTTATTATTTGATAAATGCTGCACTCATATATCCTACAACTTTTGACTTGTCGCCACTGGCATCTGCACTTGTGCGATAATCAAGTAAAATTGGTTCTAATCCATCTTTTTTGGCAACAATCAACATCGCTTCAATCCCAATTTTTCCGCAGGCTTCACATCCTTCATGTAGCTCTTGAATATTCAAATTAGAAACAGCGTCCAGGCAGATATTGTCAATTTCTTTTGCTTTGTTGATATCATAATAGTGACTAAGATCTGTGCTTATAACCACGACTGTATCAGAGTCTTGTAACAAATAATCTATAATTTTTGCTATATTTTGAGGGTTTTCATCTCCGTAAACCAACTCAACTACTGAAGCATTCGCATCATATGATTTAACAAAAGGCATTTGAACTTCTGTACTGTGTTCATGGTGAGCATCAGGAATAAATTTTAAACCAAATTTTTCCTTTAATTCGTTTACTAAGACATGATCTATATTTAAATCTCCAAATGGTGTTTCATATTTATCAAAATCTGAAATACTGGTTCCTTTCAAATAAACTCTGTGACTAGGACCAATAACTACAACTCTTTTTGCATGAGTGTTTTCAAATAACCTATATGCGATATTAGCTGTAAATGCAGAGTATATATATCCGGCATGCGGTACGATGATGGCTCTTGGTTTTTGTTTCAATATTGTTTGATCTTTCATATTTTCATTTAAAATTTTATTATAATGTGTAAACATATCAGTTATCTCTTTTGCACTACTTGGGTAAAATTGCCCCATAACGGCATCTTTTCTTATATTCATGACTAAATTCCTTTCTATTTTTTCTCACACAACTTGAACAAAGTCCAAGCGGTGTTCAGTCACTAAAGCTTCACCCTTGGTGAGATGAAGAATTAAGACCAAATTCCTTTCTATTTTTTCTCACACCACTTGAACAAAGTCCAAGCGGTGTTCAGTCACTAAAGCTTCACCTTTGGTGAGATGAGGAATTACGACCAAATTCCTTTCTGTTTTTTCTCACACAACTTGAACAAAGTCCAAGCGGTGTTCAGTCACTAAAGCTTCACCTTTGGTGAGATGAGGAATTAAGACCAAATTCCTTCAATTTTCCTACCACATTTTGGACAATATCCATTTTTTAGTCTGTTAACTGTCACAGAATATCCGGTACGATCTATCAATAACTCGCCACAATCAGGACAATATGTATCTCCATGTACTGGAACATTGCCCATATATACATAATATAATCCTGCTTTTTTTCCGATGGCACTTGCTCGCTCTAGTGTTTCAATTCCTGTGTATTCATGATTTTGCATCTTGTAATCAGGATGAAAAGCACTTAGGTGCCAAGGTACATGCCTACCTAAACCATCAGCTATAAATGTTGCCATCTCTTCCAAATCTTTATCACTGTCATTTTTACCTTTTATGATCAAAGTAGTGACTTCCACCCAAATTCCTTCATCTACCATCATTTGGAGTGTGTCTTTTACGGCTTCTAGACCACCTTTTAGGACTTTTTTATAGTATTCTTTATCCCAACTTTTAAGATCAATATTGGCAGCATCCAACCAGCTTGGCATATCCTTGATGATTTCGGGTGTTTCAAAACCATTACTTACAAAAATATTTTTAAGTCCTTTTTTTCTGGCAATCACACCAATATCTTTGGCATAAGGGTAAAAAATCGTTGGTTCATTATATGTATAGGCTATAGACTTGGTATTGTGCTCAAGTGCCAATTCCACCATGTTTTGTGGGCTGATTTTTATATCTTCGTTGATACGAGTTTCTTGAGAAATATCCCAATTTTGGCAAAATGGACACTTAAAATTGCAACCAACAGTTCCAAAAGAAAGCGCAGTAGTTCCGGGTAATAGATGATACAGGGGTTTTTTCTCAACAGGATCTACATTTAGAGCTATCGGATGTCCATAAACAAGTGTTTTCAACTTACCACCAACATTCTTATTAACCCCACAAGCTCCTACTTGTCCCTCTCTCATCTCGCAATAATGACGGCAAAGGAGACAAGTTATTTTATCTTTGCCATCAATTTTTTTATAATATTGCATATTGACTCCTTTCTAAAAACTATCTTTACTCATATAGACTAAACTATCTTAAGTATATCACTTAATGTAGTGAAAGTCAAGCAGTTAAATAGCTAAGAATATCAATAGCTTGACATGTATATTAGTATATGCTAATATACTATAATTATTACAAAGTAAACATTATGTTTGAATTAAAAGAGAACGAGAGTTGTTGTAGTACAAGTTTTGCAGAAAAACCGAAAAGTAATGGTCACGATTGTTGCAGTGTACAACCAAAAGGAAAACAAGAATGCCCTACATGTAAAGGAAAAGCAAAAGGAGTTTTGGGTAAAACGCTGGAGCATATTTTGAACGATGATGTAAAAGCTAGACTTGAATGTTTGGATGGATTTTATTATTGCAAGACTCCAAGTTGTGAAGTTGTTTATTTTAGAGGAGCAGAGATTTTGACTCAAAAAGATTTAAGTGCAGTTGTCGGACTTAAAGATGGAGCAGAGCCTGCAAATATGTGTTATTGCTTTGGTTGGACAAAAGAGCGGATGAAAGAAGATATAAAGCAAAATGGGAAAAGTACAGTTCTTGAAGATATCAAGTTTCGTATGAATACTGAAGGGTGTTCTTGTGAGATAAAAAATCCAAGCGGAAATTGTTGTATGGCAGATATCGGAAAAGTTGTCAAGGAGATGATGTATGAAAATTAATCCATTAAAAACAGGAATTATAGGAAGTATTATTTTGGCTTTGTGTTGTTTTACACCAATATTAGTATATCTTTTAGCTATAGTGGGACTAAGCGCAATAACAGGTTATCTGGATTATGTATTGCTTCCTGCATTAGGATTTTTTGCACTATTGACTCTTTATGCTTTAATTAGAAAAAAAGAAGATAAATGTTGTTCTATGGTAAATGATTGTGAAAAAATTGATTTAAATAAAGAAAATTGTCAAAAAGTGTAAAGTTTAACCCTGGCACCTATGTGAATTTAAAGATAATTTGGATAAAATAAATACAAATATTAAATAAATTAGCAAGAGAGGTTAGTAAATGGAAAATCTGTTTGACAATAATCAGGATATTCAAGAGATAAATATAGAAGATTCTATAAAAACAAGTTATCTTGACTACTCCATGAGTGTAATAATAGGACGGGCATTACCAGATGCAAGAGATGGGTTAAAGCCTGTTCATAGAAGAATTTTATATGCCATGAATGATTTGAGTATTAGCTCAAGAAGTCCTTATAAAAAATCAGCCCGTATCGTCGGTGATGTTATCGGTAAGTATCATCCTCATGGAGATACAGCAGTTTATGATGCACTAGTTCGTATGGCTCAGCCATTTTCCATGAGAATTCCTTCAGTTGACGGGCAAGGTAACTTTGGCTCGATTGATGGTGATAATGCTGCCGCTATGCGTTATACTGAAGCTAGGATTACTGCCCTTTCTGAAGAGTTGTTAAAAGATTTAGACAAAGATACCGTTGATTGTGTATCTAACTATGATGACAGTTTAAGTGAGCCTGATGTTCTTCCTAGTCGTGTTCCGAATTTGTTATTAAATGGATCAAGTGGAATTGCTGTCGGTATGGCTACAAATATTCCTCCTCACTGTTTGGATGAGTTGATTGATGCTCTACTTCTTTTGGTTGATAATCCAGATGCCAGTCTAAATGAAATTATGGAGTTTATAAAAGGTCCGGATTTTCCTACAAAAGGTATTATTTTTGGTAAACAAGGCATACTTGAGGCATATAAAACAGGTCGCGGAAGAATAAAAATAAGAGCAAAAGTTCATATAGAAAAAAAAGGGTATAAAGATGTTATTATAATTGATGAACTTCCTTATCAAGTAAATAAATCAAGACTTATTGAACAAATTGTAGCGCTCGTAAAAGATAAACAAGTAGAAGGTATTAGTGAAATAAGAGATGAAAGCGATAGAGACGGCATAAGAGTTGTTATAGAATTAAAAAGAGATGCGATGAGTGAGATTGTCTTAAATAATTTATACAAATCAACAAATCTTCAAGTAACTTTCGGTGTTATTTTGCTTGCTATTGAAAATAAAGAACCAAAAGTATTTACACTTATAGAGCTGTTAGAGCTTTTCTTAAAACATAGAAAAACAGTTATTATCAGAAGAACAATATTTGAGCTTGAAAAAGCAAAAGCAAGAGCTCATATCTTGGAAGGTTTAAAGATAGCTCTTGACAATATTGATGATGTTATCAAGCTTATTAAAGCCAGTGCTGATGCAAAAGAGGCGAGAGAGGGGCTAGTTTCCAAGTTTGGTCTTAGTGAGATTCAAGCAAGTGCCATTTTGGATATGAAGCTTCAAAGACTTACCGGACTTGAGAGAGAAAAGATAGAAAACGAATTAGCTGCATTAATGAAAGAGATAGAAAGATTAAACCAGATACTTAAAAGTGAAAATATACTAAATGATTTGATTAAAAAAGAACTCATAGAGATAAAAGACAAATTCAAATCCCCTCGTATAACAGATATTGAAGATAATTATGAGGATATAGATATAGAAGATTTGATTCCAAATGAGCCTATGGTTGTTACAATTACACACAGAGGTTATATCAAAAGAGTTCCTCTTAAATCTTATGAAAAACAAAAAAGAGGAGGAAAAGGAAAAACGGCAATCACAACATATGATGATGATTTCATAGAAAGCTTTTTTGTTTCAAATACTCATGATACTTTGATGTTTGTAACTGACCGTGGGCAGTTGTATTGGTTAAAAGTTTATAGAATTCCGGAAGGAAGTAGAACTGCCAAAGGAAAAGCAGTAGTTAATCTCATAAGTTTACAGCCAAATGAAAAGATAATGGAAATTATACCGACCACTGATTTTAGCGAAGATAAGTCATTGACATTTTTTACAAGAAACGGAATTGTAAAAAGAACTAACCTGGCAGAGTTTAAAAATATAAGATCAGTCGGAGTTAGAGCAATTACACTTGATGATCATGATCAGTTAGTAACCGCAAAAATAGCAACAAAAGATGTTCAAAATCTTTTTATAGTTACTAAAAAAGGAATGTGCATAAGATTTGATATAAATGACACTAGAGAGCTTGGAAGAACAGCTCGAGGGGTAACAGGTATCAGATTTAAAGAAGAGGGCGATGAAGTAGTTGGCGCGATTGTTATTATTAATGATCAAGAAGAGCTTTTAACAGTAAGTGAAAAAGGTATCGGCAAAAGAACCACGGCAGAAGAATATAGACTACAAAAAAGAGGCGGTAAAGGTGTTATTGCTATGAAATTAACAGCCAGAACTAAAGATTTGGTGGGAGTTGTTATAGTAGATACAACAAAAGATTTGATGGCACTTGGAAGTAGTGGTAAAATGATAAGAGTAGATATGCAGACAATCAGAAAAGCAGGAAGAAATACAAGTGGTGTTAAAGTTGTTAGCGTTTCGGGCGATGATATAGTAGCAAGTATTGCAAGGTGTCCAAAAGAGGAACCTGAAGAGATAGATGTGATAAGCGAAGTTGAAGTTCCAAATAGCGAAAGCTAATTGACCTTTGTGCTGGTATGGAATAAGAGTTGCTTATTGTTGTAAAGTAAAATAAAATTATATAAAAGGTGTGTTATGAAGAAAATTGTTTGTATGCTTATAGTCAGTATAGGGGCATTGCTTGTATTTTCCGGTTGTAATGGCATGGAACCAGAACAACAAAATGTACAAAACCAAAAAGTTGAAAAGCAAGTTGTTGTTCAAAAAGTTAGTAAAGAGCAAATTGCCAAAATCATCAAAGATGAAAGATTGGCACAACTTAATACGCTACCTGAAAAAGAGTTTGTTGTTTATGGAGAGGGTATAGCTCCTATGAATACAATCTCGCCTGCTCAAGCAATTGCACTTGCAAAAAGAGCAGCGGTTACGGATGCTTATCGCCAACTTGGTGAAAAACTTTATGGTATCAGAGTGAATGCAAAAGAGACGGTAAAAGATGCAGCACTTAAAGATTCTCGTATAGTTACTCAAGTAAACGGTTTGGTTAAAAATGCAACAATAACAGATAATAAATACAAAGATGGCTTATATACTGTTAGAATGGAGCTAACTATGAGTGGAGCTAGGTGGAAAGAAATCTTCTCTTATTAACACTCCTCTCTAGTTTATTTTTTGGGAGTGACACTTTTTGGTTTTCATACAGAAGTGTCACTCGCAATCATGCATTAGTATATGAAGAAACAAATATATCCCCATTGACTATACCGTTTGATGGTAAAAAATCCTCTACATGTAGAGTTAAAATAAAAAAATCCAATTACAATTCACCACTAAAATGCCTAAATGAAAATTTTTATAAAATTTTACCTTGTTTTTATAGCTCCTCTGTAAAAGTCACATCTCAAAGCCAATCAACACTCCATGATATAACAGATGAAGTGGAGCTTGTCATAGTTCCAACGAGATTTATAGTAGATTTTAAAGATGATTTTGCTAATATAACTATCCTAAAATAACACGGAGCAATACTTGCATAAAATAAACACTCTTGCCAAGGGCAAAGCAAAAGTCAAGAGGAATTTAAAAGAGGCTTTGCTTGGTAAAAATGTAAACACTCTTGCCAAGGGCAAAGCTTTAGTGAGAGGAATTTAAAAGAGGCTTTGCCTCTTTTAAAGGAGAAATTAAATGAAAATAGCCATCGTAGAAGACGATATAAATATGAGAAAATCATTAGAATATGCCCTGAAAGAGTATGGTGAATTTGATGTTATTTGCTACAAAAATGCTGTTGAAGCTTTAAAGAAAATAAAAGATGATGTAGAGCTAATTATTACTGACATCAATATGCCGGGTATGGATGGCATAGAGTTTATAAGTAAACTAGATAATAAATTTGATATCATTGTCATCACTGGAAATGCTACTTTAAATCGAGCTATAGAGTCGGTAAGGTTAGGAGTCAAAGATTTTTTGACAAAGCCATTCGAAATCGATACTTTGGTAAATGCTATAAAAAGAAATGTCAAAATAAGAGCAAAAGTTCCTAAAAAATCAGAAATAAAAGAAAATGAAAATAAAAATTTTTTGGGGAGTTCTGAACAATTAGAAGCTTCTTTGGTATTGGCGAAGAAGGCTGCTAGAACTGATGCAAGTGTATTGCTTTTGGGTCAAAGCGGTGTAGGAAAAGAGTTATTTGCCAAATATGTTCATGAAAATTCCACAAGAGCGAAAAATAAGTTTGTAGCGATAAATATGGCGGCAATTCCGGAAAATCTTCTAGAAAGTGAACTGTTTGGTTATGTAAAAGGTGCTTTTACAGATGCCGTAAATGACAAAAAAGGTTATTTTGAATCAGCTGACAAAGGCACAATTTTCTTGGATGAAATAGCCGAAATGTCAGTAGCACTGCAAAGTAAGCTTTTGAGAGTTTTGCAAGAAAGAGTTGTATATAGAGTTGGTGGAACAAAACCAATACCGGTTGATGTAAGGATAATTTCTGCAACAAATGCTGATATTCAAAATGTGATTAGTGAGGGTAAATTTAGGGAAGATTTGTATTTCAGATTAAATACCATACCTATTAAAATAGCTCCTTTGAAACAAAGAAAAGAAGAGATTATGCAAATTGCCGAAAAAACACTTGAAAATGTAAGACAAAAATATGATTTACCTAATAGAGTTTTTTAACAAGAAGCCAGAAATGCACTTTTAAATTATGATTGGCCAGGCAATATAAGAGAGTTGATATCTGTTGTGGAGAGAGCTGCTATATTGAGTGATGACGAGGGAATAACGGCAGAAGACCTATTTTTAGATAGCAGGAACAGTAAAAAAAATATAAAAAATATGGAAAAAGAGTTGATACAAGAGGTGCTTCAAAGTGTGAAAAATGACATGAGTGAAGCTTGCAAGATATTGGGTATGAATAAAAAAGCCCTAGAGAGTAAAATTGATAAATATAATATAGAGGTAAGATTATGAGAAAATATAATGTAGCAATTGCAGGTGCTACAGGTGCAGTCGGCGAAGAGTTATGCAGAGTTTTGGAAGATTTGGATTTTCCCGTTGGGAATCTTGTTCCATTAGCCAGTGCTAAAAGTGTAGGCATGGATATAGAATTTAAAGGGAAAAATTATAAAGTTTTAGAATTAACCAAAAGCGTTTTTGAAGAAAAAGAGATAGATATAGCATTTTTCAGTGCAGGTGGAAGTATTTCAGCCAAATTTGCTCCGTTTGCAGCAGAAGCCGGAGCAGTTGTGATAGATAATACAAGTCACTTTAGAATGGACAGCGATATTCCATTGGTTGTGCCCGAGTGTAATGCCACAGATATTAGTGCTTGGAAAAACAGAGGAATAATAGCAAATCCAAACTGTTCAACTATACAAATGGTACAAATTTTAAAACCGCTAGACGATGTGTTTGACATCAAAAGAGTGGATGTAAGTACATATCAGGCAGTCAGTGGTGCCGGCAAAGAGGGCATGAAAGAGTTAGTTACTCAAATGCAAGATTTCTTTGCTTTTAAACTAGATGAGAGTAAAATAGAAAAATTTCAACATCAAATTGCATTAAATGTTATACCTCATATAGATGTTTTTGAAGACAATGATTATACCAAAGAAGAGATGAAGATGGTGAATGAAACACAAAAAATACTTCACAAAAATATAGAAGTAAGTGCAACTTGCGTTAGAGTTCCGATACTAAGAAGCCATAGTGAAGATATTACAATTCATTTTAACTCTCCTGTAGATGCCGATAAAGCAAGAGAGATTTTGCGAAATTCACCAAGTATTGTAGTCGTTGATGAAACGGGTAAAAATGAATATCCGATGCCAATTATCTCTACTGATACAGATGAAACTTATGTAGGCAGGATTAGAAAAGATTTATATGACGATACAATCTTGCATCTTTGGTGTTGTGCCGATCAAATCAGAGTAGGAGCTGCAACAAATGCAGTTAGAATTGCCCAAAAATGGATAGAAACAGAAAGTTAATATGTTAGAAAAAATATTTGAAACCGGACTTTGGTCGAGTAGGTTTATAACGCTTTTAGCTGTTGTTTTTGGCATCCTTGGAGCTATTGTACTTTTTATAGTGGCTAGCGCAGATATTTATCATATTTGTATATCGGCGTATAATTATTATATCTTGGGGGTCGAAATCAAAGATTTTCACACGCTTGTAGTAGGTGAAATAATAGGCGCAGTTGATTTATATTTGATAGGCGTTGTGCTTTTAATATTTGGTTTTGGTATTTATGAGTTGTTTATATCGGAAATTGATGTGGCAAATGAAAAAGGTAAAATTTTAAGTATCACCAGTTTGGATCAGTTAAAAGATAAAATAGCAAAAGTTATAGTGATGGTTTTAATTGTAAACTTTTTCCAAAGAGTTTTGCACACAGACTACGATGGTGCAAAAGAGATGTTGTATTTTGCAGCATCAATAATGGGACTTGCGATTGGACTATATTTTTTAGGAAAGGTTGGAAAACATTAATGAGTAAAATTTTTATAGATGCATGTAAAGGCAAAAAAACACCTTATACGCCGGTATGGATGATGAGGCAAGCTGGTCGCTATTTACCTGAATACATGGAGGTAAGAGCCCAGGCCGGAGATTTTTTATCCTTATGCAAAGACCCTGAAAAAGCTTGTGCCGTATCTCTTCAGCCGGTAGATATCGTTGGCGTGGATGCTGCTATTATGTTTAGTGATATTTTAGTAGTTCCGCTTGAGATGGGAATGGAATTAAAATTCGTAAAAGGTGAAGGCCCTGTTTTCCCGCATCCTGTAACTTGCATGGAAGATTTAGATAAATTAGATATAGAAAAAGGCGCAAAAAACCTCCAGTATGTATATGATACTATCAAACTTATAAGAGGAAAACTGGCAGCCGACAAAGCACTTATAGGCTTTTGTGGAGCTCCTTGGACACTGGCTACTTATATGATAGAAGGGCAGGGAACAAAAACTTATGCAAAAGTGAAAAAACTGATATATACCAATCCGGAGTTTATGCACGCTTTGTTAAAAAAAGTTACCCAGACTTTAAAACTGTACCTTGCAAACCAAATCAAAAGCGGCGCAGATGTTGTGATGATTTTTGATTCATGGGCGGCAGCTCTTGAAGAGAGTGCTTATTTTGAATTTAGCTGGAACTACATAAAAGAGCTGGTTGGTTTTATAAAATCAAATTATCCCGACAATCCGATTATTGTATTTCCAAAAGGAATTAGCGGATACTTAGACAAAATTGACGGAGATTTTGATGTATTTGGAGTTGATTGGTCAACTCCGATTGAATTAGCAAAAGAAAAGCTCGGAAGCAAATATATACTTCAGGGAAACATGGAACCAACTAGACTATACAGTAAAAAAGCAATTGATGAAGGTGTGGATAAAATCATAAAAGTGATGAAAAACGAAAGACATGTTTTCAATCTAGGTCATGGAATTTTGCCAGATGTTCCGGTAGAAAATGCAAAATATTTTATAAAAACAGTACAGGAAAAAACAAAAAATTTATGAGTGATGTGATTTTTGGTCCGGTTAATTCCAGAAGGTTTGGAAAATCTTTGGGAATTGACCTCTCGCCAGCGTTAAAACAGTGTAATTTTGACTGTGTTTACTGCGAATTAAAAGGCGCAAAACCAGTAAATAACATGCAAGAAGTAGTTTCTGTGCAATTAGTAATAGACTCACTTAAAAGTGCTCTAGTTAAGCATAATGATATAGATGTCATCACGCTTACTGCAAATGGCGAACCAACCTTGTACCCATATCTTGATGAGTTAGTGCGAGAAATAAATAAAATTAAACAAAACTATAAATTGTTAATTTTAAGCAATGGCGCGAGTATCATAGATGAGAATATTCAAAAAACTTTGGCAAATATTGATATAGTTAAGTTATCACTGGATTGTGCAAGTGTAAAATGTTTTAAAAAAATTGACAGACCACATAAAGATATAAATATTGATAACATTATAAATTCCATGAAACAATTCTCAAAATCCTACAAGGGCTCTTTGATTATCGAAGTTCTTGCGGTCGAGGGAATAAATGATAAAGATGAAGAGTTTGAAAAGCTAAATCTTGTTTTAAATGATATAAAACCTGCCAGAGTAGATATAAGCACGATTGACAGGCCGCCTGCTTATAAGGTTAAAAAAGTTTCTATGGAGCGCTTGGAAGAGCTTGCAAATAAGATAAAATCTCTACATGTAAGCATTGCATATAGAAAAGATTATCATGGTAAAAAAGAAAATTTCAGCGATGATGAGATTTTAAATTTGATTTCAAAAAGACCACAGAGTATTGATGATATAAATATGAGCTTTAATGATGAAACTAAAATAAGATTTAGAAAACTGCTTGCAGAAAAGCAGATAATAGAAGAAAATATAGCAGGAGCTATGTTTTATACAAAAAATTTAAAAGGTGAGTAAAAGCATTACTCACCTTTTTGATATTTAGGCTAACGCCTTTTCTCTTTTTACTTTTCCTTTTTGAATCAAATATACACTAACATACAAAGCTGCCCCAATCACATAGGAGATATAATGTGTTGGAAAATCTAAGTGTGTTGCCATAAGTTTTGGTAACATCATAAAAGGAATTAGAGCTAGAAGCAGTAATCTTTCAAGAGTATTTACTTTTGTAAGCATAAAGCCCTGTGTGGCAGATGTAAAGGCAAACATACCTGCAACTGCTCCGATAAATATGATAGCAATTTCTGCCGGGTTGGATATCCAAACCCACTTAGATGAGTCATTTGGATCTGCTGGGTCAACACTCTCAATCATTAAGAGATTGTTGTTGAAAAAGAACATGAATGGCAATATAGCAGTTCTGATATCATAAAAGAAGCCTTGTAAACCAGTTTTAATTGGGTCAGCTTTCGCGATCCCGGCTGCGGCATATGCCGCTAAACCAACAGGTGGCGTATCATCCGCTAAAATACCAAAGTAGAATACAAACATATGAGCCGCAATCATTGGTATAACATATCCGTTTTGATTAGCAAGTTGCATGATAACCGGTGCAGTCAATGAAGCCATAACGATATAGTTCGCAGTTGTAGGAAGTCCCATACCAAGTATCAATGATGTGATAGCAGTAAAGAGAAGTACCAGTATGATATAACCATGTGAAAGTTGATCTATAACATCAGATAAAATCAAACCAATTCCTGTTAATGTAACGGAACCTACAATAATACCCGCAACACCAGTGGCGATAGCGATAGGAACCATGCTCTTAGCACCATTTACCATTCCCCAGCCAATATCAGTAAAACCCTGTATAAAAGTTTGTTTAGTTAATTTTTCTTTTTTCATGATAGCTGCGATTGGTCGTTGAGTTATCATAATCAACATCATAAACATAATAGCATTAAATGCTGCACTTTGAGCAGAATGCCTAAGTATAATAAGAGTGTACATTAAAAAGAAAATAGGGATAATATAGTGAATACCTCTGATAAATATAGGCCAAGCTTTTCCAAGCTTACTAGGATCCTCACCTTTAAGTCCTGCTTTTTTTGCCTCCAAATGCACAATATAAAATAGAGCAAAATAACTTGTAAATGC
>JAJRPV010000081.1 GCA_024280575.1 Campylobacterales bacterium
ACTCCGTTTTCTATGATGCTTTCACCGGTAATTTTTACTTCGGATTCTATGTAAATGGTTTCAGGCAGTCTCATAAGAACTCCATCTTCCATAAATCTTTTTTTGATTCTTTTTTGCATCAATTCTTCTGCTATCGCCAAAGGGTATTTTGAATTTACTCCCATAAAGGTTTCTTCATCTATTTTTATAGCTTTAACTGTTATGCTTTGGTCATTTGCTATTTTTACAAGGTCAGTTATGTAGTATTCTTTTTGTCTATTGTTATTTGAAAGTTTTTGCAAGTTATTTTTTAAAAAATTTACATCAAAAAGATATACGCCGGCATTTACATCATGTATATTTTTTTGTTCTTTTGTTGTATCTTTTTCTTCTACTATTTTCTCAACATCGTTTTTATCATCCATAATAACTCTTCCATATCCGCCGGGATCCTTACATGTAAAGCTACTCATAACGACATCTTCTTTTTCTTTTGTAAAAAGAAGCATATCTTTTGCTTCAAGGAGCGGCATGTCGCCATTTAAAACTATTAGTTTTTCGTGTTTAGGATTTATACCTCTTAGCGTTCCCCCGGTCCCTGGAAAATTTTCAACATCTTGAATTATATAGTTAATATTATCAAAATATTTATTCATCTCTTTTATGATTAATTCTGATTGATGGTATAAAATAACAATAATATCATCAGAAATCTTTTTGGATTCTTTGATTATATGGTAAAGCATCTCATAGCCACTAATCTTGTGTAATACTTTTGGTAATTTTGATTTCATTCTTGTCCCAAAACCAGCTGCCATAATAGCAATTGAGATACTCATAAAATTTGTCTCCTAAAAAATATCTAAAAATATCCGATATTTTAACTAAAATTTGTTTTAAATGGGCTAAAGATAGCAGTAAACTTTAGTTTAATCATCTTTTAACCCAAATAAACATAAAATAATACAGTTTTTTCAAAGGTTATATTATGGATTTAGGAACCGTCGTTGGTTTAGTGCTAACTTTAGCACTTCTTTTTGGTGCTATGGCAATGGGTGTTGGTATTGGGCCTTATATAGATATACCTTCAGTCTTAATCGTATTTGGAGGTACCACAGGGGTGCTTCTAGTTGGTTTCAAGATGGAGCAGATGAAAAATCTTGCCAAGTACTTTATGATTGCTATCAAACCTCCTCAGGAAGATATCGCAGAACTTATTAAGAAAATGGTTGAATATTCTACCAAGGCAAGAAGAGATGGAATTTTAGCATTAGAGACTGATGCAAACAATGAAGAAAATGAATTTTTAAAAAAAGGACTCTCGATGGCAGTTGATGGTAATGAGCCAGATACCATCAGAGATTTGCTTGAAATAGATATGGATCAAACGAGCGAAAGACACAAAGCAAATGCCCAGATTTTTGAACAAATGGGTGGTTTTTCAGGTGCCATGGGTATGATTGGAACGCTGATAGGTCTAGTTGCTATGCTTTTAAATATGTCAGATCCTTCTGCGATTGGTCCATCTATGGCTGTTGCCTTGCTTACTACGATGTATGGTGCTATGATTGGAAATATAATTGGAAGTCCTGTAGCAAATATTTTACTTATTCGTGATAGCGATGAAGTGCTTGTTAAAACTCTCATTATTGAAGGTATTATGGCCATTCAATCAGGCGATAATCCAAGAACACTAGAGGGAAAACTTTTGTCTTTCTTGCCTCCAAAAGAGAGAGAAAGTCAGTTTAATTAGGATGATTTATGGCTAAAAAAGCAAAACCCTGTGATTGTCCTAAGTGTATGCCGGGCTGGTTGGCAGCATTTGGTGACCTTATGTCACTTCTGTTGTGTTTCTTTGTTTTATTGCTTTCTATGTCCACTATGGATGCTAAAAAGATACAAGAAGCTATCGGATCACTAGCAGGAGCATTAAGTGTGCTTGAGGGTGGTTCAAAGATGGATATTAGTCGAGAAAAACAACAGCAAATTGAAGTCCCATCAGTAAAGAGCAACGCAAGAAGAACAGATAGCGTGAGCGCTGCGATGAGTAAAACGATCAGAGAAGTAAATGAAATACTTAAAGCCACCGGATCCCCACAAGTAACACTGGAAGAATCAGAAAGCGGATTTACAATCAGACTTCCGGGCGCACTTTTGTTTAAACAAGGATCGGCCCAAATAGAAAATCAAGATGCAATTTTATTTTTAAAAAGAATCGCTCTTATAGTAGAAAAATTACCAAAAGATTTGCATATTAATGTTATTGGTCATACTGATGATATTCCTCCTGATCCAAAATCACCATATAGAGATAATTGGGATCTATCAACTGCTAGAGGAGTAAGTGTAGCTAAAGAGTTGATAAAAGATGGAATCTCACCAAAGAGAGTGATGGCAGGCGGTAAGGCGCAATATGATCCAATAGCAACTAATGCAACAACTCAAGGAAAAGCTAAAAATAGAAGAGTTGAGTTAAGATTTTATTCAGTGACGAATAAAAACGAGAACAAAGCTAAGAAAAGCATATTAGATATCAAGAAAAAAGAGAAATAATTGAGAAAAATTTTACTGATTATTTTGCTTGTATTGCCTTCGGTTTTCTTAGGCGCAGATGCTATTCCAAATGTAAATCTTTCACTAAGTGCACCAACTACGCCAGAACAGCTAGTAACTAGTCTAAATCTTTTAGTAATTTTAACCGTTTTGGTTTTAGCGCCATCTATTTTATTTATGATGACAAGTTTTCTGAGGCTTATTATTGTATTTTCATTTTTAAGACAGGCTTTAGGAACTCAACAAATGCCACCAAATAATATTTTGGTTTCTTTAGCTCTCATACTAACATTTTTTGTAATGCAACCAGTGGCGACAAAATCTTACAATGATGGGGTAAAACCATATCTTGCAAAACAAATAGGTTATCAAGAGGCATTTACAAAAGCAGTTAAGCCTTTTAAGTCATTTATGGTAAGAAATACAAGAGAGAAAGATTTGGCACTTTTTTTTAGAATAAGAAAATTAAAAAATCCACAGAATATAGAAGATGTACCATTGACCATAGCGGTCCCAGCTTTTATGATAAGTGAATTAAAAACTGCTTTTGAGATTGGTTTCTTGTTGTATCTTCCATTTCTAGTGATAGATATGGTCGTGGCTTCAGTTCTTATGAGTATGGGTATGATGATGCTCCCGCCAGTTATGATATCTTTGCCTTTTAAATTGCTTATTTTTGTACTAGTTGACGGTTGGAATTTACTCGTTGAAGGATTAGTAAATAGCTTTCATTAACCCTGCAAATCGCAGGGTTAATTTCTTATTTTATACTGCATCCATTTCTGTTTACAATATTTAATATTGGAGTATGTGGGCATTTATCATACAAATTTATTACACCATCATGATCACTGTCTAGAGCGCATCCAAATTTGTCAACAACTGCCAAAGCAGGAGTATTTTTGCAGATATCCATATAGTTTGGCACCCCATCTGAATCTGAATCTAAAGGCAGTGAGCTTTGGGCGCAACCGCTAATAAGCAGTACTAAAAAGAGTGAAAAGATAGATAGTTTGTGCATTAAAATCTACCTCCACCCATACCGCCGCCCATTCCACCTTCTGAGCCACCGCCTGCGCTTCCGCCGATACCTCCACTCATTCCGTCTCCCATATCAGATCCTACACTACCCATGGCTTCGTTCATGTGTTCTCCTGCTGATTCCATGCCTTTTTCCATGCCTTTTTCAGCTTCTTTATTTCTTTCCATTTCATTTGAATGTTTTGCTTCAGCTTCATTTTGTTTGTTTGCTTTTTGTTGTTCAAATTTATCCAAAATATTTTTTATTTTTTCCTCTCTTTTGTCTCTTTTTGACAGAGCAATTTTTGCTTTTATAGCGTTCATGTACTCGTATCTATTTTGAACTTTAGCTTTACTCATTTTTTGAATAAGCGTGTCAACCGTATCTGAAGATTGAATATTTTGATTTTCCGTGCTACTAGCAGTTGTTGTAGTACTACTGCTTGCTGTTGTCGTGCCTGTGCTAGTTGTCGTATCAGCTGCATATATTGAGCTAGATAGTGTTAGCAATGTTGTCATGATTAAAACTTTTGTTTTCATTTCGTATCCTTTTTGAATTTGTGATGAAATTATGGCATAGAAGTGTTATTGAAATGTTACTTCGAATTTTGTTCCGATCCCCAATATACTTTTTACCTCTATTTTATAACCTAGGCTGTCACAAAGTTTTTTTACTATATTTAATCCTATGCCTATACCTCTTTGGCTCTCTTTATAGTATCTTCTGAATATTTTCTTTGGATTTTTTATACCTATACCCGTATCTTCTATCACAAGTTTTTTTTCATCAATGCTTATGGATATTTTTCCATTTTCTCTATTGTATTTGCAGGCGTTTGATATGAGATTGTCTAAAATTCTATCTACTGCACTACGAGATGTTTCTATAGTGTTGATTCTAATATTTGTGCTAAAAATTATATTCGGATAGAGGTATTGAAAGTAGTCTATCTTTTCTTCTAGCATATTTTTTATATTTATTTTGGATATTTCTAGAGGTATATTTTTTATGATAGCTTCTAAATTTCCATATAATGAACCAATTTTTTTGGTTGAAAATTCTATCCTTTTTATCGATTCTATAGAGTGATTTTGTTTTAGAATTTTTAGATTTAGAAATATTGAAGAAATTGGTGTATTTAAATCATGTATGATATCTTTTAAAAATTCATCTAATAAAAAAAGTGCTTTTTTGAGTGGCCTAATCGAATATAAAGAATAAACTATAGATAAAAACAACAATACTAAACTACTAAAAAGAAAGTATAAAAGAGTTTGTTTTATTATTGTGTTGATATCATTTGCATACAGGACATAAGGATATATAATTTTTAGAGAGTTTTTTTGGAGTTTGGTATATCAAAATAGGCAAATATTTCATCTTTTTTGATGTGTAGTAGATAGAGTTCATTTATCTTTTTATATGGTACAATGCCTAATTTCATCTTTTTATCTTTGAAATTATAGTTATATATTTTTATTTTATTAAATATCTCTACATGTAGAGCATTTTTCTGTTCATTATAGTAAAACAAGAAGATGATACTATTGAGTATAAACAGTGTGGAAAAAAAGAGTATAAAACTCTTTAAAAATGACTCTTTTTCATATCTCTTCAAGACGGTATCCCTGTCCTCTTATGTTTGTAATCTCTATTTGTAGGTTTTTTTTGATTTTTGATAAGTGCACTCTTAGTGCTAAATCACTCGATTTTTCCATAACATCAAATAGGGTGTTTTTATCGATAATTTTACCAATGTTTTTTAGAAATATTAAAAATATATCTGTATCAACTTGCGGTAGTTGTACTGTTTTATTATCTTTTTTTATAGTTTTAGTTTCTGTATTATATTCAATTTCACCATACTTGATTTTTGAATTTTTAATATTAAGTTTGGCACTTATCCTGATAAGCAACTCATTAAAATCAAATGGTTTCTTTATGTAATCATCTGCTCCTGCATCAAAACCTTTTGAAAGTGAATCTAAATCTCTTAATGCTGTTAGAAAAAATGCAGGAGTCTTGTCACCGCTGTCTCTCAGTTCTTTTAAGAAATCAAATCCATTCAAAAAAGGAACATTTACATCTAAAAGATATAAATCAAAATCATTTTCAAAAGATAAATCCAATGCAATATTGCCGTTTTTAGCTATAGAAATTTGGTATTTTTGATTTTCTAGCAACTCTTTTAAGGTTTGAGAGAGGATTTCATCGTCTTCTAAAAGTAATATTTTGTACATGTTTAATCTTTCATTTTTTTCTCTAAATTTCTTGAGAATAAGGATATTGGGTAAGTTAAGAGTAAGTAACCTATGGCAAGTGGTATATAGCTCTCTAGCGTTGAAAATGTATAAGAATTAACCTCTTGTGCATTCATCGTAAATTCATTTACTGATATAATAGAGAGTAAAGAGGAATCTTTTATAATAGATGCAAATTGACCAGTAAGAGGTGGAAGTATTCGTTTATAAGCCTGAGGAAAAATAATATATCTATAAGTTTGAAAAATTGTAAAACCGAGTGAAAGTCCTGTTTCGTATTGCTCTTTTTGTATACTAAATATACCAGCTCTTATAATCTCAGTTATGTAGGCTCCCGAAAAAATAGCAAGTATTAGAGTTCCTGCTACATACCTATTGTCAAGTCCAATATTTGCAGCAATTACATAAAAAAATATAAGGATTTGAACCAAAAGAGGAGTGCCTCTAATGGTCTCAATATAGAATCTAGAAAAAAATCTTAATAATATTATTTTTGAGTTTTGTCCATAAGCAAAAAATAAGCCTATGAAAAAACTGAGTATTAGGGCAAAAAATGATATATAAATAGTTGTTAGAAAACCATCTATAAACTTTTGCCTGTATTCATAGATATTTTCCCAATTAAAATTATACTCGGTTCCTAAGAACATAAAATAGAAAAAGATGCCAATAGTTAGGAAAAGAAGAAAAAAGTTGAAGATATAAACAATGGTTTTAGTGTTTATATCTTCCTGATATTCAATTTTTTCTATAAAAAAATCTTTTAGTTTGATGTAGAATCCTTAAAAGAAAAATGGAATATTTAATTCAACAAATTTTTTCTTAATATCTTTTAAATATTTATATGCTAATTTGTCAAATGTACCATCACTTTTGGCTTGTCTGATAAAAGCATTGATTTTTGCTTTTAACTTTGGTTCATTTTTTCTAAGCGCAATTCCCCAATATCCAGGGTTTTTTGTTATAGGCTGCAGTAAAGCAACAGTTGTATTTTTATGATTTTCCCAGTCTCTATATATCGTTAATTGATCGTATATAAAAGCATCTGCTCGCTTTTGGATGACTTCTAAAACTGCTGAACTCTCTTTGTCTAAAACTAATATTTTTGCTTTTTTTAGGTGCTCAACTGCATATATATGTCCAGTTGTTCCTTTCTTAACAGCAACTACTCTGCCTTTTTCATTTAAGTCTTTTACACTTTTAACCCCACTTGTAGGATTTGTGAGTATGCAAAGATCTGATTGTGCATAGGGAATAGAAAAATCTATAACTTTTTTTCTTTTATCGGTAATAGTCATAGATGAAATGATTATATCAATCTTTTTTGTCATTAAAGATGGGATTAATCCGTCCCACGCAATATTTTGAATGATTACTTTTCTTCCCAAATACCTTCCTAAGGCTTTAGCCAAATCAACACTTATCCCGCTAGGTGTCCCGTCTTTTGTGCTCATTTCAAATGGTGGATATTGTAACTCCATACCAACTTTTAAAGGTTTGGTATTTATAGCAGCATTTACATATAACGGATTTAGCATTAGTATTAAGACAAAAGATATAAAACTTTTAAATAACATAATAACTCCTTTTTAAATTGAATTGTATTATTGCAAAGTATTTATTATAAGTAAATTAAATATAAAATTTTCTAAGTTGTTATTGTCAAGATACCAAAGTTTAATATTATTTGTGTCATAATTTCTGACAGTTGTGATTAGTTGATAAGGGTTAGATTGTGAAAATACTTTTACTAGAAGATGACATTGCATTAGGCGAGACCATAGAAGAGTTGCTTTGTGAAAATGGCTATAAAGTTGACTATGTTACTACCGGCAACAGTGCGATAGATTATAGTTATGAAAATAAGTATGATTTATATATATTCGATATAAATGTTCCTGATATTGATGGCTTGGATATCCTAAAAAGTCTTCGTGATGCAGATGATATGACACCTACTATCTTTATCAGTGCTATGACAGATTTAAAAACAGTTTTAAGGGGATTTGAAGTCGGCGGTAGTGATTTTATAAAAAAACCATTTTTCCCCGAAGAGCTACTAGTAAAAGTCAATCTAAAACTTGCTCCGAGCAAAGAAGAGATAGTCTTTGGCGATATTGTTTATACTCCTAAGGATAAAAAGATAGTAAAAAATGGAGAAAGTATCTATCTTAGCCAAGTTCAACTTAAACTTTTTGAGTTATTCATCAAAAATACAAATCGTCTTATAATCAAAGATGAGCTTTATGAGTGCCTAGAAAAACCAAGTGAAAATGCTCTAAGATTTCACATCAATAAACTCAAAAATTCAACCGGATTAAATATAAAAAATATACGGGGAAGCGGGTATAGAGTTGAAAAAAGTTGAGATAGAATCTTTCATAAAAAGCTTTTTACTCTTTTTTATATCACTCTCAAGCTTGATATTGTTTTTAGTTTACCAGTCACACAAAAACTCTATTCATAACTTAGAAGACACAATTTACTCTCAAATGCAAATAGCTAGCTTAGGAAGTAATTTGCAAAATTTTAAAAAAATCACTGTTCCAAGAGATAAAAATATAGTTTTAAATACATTCTACTCAGACAATCAGGATTTGTCTGTCTATTTTGTATCTAGAGATTCGAATAATAGTTTGACAAAAATATCTTATCCTGTTAAAAGTTTGGATTATGATGAAAAGTTAATTTTTAAGCAGAGTTTAGAGAAATTTTTGAAAAGTTTAATAATCATATTCATAATTTCCATTCTTTTTTCTGCCTATGCACTCTATCCATACAAACGATATTTAAAACTTACGGACGAATTTATAAAAGATATATTACATGATTTTAATACGCCTATTTCAACTATGAGATTAAATTTAAGTTTATTAAAGAAAAAGATAAACAATAAAAATTTACAACGCATCGAAGGTGGAATAGAAACTGTTCTTAACCTGCAAAATAACCTTAAAGAGTATCTTGAAAACGATATTAAAAAAAGTGAAAAATTTAATATAAAAGAGATTATTACTCAAAGAGTTGAATTTATTAAAGGGGCTTTCCCTTATATTCACTTTAATATGGATATAGAAGACAAAATCATATATTGCTACAAAGATGGCTTTATAAGAATCATAGATAATATACTGTCAAACGCTTGTAAATACAACAAAAAAGATGGAACTGTAACTATTATATTTAAAAACGATAATATTTTAGAGATACAAGATACAGGAAGCGGCATAAAAAAACCTAAAAAAATATTTAATAGATTTTACAAGGAAACTTCAAGAGGACTTGGCATTGGTCTTCATCTAGTTCAAAAACTGTCAAAAAAAATGCAAATATCCCTACATGTAGACTCGCAAATCGGTATTGGAACTACCTTTAAGCTCGACCTCTCCAAACTAATACTCAACTAATACTTTTACACTACAATTTCTCTATCAAAAAGAAAACAAGGAGATAATGATGTATTCGCAAAGTGGATTTGGACATATGGGAAATTATATGATGGGTGGCGGTGGAATAGTGTTTTTTGGATTTATTTTACTAATAGGAATTTTTATATATTTCTTTCTCAAAAAAAATCGCAACGGCAATAATGAGACTTTTCAATCACAAAGTGAAAGCGCTTTAGATATTCTTAAAAGAAGATTTGCCAATAGTGAAATATCTGAAGAAGAGTATTTGGCTAAAAAAAAGACACTCTCTTAAAAGTTACGAGGAAAACATAATGAAAAGAAGAAATTTTTTACTAGCAGGAGCTGCTAGTACACTTGGAGTCGCCTTTTTAGGCACACAAAGTTTATATGCAAACGACATCTTTGAAGAAGAGAGAGCATTTAATATTCCTCCTCTTTACGAAGGAGAGGTTGTGAATGGCAAAAGAATTTTTAATCTTGAACTACAACGAGGTGAAATGGAGTTTTTCAAAGGTTTAAAAACTCAAACCATAGGCATAAATGGAGCATTTTTAGGACCAACTCTAAGGGCAAAAAAAGGTGATTTTATAAATATAAATGTTAAAAATTCACTAGGATATGATTCAACTCTGCATTGGCACGGGTTTGAACTCCCCGCTAGGATGGATGGTGGTCCTCATCAAATCATAGAAAATAACACAACTTGGAAACCAGAATTTGCTGTAACAAATAGAGCATCTTTTCTTTGGTACCATTCGCATCTGTTTCATCAAACAGGAAATCAAGTGTATAAAGGCTTGGCAGGTATGTTTATCATAGATGATGATGAGAGCCAAAAGCTACCTCTTCCAAATGAATATGGCATAGATGACATTCCTATAGTTTTACAAGATAGAAATTTTAACAGTGATGGCTCTTTTAGATATATTAGCTCTATGCCAGAAGTCATGATGGGCTTGCACGGAAACTATGTTTTGATAAATGGAGTCATTGCACCAACTTTCAAAGCAAAGAAAAAATTAACTAGATTTAGAATTTTAAATGGCTCAAATGCAAGGTTTTATATGCTGGGATTTAGTGATTATAGGAAATTTAAAATCATAGCAACTGATGGTGGACTACTTGAAAAACCAGTATCGTCAAAGCAAGTAAGATTGGCTCCAGGTGAGCGAGTTGAGATAGTAGTAGATTTGAATGATGGCAAAGATGTTGTGCTAAAAAGCTTTAAAGGTGCAACAAGCCAAAATATGGGTATGATGGGCATGATGATGGGAAATATGGGATTTGATGCAGAGTTTGATTTGATGAAAATAAAAGCAGGCGAAGCAAAAAGTAGCGGTACAGATGTCCCATCAGTTCTGAGTATACATCCAAAATGGAATCCAAAAGATGCAAGAGCGGGAAGAGATATGGTTCTTAGTATGGGAATGGGCATGATGATGGGTGGCGGAAATAGTAATGGTGATAGATTTTTTATAAATGACAAGGCGATGGATATGAATCGCATCGATGTTGTGGCTAAAAAAGATACCTTTGAGATTTGGAAAATCATCAATAAATCACCTATGTCGCATCCATTTCACATACACAATACACAGTTTAAGATATTAGCGATAAATGGACGACATCCAAATGCATATGAACAAGGCTTTAAAGATACGGTTATAGTAGATCCTATGAGTGAAGCCTATGTGATGTTATCATTTAAAAACTATAGCGACAATAAAATACCATATATGTTTCACTGTCATATACTAGAACACGAAGATCGAGGAATGATGGGACAATTTTTAGTCACATAAAGGAAAAATAATGAAACACGAACACGAACATCATTACGATGAACACAAGCACCATAATCACAAAGGCAGTGGTGTATATCACTGTCCTATGAATTGTGAAGGCGATAAAAATTATACGGAACCCGGCAACTGCCCAAAATGTGGTATGGATTTAGTAGAACAACCAACTTTAATAACAACCGGCACACAATTTACTTGTCCAATGCATCCGGAAATCATAAGAGATGAGCCGGGAAGTTGTCCAATATGCGGTATGGATTTAGTTCCGTTATCTCCACAAGAGGATGAAGAAGATAAGACATATAAAGATTTATTAAAAAAGATGAAAATAGCAGTAGCTTTTTCTGTTCCTGTTTTTATAATTTCTATGGCAGATTTAATTCCTGGTAAACCTCTATTAAATATTTTATCGCAAGAGAGTTGGAATATAATACAATTTTTCTTGACGCTACCTGTTGTTTTTTATGCTTGTTGGATGTTTTTTATCAGAGCATACAATTCTGTTAGAACATGGAATTTAAATATGTTCACTCTTATAGGTCTCGGAACAGGTGTAGCCTTTGTATTTAGCGTATTTGGTATGCTTTTTCCTGATATTTTTCCAGATCAATTTAAAACTGAATCCGGCACAGTGTATCTTTATTTTGAAGCTACGGCAGTTATTTTGACGCTGGTTTTGTTGGGACAATTGCTCGAAGCCAGGGCACACTCTCAAACAAGTGGAGCTATAAAAGAGCTTCTTAAACTTGCCCCCTCAGAAGCCACTATAGTTGAAAATGGGAAAGAGAGAGTTATATCTATACACGATATCAATGAAGGAGATTTGCTCAGGGTTAAACCAGGTGATAAAGTTCCAGTTGATGGTGAGATAACAGACGGCAATGGTAGTATTGATGAGTCGATGATAACGGGAGAGCCTATGCCAGTGGAGAAAGGAGTTGGAGATAAAGTCAGCTCAGGAACTATAAATGGCATAAAATCATTTATTATGATTGCCCAAAAAGTAGGGGCAGATACTCTACTTTCTCAAATCATACAAATGGTAAATGATGCTAGTCGTTCTAGAGCACCTATTCAAAAACTCGCCGACACTATATCTAAATATTTTGTACCTATAGTTGTAGTTACATCTATTGTAACTTTTATAGTATGGGCAACATTTGGACCTGAACCTGCTTATGTATTTGCTTTTGTAAATGCTATCGCAGTTTTAATTATAGCTTGTCCTTGTGCTTTAGGCTTGGCAACACCAATGTCTGTTATGGTGGGAGTCGGAAAAGGTGCGCAGTCTGGAATTTTGATAAAAAATGCAGAGGCATTAGAAGAAATGAATAAAGTAGATGTCTTAATAACAGATAAAACAGGGACTATCACAGAAGGAAAACCATCTGTCGAAAAAGTATTTGCTTTGCAAGATAGCTTGGAAGAGTCTCTTTTAGAAGATATCGCATCACTAAACCAACAAAGCGAACATCCTCTCGCTGATGCTGTAGTAAAATATGCAAAAAGGAGAAATATTTCTCTCAAAGTTGCAAAAGATTTTGAAGCAGTAGCAGGAAAAGGCGTAATAGGTCAAGTCTCTTCTAGAAGAGTAATTTTGGGAAATCTAAAATTAATGAAGCAAGAAAATGTAGCAGTACCGACAAAATTAGAAGAAAAAATTATTGAAGAGCAAAAATTAGGCAAAACAGTTTCATTTATAGCGATTGACGGTAAAGCCTTAGGTTATGTTTCCATTGTAGATGCTATAAAAAAGAGTAGCGTCAACGCTATAAAAGAGCTAGTGAACAATGGTGTGCGAGTGATAATGATGACAGGTGACAATAAAAATACAGCTAAAGCAGTTGCTTCGCAATTGTCTCTGAGTGAATATCATGCTGAATGCTTGCCTCAAGATAAATTAAACAAGATAAAAGAGCTTCAATCACAAGGATTTGTAGTGGCAATGGCAGGAGATGGCATAAATGACTCGCCAGCTTTGGCTCAGGCAAATATAGGAATAGCTATGGGAACAGGAACAGATGTAGCAATGCAAAGTGCTAGCATAACTCTTGTACAAGGCGATTTAAAAGGTATATTAAAAGCAAAAAAATTAAGCCATGAGGTGATGAAAAATATAAAACAAAATCTATTTTTTGCATTTATATATAACGCATTGGGTATTCCTGTGGCTGCTGGTGTTTTGTTTCCAGTCTTCGGAATATTGCTCTCACCGATACTTGCAGCAACTGCCATGAGCTTTAGCTCTGTATCAGTCATCGTAAACTCTTTAAGACTTAGAAAAATCTCTCTATAAAATCTTTCAGAAGGGCTAGTTACTTAGCTCTTCTAACACTTAACTAATACTCTTATATTATACTTTCAATATAAACAAATAAACAGGTGCTCAAAAGAGCTAAAAAACAAAATTAAAAGGAAAAAAAGATGAAAAAGAAAACATTAGTAGTAGTAGCATTGGCAAGTACACTCGCGGTAGGAGCATTTGCTCATGGTGGCACACAGGATAATGATGGCGCATATGGACAAGGTATGATGAATGGACAAGGTGCACAAAATCAAGGGATGATGAATAGACCATACATGCAAAAACAAGGCACAATGAATCGAGGTATGTCAAATGGACAATATATGCAAAAGAAGGGCATGATGAGACAAGGTATGATGGGTCAAGGCATGGGAATGATGGGCAGTATGCAAATGTTTTCACAACTTAACTTGGATAAAGAGCAGAGGTTTCAACTCTCTATATTAAGAGACGAAATGAGAATAGAGATGAAAAAATTAATGCACAATGGACAGACAGCGGGACAATTTGGGCAGTTTATAAAAGGTGACTCTTTTGACAAAAAAGCTTTTGAAGATCATATGAACCAAAAGCATAAGAAAATGTTAAATTTAATGGCAAATAATATGGAAAAAGCATTTAAAATTTTAACAAAAGAACAGGTGTCTGAGTTAAAAAAGAGCTTTGCAAAAAAATAAGGATTGATTATGTTTAGTCAAGGAAATTGTTTTGGAGGATTTGGAGACATGGGAAATTATATGATGGGAGGAAGTGGAATTATGTTTATAGGATTGATTTTGATATTGGGGATTATGTTCTATTTTTTTACAAAAAATGGCAATAATAATCAAATATTTCAAAATGACGGCGCATTAGATGTGCTTAAAAGAAGATTTGCAAACAGCGAAATATCAGAAGAAGAGTACTTAGCCAAAAAAGGGATACTCTCTAGATAAAAAGTTGTAGGAGCATTTTTTATATGCTCCTATTCTAAATAAGACTATTACACTATGATTTAAAATAGTGTATTTTTATTGCTTTGCTGGCTCATATCATTTTGCTATAATACCAAATAAAGGAATAGAAGATGAAAAAATTATTTTTGGGTTTGATTTCTATTGGCCTGCTCATCTCACCACTTTTGGCAAAAGATGTTCGAACTATATTGAAAGAAAACAAATGTATGAAATGCCATAATATTATGGGGATGAAATCAGCACCTCCTTTTTCAGGAATAGCAAGGATGAATTCCGGCTGGTTTGGAGTATCAAAAAGTAGTATCAAAAATAGCATAAAAAACGGAAGCCAAGGGAAATATCCAATGTTTTCCAATGAAAAAATGCCAGCTTTTGCTAATTTGAGTGATAAAGAGTTAGATATTCTTACTAATTGGATTATAAAACAAGGTTCAAATAGCATGAGACATGGCATGATGATGCGCCATAATGGCATGGACAATATGAACTAAATATAATAAAGGAAAAATTATGCAATACATAGTAGAAACTAAAAAAACAATAGATCAGATGGTTTACAGATGATTAGGAGTTCTCACAATACAATTCTTTGAAACATCGATATGAAGGGAAATAGGATGGTACCTGAGGCCGGACTCGAAATAAGATTTAAATAAGGTTTAAAGCCTTATTTTAGGGCTTTTATATAAAATATGTATGTTGCTAACAACGCCAAAACATATGCTTTTTTGACACTTTTAGTTGGAAAATATAGAACAATGATCTTGCATTCTCTTAACTATAAAAATATTAATTTATCTTTACTTAGATAAAATATCGACATGAAAAAATTATCAAAAAACGAACTAAAATTATTAGAGAAAGAGTTAATACCTCTAAATCTTGAAGCAATGCAAGATAGCGATACGAAAACACAAATAGAAAATCTAGTAAATATGCATAACCCTAAAAATTTACAAGATTTTTCTGTAGTTCTTAAAAAGCTATCCCTTTCAAAAAAAGAATTTTTCGATAAAGCATTCCATAATACACTAGATAATTTTTTTGAAACTAAAAATATATATTTTACAAAAG
>JAJRPV010000002.1 GCA_024280575.1 Campylobacterales bacterium
ATAAATCAACCTATTGCATTAGAGCTTGGTATGGAAAATACCACTGAAGCTATCATATTTGATTATCTTACTCTTGCTCCTAGCTGGGCAAATCCAGAAATTATTGATAATAAAGTCTATTATTGGGTTGCACGCCAAAAGATTTGCCATGAGCACAAAATACTTGATTTAAAGCCCAAAACAGTTTATCGATACTTAAGAAAACTTCATCAAAAAGGCTTGATAGACTATCAAAAGCTTGGTAAAAAGGATTGTATTTTAATAACCGATCTTGGAAAAACATACATCAGTAGCACTATGGGGAATAAAAATTCCTCCCCTATGTGGAATTTAAATTCCCATAAAGAGGAATTAAAATTCCCATCAGACGGGAATAAAAATTCCACATATAAATATACCAATCCTATTCATCTATCAGATAATCCTCTCTCTAAGAGAGCAGATTTTTTAAAAAACTTTAAAAGCTTTGTCAACTTTATGCGTGCTACATACCAAAATGAACTCATTTTAGAGACTACAGATAAATACACAGACAAGTCTATTGCTATTTCTGTTTCGAGAAAAGGGTTACTTTATAATCTAAGAACATCAGATGACTTTTCTGGATTTGAAGCAAAGGAACTATGGGAACAACTTTACCACATGGCTAAACAAGGACAATTATCATGTCTAAATCAATACAACAAAGTATAAACATACCATGAAGAGACAACTATTCGTTAATATAAATCAAAAAGGTGGATGTAGTAAATCACATAATGCTTTTAGTGAAACCTGCTGGGCAATACATCACAATATACCATACATCGGATTTGATACAGACAGTTCAAACGCTAGCTATGGGGACTATGCTTTATTTAATATTAAGAGTGTAGAAACAATGGATGATGATGGGCTAGAAATCAAACCAGAAAAGTGGGATGCACTGGCTTATTATTTACTTGAAAATTTAAAGGATGAAAGACTCTGCATCATAGATATAGGAGCCTCTCAATTTTAATCTTTTGTATCATGGGCAGTTTCATCAAATATTTTCAGTGAAATCCTCAAAAATAATTTTGATACACATTTTCTTGTACCTGTAGCAGGTGGAGAAATGCTTCACGATACAATCAATGGTCTGAAGTATCTTACTGAGTTATTTTCTCATGATGTAAATATAGTTGCCTTTGCTACTGAATATTTTGGAGAGCTAAAAGATGAAAATAATAATAGCTTTGAAGAGACGCCAGAATACTTAGAAATCAAAGAACATCTTGGAGGTGTTGTATATATTCGTAAAATGGATTCTCTCCAAACCCCTGCCGTAGAGAAAATGAAAAAAGCAAAGCTCACACCAGAGGAAACAAAACTTGATGAACGCTTTAAACTATTGGAGAAAAGTCGTATCAATACTGTAATGAATAATACATATATGATGATGGATCAGATCTTCGATATACCTATTCCTCCTAAAACATCTAAAACTAACACTAAAAAAGAGGAGAAAACCACAGCATGAAAACTGAGCAAAAAGAAGAGATTCTCAATGAGATAAGAAAAATACACGGAATAACCATGCCTGAAAAGGATCCTGCTTTTGCAGTTATAACAGCTTTGGAAATTGTTGCAAGGCGTTACCTAAAAGAAGTAGATCTTTTAATGGTACAGCAATCTGCAAACTACGAGACAACTACCGCTAGATATCTCGATAAAGCAAAAGAACTGGCTGAAATAAAAATATCCGCTGCGGTAGATGATGTGCTTATTAGAATGGATGAGTACAAAATAAAAGCTATAGAAGAGATGAAAATAGAAACTCCAAAGGCAGAGGTACCAAGTATCTATTGGTATTTATTATATATCAGCGTTCTTTCTTCTCTTGGTTTTGGCTATGCAATCTCTATGCTAATTTTTACATAGAAATATGGGATAGGACAAATGTTATTTAAAAAATGGTTAGTTAAAAATGAAAAAACAAGACCGCCTCTTGGTATCAGATTTTATCAAAAGGTAAATAGTATTGTCTCTCATATCTTGGAAGATCAAGAGAGACTATTAAATATTGCAGAGCGAATTATTAAAGTGAAAAAAAGGATTTAAAATGTACTTAGAGGAAATTTTAAAACAAATTCTTCATAGACTCGATGAACAACAGGCACTATTGCAAGTTACACTAAATAGCCTCACAACAACCAAAGCCGTGGCTTCGTTTCTTTCTCTATCACCTCGTACTATTCAGTTATGGATCAAGCAAAAAAAGTTACAGGAGGGAAAACACTACTACAGAGATGGAAAACGGATAGTATTTATTCCTGCTGCTATTTTGGAGTTGAAAAATAATCCTTATAGGGGGATATCACCTTTAAAAGAAGGTACAGAAAAAGAAAAAACTCCAAAGAAAAAAACTATCAATCCCATTGCAAAAAAAATTTTGGGAGATCTAAAAAAGGTAAGTAATGGCTAAGAAAAAACTATCAATTAAATATAACTACTCTGGAGTTAAATTCACTATTAGACAAAGATATGAGAGTTGGTACCTAGATTTTTATTTTGAGGGAAAAAGGATCCGAAGAGATACAAACATACCTGCTACTAAAGACGGTCTAATAGAGGTTAAAAGAGTATTACTCCCTGAAATAACAGCGTCTTTACTTGACAATGTAATACCACCTTATGAAGATAAAGAGTGGACATTGGATGCTCTAGCCGAAGAGTACTGGGCTTTAAAAAAAGGATCCAAAATGAGGGAACATACATTATCACGGAACATTGCCCATTACAATAACCATGTGTCTCCTTATTTTGGATCGAGGATGATTACAACTCTTTTACCAATGGAACTGGAGCGATGGCAAAATGATCTACTGGAGCAATACAAATCATCCTCCGTCCAAAAATACCGTTCAGTACTCTACTCCATTTTGGATCAAGCAGTAAAAAACGATATTCTTCCCAAAAATCCTCTTGATAAAGTTACGGCTCCAAAAGTAATGTTTGATTTACAATACAGTGAAGAAGAGGAAAAGGCGGATCCATTTACGGCAGATGAGAT
>JAJRPV010000082.1 GCA_024280575.1 Campylobacterales bacterium
ACAACAACTGCTCCAGTGTCAGCAAGAATAAGAGGCTTTTTAAATGGATTCTTATTTGCCCTATTTGCACCGGTTTTTCCAAATCTTGTAAAAGTATCATAAAAAAGCTCTTTGCATGTAAAATCTTTAACCACAAAAGGATTTAATGCCATAAAAGTGGTAGAGGTATTGTCTATATCTATCTCTACAAACTTTTTAAACTCAAATCTGCCTTTTCCTACTGTACTATCTTTTCCATATCCGCTTAGAGATATAAATTCGAGAGATTTTTCAAGTTCTTTAATTTCAAAATCATCTCCTAGCAAAAAGTATATATCTTTTTTTGACAAATTCATCTCATCTACTCCATAAGGATCAAATCCTTTTTCACCGGTAGTTGATGTTTTATAATTTATGGAATTTCTCATAACAGTATCTTTTTTGTCGTCATTTCCAACCTCTTTATCACTTCTTGCTTTTTGAAACTGTAAATTTTTTAATTCTTCATAAGTGAGCCATTTCTTTTTTCGATTAATCTTTTTCTTTAAACCATCTTCATTTAGATATCTGCTTGGCATAGTGGGTTTTGGTAGATAACCACTGATAAACCCGTCAGATACCACCAGAAAAGGAGAGGTTTCATAATCTTCCAACAACTTCTCAAGCCTCTCTTGTGAAAAAACAAATCTAATCGCCCAACAGATATGACCAAAAATTGTATCTCCTTTTAGAGTTGTTGAAAAGTTGGAAGTCGGTGTTATAGTTGTTTTGTATAGTTTCATACTTTACTCACTTATGTGAAATTTTACTCTGCCATATCCCCTGGAACCACTACCTCCAAGATAGTCATTTTCTATAAGTTCAAGCCCTTTTTGCACCATATTCATAAGCTCTTCTTCGCTATCTTCTTCAAGAACTTTTATCCTTATATCAAAGTCAAATTTTACTCCGGCAGGAACTCTTTCGGTCTGTCTAGGAGTTGAAGCTGTTCCTCTTTGTCTGTCAATTACATTTTCATATTTTGCTTCACTTAACTCCATACCTTCTGATTCATCTGACAATCGACAGTCACCCACGCTGATACGGGTTATTCCATATAGATTTTCGCTACTGCTATCTCCAAAAAGCTTCAACAGATTGACTGCTCTTTTTTTCATCTGCGGATCATCAAATATAACATTATTTATCAATTTTGAGCTAAAAGGACTTCCGTCCCCTAAACCAACCACTCCCGTATCCCACTCTAAAAGACTTCTCATCTTTCCTTTCAATGAACTTCCCGGAATATACGGCATATCACTATTTATATCTTTTATCACCCCATTATCTATTCCGCCTATCTTCATAGTATCATCACCACCACCGATATGGAGTCCGCTTAATAACTCAATTTGCCCTTTAATATTTTTAATCTTCATAACTATCTTCTCCTTTCTAAACTTTTGTGAAAGCCTATAATCGCTTCAAAAAACAACTTAAATATCTCCAAAGATTTTTTAGAATTTACTTGATTTATACATATATTCATCATTTCAACAAACTCTCTATTGATTAGGTTGCCTCCTACACCATTTCTTTGGCTTGCATAAGCCACTTTTGAATTTAACATTTTTACAAACGGGAGTATTTCATCAAAATCTCCATGCTTTGCTTTGTCATTTAATTCTAGAACTTTATCGTAGAATTTTCTTATTTGTGTATTTTGTACTCCTCCCCCTATCTCTTCTGCCCAACTTTTTGCTGTTTCATTAAAAAGCTCTGGGTCTTGTTGGTAATCCAATACTATCTCTTTTAACATTATATTTTCCTCCTTTTGTATATAAATTCACTGATTATCATCTTAAAACTTCCGCCATAAGTCTCTATATTTTCATCTATTTGTTTTAAAATATCTCTCAAATCTTCTCCTCTTAGCTTATCTATGATATTTCTTTTAAACATATATGATAGCCTAGACTTCCACATTGTATTTTTTATATCATTTTTTATATTTTCTCTCATGTCGCATAGTTCCAGTAATCGATACCAAAAGGCCGTATTAAAGACATCAGGATGTTTTTTTGCTATGTTCTCTATAATTTTAAAATCTACTCTCATATCGTCCAAATATTCATCCCAGCTTACTGTTTGATCAAAAAGAGTTATTGCATTTTTCTCTTTATCATCTTCTTTTTGTTCTTTTTTGTATTCCTTTGAGTTTTCCAATGCCTCTTCTGTGCTTTGGACTACAAAATTTATGGGTTTATTTGGCTTGGTCATGGTCATGCCAACAGATAGGCTTAATTCGCTTCCTTTCGCAAACTTTATAAACTCTTTTCTTAATTCTCTCGCAAAGTCTATAACTTCATCCCAAGCTCCAAGTATAAAGATATCATCTCCTCCCGCAAAAACCGTATAAATATCTCTGTTTTTCATCAAAACAGATGCTCTTACGCTAAAGAAATAATCAACCATTCTTGAGAAAAAATTATATCTAGCAAAAGAGTTAGTGATATCGGAGTTTTGTATAAATCTACCCATACTGTCAACATCGCCTTTCATTGCCATAATAGCTTCTACCCCATGCTCTTTTTTACCATCTTTTACACTTTGCTTAGATAACTCTTCAAAGGTTTTTACGCCTTTTTCATTCATAGCAACATAAGATTTTAGTTCCCATTTGGCATAACCTTTAAATTTTTCATCATTTGTTATATAATATATTACAACTGCATTATCAATTCTTGAGATATCATTTGAGAAATTAATAAAATAGTTTTGAAAGATATTAGTTTGCCCACTCTCTTTTGAGATACTCATATACTCTTTTTTAGATAGATTTTCGCCTATCTTTATAAATTTTTTACAAACTTTACAACTATTATCATCTATCCTTTTTCTTTTGCCACATAATTCGCAAAGGTTTTGGTTGTTTATATCTTCATCATATTCTAAAATAGGATTGGTATTTAAAAGATCTAGTTTTGCAAATTTATTTTTTTCAACTTCATCTGCCAATCTTTTTCTAAGAGAATTTTTATACCTACCTTTTATTATAAAATCAGCCAAACTGCACTCTACAAAGCTTACCCCTATCCCTGTTTCGCCAAAATACTCTTCTATAAAAAAGCTGTCTAACTTTTTTTGCACATCCTCTAAAATCTTTTTGGTATCTTCGTTATTTACTCCTAATATCTCAAATTTTCCAGCTTGAGTTGATATTATACTTTGATAACTGAGTTCAAGCCTATCAACAATATAGAAGGCTATAATCTTTGTAAGTATCTCTATATAAGCAGATTTTGCCCTAAGTATTTTACTGGCTTTTTTGGATGGCACAGAATCAAATATAAAATTCTGAATACCAAAAAAATCACCATTTATCAAAAGCATATCGTTTTGTTCCAAATCTCCACTCTTGTCTTTGTAATAATTTATAATATTTCTATTGTCTTGCTCATAAAGTTTATATAATACACTTGTAAATATTGCCGTTTCTTTACTATGCTCATAAAGAGGTATATTTGCCTTTACGGGAGCATAAGTTTTGAGTTTAAAAGTGGTAGAGCTTGGTATAAACGAGGTAAATTTTTTCAAAATATAATCAATTGTAAAATTATCTGTTATACTACTACCCTTATCTTTTATCTCACCTAGATCAGCTTCAAATTTTTGCCATAAATTTTTGTACTCATTAGTTACAGCATCATCATTTTCAGGAAATATATTATCCTGATTGAGAGTATCTATCTTGTATCTTTTATTTTTGTCAAAAAGATACCAAAGTCTTTGTTTTTTAAAGTTTTCTTCTGTGCTTTTAGCATTATACTCTTCAAATTCTTCTCTCTCAAATCCGCTAGCCATTCTATCAGCAGATGCTATGATCCAACTAAAATCATCTCTTGGATTGTGATGAGTCGCACTAGCATCGCTAAACTCATCCCCTAAATTAAAATTTAATTCATAAAGTATTTGAGCTGTATATTTAGCATGTGTGTATCTATAATCATACTGTTTGTATAGACTATCTTTCAAATCTATTTCTGCTCTTTGCCCAAACTTCCCAATATCATGCAAGAGTCCGGCAAGTGCAATCATATCTATTTCTTTCATTTATCAACCTCCACTTTTATCTTTCCAAGCCCCATCACAGTTTGCTTACCAATACCTATAATCTCCGCGAGTTTTAGCAACTCATAACTTTTTTTATCTAAATTTTTATATCTTATCTGACCCATAATACCACCTCTTTGCATTTTGGTTTTTTGTCTATTGCTTCGTCTCGTTTGTTCCTTGAAGTATGTTTTTGACTCTACTTCATCATATATTGGAGTAAAATCTATTTTCTCCATTTTTTTTGCCTTCTATCTGATTTTTTCTGTTTTGTACAGAAGAAAGTATAAGCTCTAGCGGAGGATTTGATTTTAAAAGTTTGTTGTCTTTTTTGCTTCTAAAAGGAGTTATAAATTTGAGTATTATATCTGGTGAGTAATATTCTGTTTTAAATAGTTTTATATAGTCTTTTGGGATAGAAAAATTGTTTCCATCAAAAATAATTTTTCCATTTACATTTATATTTAAGTTTTTTGAAATTTTTCTATCTTTGCCAATTCCAGTTTCAGTGAGCATTTTATGAATAGAAGATGCAACATAAGGTAATTTCTCGCAAGCCTCGCCAAATAAAAAAAGATTAAAATCAAACTCTTTTGAATCAAGGCATATATCAAATCTATAATTATGATAACCATTTGTTTTTTCATAAAAATTATAATACAAACAACTTTCTCGTGCAAAACAATCTCTACACATAAAAGAAGGATTTACACATACGATTTTCTTTAGACTGTAACCAAAAGCACCCCTTAGAGCTGAACCCATAAAGGATTGCAAAGGTTGTGTAAAATCAAAAGCTTTAAAATTTATTTTTACATATTTCACTTGTTCCTCTTTTTTATATTATATCTTAAATAATATTATATGTGATTATATGGACAAAAACTGTATTTTTAAAGCTAAAGCTATGGTCAATGCACGGAATGTTTCAATTGTCTTTTGTTGAAAGATGGTCTCTTTTCTTTTTTTTCTGTTTCTTTTGTGTCGTATCTTAAAAATTTTGGCAATTTTCTGGTTTCGACTACAAGCAAATCTTTGATCATAATCGGCTTTAGTTCATCTTTGCTTACATGTAGAGCATTCACGATATAATCAAATAAAAGCTTTGCCAATCTGTCTAATGATATTTGCCATGTTGAGAGTGTTTGGGCAAATATCCACTCGCTAAAGGCGAAAAAACCGTCATAGATTTTTCCGTCGCTAAAGAGATAGGTTACACTTTTTTTGAAATTTCCACTGTTATAAACCAAATCCCAAAACCTTGCAAATCTCTTCATTTTTTGCATCATTTCATAAGGAATTAAATCATTTTGCAAGATATCATAAGGCGGTTTGGAGCTGTAAATCATACCATAAATTTTATCATGTCTGTCTATGGTGGTACCTGAGAGTTTTTTGAGTATTCCTATCTGAATTTCGCATTTTGTCATAGAGTATAACATGTCTAGGTTTTTGCCAAAACTCTCAAGACTTTCTCCCGGTAAACCTACAATCAAATCTACATGTAGATGTGCTTTTGTTTCGTTGTCCAGGAAGTTCAAATTTCTTTGGATTTTTTCTATATTTAATTTTCTATAAATATTTTTGGAAATCTGTGCATTTAAGGTTTGAATTCCAACCTCAAGTTGCAAGGATGCCGGTGGAAATTGTTTAATCCTCTTTTTTAGAGAGCTTGGAAAATTATCTGGAACTACTTCAAAGTGTATAAAATAAGGAGGCTTCTTAGATAGAAAAAAATCCATAAATTTATTTGCTCTTTCTATGCCTTGGTTAAAAGTTCTATCTATAAATTTAAAGCTTCGCACTCCCCTG
>JAJRPV010000083.1 GCA_024280575.1 Campylobacterales bacterium
AATTTTGTCTTTTTATTCATATCAAATGAATTTTCAATCAACTCTCTCAAGCGAGACATATCATCACTGTTTATATCCTCGTCAAACTCCAGTTTGAAGTATTTCTTTTCATCAAAGAGTTTATAAATTTCCATATTGACCGAATTTAAATAGCCAAGTTTTCCAAGAAGATAACCGATATTAAAATCATCATTTTTTATAACTTCTATAGCCAAATAAGGCTTGGTTTGAACTTTATATTTGAAAGTATTGGTTTCATAGGCAAGATGGGCGATTTTAACTATTTGGTCTGATTTGTATTTGAGAAAAAATAAATTTGAGCTGATATTTAGTGTTTTTCTTTGCAAAATAGGCAAAAATTCTTGGAACTTTTTATTTTTTTTCAGAATTTTTTCTCTTCTTAGCCGGCTGCTTATCTCGTCTATAAGATTTTTTTTGCCAAAAGAGTGTATGGCCTTGGTGTAAAGTTCCTTTAGCAAGTTTGCAGTAAAATTCGTATAGATTCCTTTGCCAACCCCGTTTATGTCTGCATAAGTTAAGATATATAGCATATTTAAAATATTTATATTTTTTACTTTTGATACAAAAGAAAGCACTACTCTTTCGCTATAAATGTCTTCCCTATTGGCGGTATTGTTCATGAGAGTATGTATCTTTATGAGCAGTGTTCCGTCACCGATAGATTCTTGCGAAAATTCCAGTTTTTTGGCATATGCCTTGAAGATTTTTGCTCCTAATTCACTGTGATTTCCTCTTCTTCCCTTTCCTATATCGTGGAAAATACGCAAAGTCTCATAAGTGCTTTATACTCAGATGAAAGGTTATCAAACAGAGATTTTATGAAATCATTCTTTATGTTTTCTAGATGATAAATGCACCTAAGTGTATGTTTATCGACAGGATATTTATGATAGCCGTCAAATTGAGCTAAATATTTTACTTGCTTAAATGGTTTTGCAAGCTGTTGCAAAAGAGAAGCATTGTCTAATGTCTTAAAAATCTCATAAATGTAGTCTCTAAACAGCAGTTTCTTAAACAGTTTGTATGTTTTGATATCATTATGTGTTGAAAATGTGCAAAATCTTATAAAATTCACATAGCTTATATCAAATTTGATATTTTCTTTCGGAAAGTTATGGAGCTGAATCAATACATCATTAAGAGTGTTGATATGTTTATGAAAAGAGGCATAAATCATATTATCACACAAATATATATCTGGCTCAATCCGAGATTTTTTTAACTTTGGTATATGTTTCGTATCGGCAAGCACGGGAGCAGTTACTTTTTTTATAAATATTTTGCTAGTAATATTTAGCGTGTACATGGACTGTAAAGTTTTATGAGAGAGTTGCATTTGGGCGCTTTTGAGAACTTTGTTCTTGAAACCTAATTTTTTTGGGACATCAGGAACGAATTCAAGATTTAGTGTGTCTTGTTTTTTTCGGGCGCATAGATGTGTAGCAGAGCGAATTCTATATAAAAACTCCAAAGCACTTCTAAATTCTTTATATTCTCGCTCATCAAGTATAAAATCTGATAAATCTTTTAATTTTTCTATATTAAATATGATTTTGCAAAGCCAAAAAAGAGTATTGGCATCCCTTAGACCACCCTCACTCTCTTTTATATTCGGCTCCATTTTTAAAGAATTTGCTTTAATTCTCTTTTTATAATTATCTAAAAGAGCTATAACAGTTTCTTTTTTTTTGTAGTTTCTTATCTTTTCAAGCTCATTTTGTGTCTCTATCCATAAAATTTTAGATCCACATAAAAACCTAGATTCAAGCATAGCAGTCTTTATGCTCAAGTCTTCATTGCTAGCATCAAAAAGTTCATTAACCTTATGGGTTCTGTGACCTAGTTTCATTCCAGCATCCCAGCCTAGCATCAAAATATCTTCGATGATAGGCTCTATATTGTAGCCTTTTATGTCCTTATAAACAATCATCAAATCTATATCAGAATAGACACAAAGCTCTTCTCTACCATAACTCCCCATGGCAACAAGGGTTATAGGAATTGAATTTACAAAAGGCATATAATTGCCAAAATATTTACGCAAGGCATACTTGAAAATTATATTTATAAAGTTATCCAAAGTCTTTGTGTGTTTTACTAAGAAATCTTTACCCTGATTTTCAACAAATATCTCATCTAAAGAATTCAGATAATGACCGATATACTCTTTTATTGCCTTGGAGATTTGAAAACCATCCGCACTTACATGTATGAGTTCTTCTATTTTTTCTTCTAATTTCATAATATATATAATACAGTAAAAAAGAGAGTTTGTGAAGTTGTTTTTGTTTAAAATATCACCTTTTGGCAAGAGATTGGTAGAAACAAAAAGCTCATGCTAATCTCTTGCACTAAAAAGCGAACAAAAATTTTTCAAATAATCAGGCTAGCTCTTCTCTTATGACTTCAACGGCTTTGACCATGTTTTCGAGGCTAGGTTTTACTTCTTCCCATTTTCTTGTTTTTAGTCCACAATCAGGGTTTATCCAAAGTTGCTCTTTTGGCAATACCTCTAAAAGAGATTTTATCTGAGTTACTATTTCATCGACAGAAGGAATTCTTGGCGAATGTATGTCATATACGCCAGGCCCTACTTCTTGTTTATATCCGACTTTGGCAAATATTTTCAGTAGTTCATTCCCGCTTCTTGCAGTTTCTATCGATATGACATCTGCGTCCATTGCTTCTATGGTCTTTATAATATCGTTAAATTCACTATAACACATGTGTGTGTGGATTTGAGTCTCTTTCCTAGCGCTGCTTACTGATAATTTAAAATCTCTTACAGCCCACTCTTCATAAGCAGGTATATCACTCTTTCTAAGAGGATATCCTTCTTTAAATGCCGCCTCATCAACCTGTATTATTTTTATGCCGGCATTTTGCAAATCATTTACTTCGTCATGAATAGCTAGAGCAATTTGTTTAGATACATCACTTCTTTTTATATCATCTCTAACAAATGACCAATTTAATATCGTAACAGGACCCGTGAGCATTCCTTTCATAATTTTGTCTGTTTTGCTCTGCGCATAAGTAATCCAATCAACAGTCATTGGTTTGGGACGAGATATATCACCATAGATAAAAGGAGGTTTTACACATCTGCTACCGTAACTCTGCACCCAGCCATTTTGACTAAACCCATATCCCTTGAGTTGTTCGCCAAAGTATTCAACCATATCGTTTCTTTCAGGCTCACCGTGCACCAAAATCTCTAATCCGCACTCTTCTTGAAAAGTGATGCAGTCGTCTATATATTTTTTCATTTTACTTTTATATGTTTCTCTTGTAATTTGTGAATTTTTAAACTCTTTTCTTGCTTTTCTTACCTCTTTTGTTTGTGGAAAAGAGCCGATTGTTGTTGTAGCTAACTCTTTGTATTTTAATCTCTCTTTTTGTATTTTTATTCTATCTTCGTAAAGAGAATCTCTTTGGGACTTAGTGATAGTATTTACTCTGTCTTGGACGCTTTTATCGTGTATTCTTGATGAAGTTTTCCTTGATGTATTAGCTTTTATATTGTTTTTGTATTGAAGCATTTCATTTTCATTTAAAGACTCTTTTCCGAAGAAAAATATTTTAGATATTAGTGAAAGCTCGTCAAGTTTTTCTACACTATAGCTTAGCCAATTTTTTATTTCCTCATCCATGGCTTCTTCATATTTTAGGGCAAAAGGGGTATGAAGAAGTGAGCAAGAACTTGATACTAAAATATTATCTTTTTTTACTATTTTAGAAATTTCATTAAGTTTTTCAAGGCTTTTATCTATGTTATTTTTCCAAATATTTCTACCGTCAACTATACCGACTATTAACTTTTTATTGCTTTTTGCGATTATTTCAAGGCTTTGTATATTTTTTTCACCATATAAAAAATCTAATCCTATAAAATCTATGGGAGTTTGTATTAGTATTTTTGTAGCTTCAGTTGAGTGTTCAAAATATGTTATTACCGAAATCTTGAGTTTTGGCGACACAGAGGCTAATTTATCATAAGTAAATTTTATAAGACTGAGAACTTTCGCGTCTAAATCTTTTACAAAAATAGGCTCATCTATTTGAACTAACACTTCATTGTCAAGCTCCGCGATCTTAGCCAAAAGTTTTTCATATAGAGGCAATATATTATGAAATAATTCATATGTATCGCCTCTGTCAATTCTTTTTGAGAGCCCTATAAAAGTGATAGGTCCTATGATATTTATCTTGGTTTTAATCCCATGAGATAGTGCTTCTTTGTACTCTTGTATGATTTTTTCACAATTCAATCTGTACTTATCCTCTAAGGACAATTCAGGGACGATATAGTGGTAGTTTGTATTAAACCATTTTGTCATCTCCATAGCAACAGCATCACTATTTCCTCTGGCCATTGAAAAATACAGCTCTTCATTTTTTTGGTTTCTAAATCTTAAAGGAATAGCACCAAGAGTAATCGCCATATCTAGCATACCGTCATAAAGGGAGAAATCATTTGAACTGATAAAATCTATCCCTGCATTTTTTTGATAATTCCAGTGTCTCTGCTTTAATAATGAAGCTATATTTTGTACTTCATCAAATGAACAGTTACCGACCCAATATTTCTCTAATACTTTTTTTAATTCTCTGTGCTCACCGATTCTAGGAAAGCCTATTACATAATTTTTTGACATTATAATATCCTTGTATATTTTTTATAAATTTTATTTATGGGTTAATCTAGGATATAAAAGGAGGATGGACGCCGGATCTACGAAATGCAAAACAGACTGTATAGTACGGACATCTAGGAATGAAATGGTTTAGTAAAATCATCAATTTAGATCTGATAGAAAAAAATATATTGCAATAGCAAGGCTTTGAGTCGTTTAAAATTAAACTAGATTTTAAATTACTGCTATGTGATGACCTCATTTTTTTTGTTTTTTCCTATTTGTATTTGTTTTGTGTTATTTGGGGCAAATTATATCTAAAATATTTATATTTGTAAATATTTTAGATATCATAAATATTTTCTAAAAAATATGACTAGCAAAGTTTTTAATCGACAAATTTAGTAAAAAACTTGAATTTTACTTGTGATTTTTCTTTTTTCTGGCTATAATTCTGTCTTACAAAAAGATGATTCGAGTTACATCTTTAGTCTGCTATATATTGATGACTTCTTGTTAACAGTACATTCGACCTAAAAGAAAACTTAGTATTAGATTTTTAGCACCTTAGAGATTTGGTGTACTCAAACAAACAAGGAGTTGCAATGGCAACATTAGTAAATGGAACAGTAAAATGGTTCAATAGCGAAAAAGGTTTCGGTTTTATCGAACAAGAAGACGGCGGAAAAGATGTATTTGTACATTTTAGTCAAATTAACAATACTGGATACGGTCGAGTATCACTAGACGAAGGTCAAAAAGTGACTTATGAGATAGGCGAGGGCGTAAAAGGTCCACAAGCGGAAAATGTTACAGGTCTGTAATTATTAATTTCAAGCAGCTATTAGCTGCTTGAACACTTCTCGAACACTCACTAACTACATACACAAGATATACAAGTACCAATCCAATATTAGTTAAAAAAATTAGATAAATTTTTTTAAGTTTTATTATGATTTCCTTTGATAGAATCTCGAATTTATTATTTTAAGGGATGTATATTTTGGAAACAGCAAGGTTTGGTAGAATTGGTTTTATAATGGCAGCAGCAGGAAGTGCTGTCGGACTTGGTAATATTTGGAAATTTCCTTATATGGCCGGTCAAAATGGTGGTGGCGCATTCGTGCTTGTATATCTTTTGACCGTAGTGTTTATAGGTTTGTCTATATTTATAGCGGAAGTTCTTATGGGTAGAATCTCTAGAGGCGACAGTGTCAGTGCGTTTGAAGAGTTGGCTCCAAAACATGGCAATCTATGGAAGTATGCCGGTTTTATGGTCTTTACTGGGATTTTGATTCTCTCTTTTTATACTATTGTTATTGGTTGGATATTCAAATATATCTTTATATCTTTTTATTCGTTACCGACCACGGTAGAGAGTGCCGGCACTCTTTTTGGTGGCATGGTTGGCGTAGAGTGGTTTCAGCAGTTTGTATTTTTCAATATGGCATTTTTTCTAACAATCTGGATAGTCGTAAGAGGCGTTAAACGGGGAATCGAAAAAGTAAATATTATATTGATGCCATTGTTGGTTATCATCTTGTTGGCACTGTTTTTGTACTCTATGACACTCGATGGTTTTCAAGATGCTTTGCATTTTCTATTTTATCCAGATTGGTCAAAGCTTAGTGGAACTTCTTTGTTGAAAGCAGTAGGGCATGCATTTTTCACACTCTCTTTAGGTATGGGAACTATCATGACTTATGCGACTTCATTGCCAAAAAACGAAGATATAGTCAAATCGTCATTTATGGTAGCCGTGATAGATACTCTTATAGCACTAGGTGCTGGTATCATCATTTTTACTTTTATCTTTCATTTCAATGCCAAACCTTCACAAGGTCCAGGACTTGTGTTTATCTCTCTTCCTGCTCTGTTTTCTCAGCTAGGAATTCTTGGAAATGTTATATCCGTATCCTTTTTTGTGGCACTTGCATTTGCTGGAATCACATCGGCAGTTTCAATAGTAGAGCCAACTACTTTGTATCTGATAAATAGATTTGGTATGTCAAGAGCAAAGTCATTGACTCTGATATCAATCGTCACATATATTTTTGGCGTGATGGCAATTTTCTCAAATGTCAAGGTGTATTCACATTATTTTACTTATTTTGGAAAAGGATACTTTGATATACTTGATTATTTGAGTTCAGCCATACTTTTGCCTTTAGGAGGGATGGTTATAGCATTTTTCGTAGGTTTTGTTATGCAAAAGAGCAGAGTACATGCAGTGTTATCAAAATATATGAGTGAGACAGTGTTTAATCTATGGTATTTCTCGGTTAAATACATAGCAACTACCGCAGTTGCTTTGGTGATGATCAATAAGCTTTTCTTTAGTTAGTCTTTTTTAGAGCCAAATAACATTTTGGCTCTAATCTTCTTGTATTTTTCTGAAGTCATTTTTTTGATCTGTTTTTTTGTCAGTTTGTATCCGTTTACTATATTGTTCGGGATTTGCAAATCTAGCACCTCATAGCTTGTTTTTTTAGGGTTTATGATGAGCGGATTGTTGTGACAACTCTCGCATGATTTTGCGTTTTTGCTTATTGTGTGGGGAGAGTAGGGTGTCCAAGCTTCTATCTTTTTGCCATTTATTTCACTGACATCATCTAAAATCATCTTTCCATTTTTATCTCTGTAGCTTATTCGGTATTGGAAAAGCGGGCGGATTATCATAATCTTTCCATCTTTTGAGTTTGCTAAGTTGAAGTGTTCCCATCTTTTGTATCTATATCCGCTGTACCAGATGCCGTCTCTCATCTTGTGAGCGACCCAGTCGGGCATCTTTGGTGGAATTTTTCTTTTGCTTTTTATCGCTTTATTTAAAAAATGTGTTAGATATCCATCTTCTTGTAGAGTGAGATTTTTCCATTTTTTATAATCACTTGTGTCATCTCTGAAAACTGAAAGTTCATAAGAATTGTTATTCCAAGAAGAGTGGCAGGTGGAACAAGCGAGTTTTTTGTGAAAAGAAGTGTGGTTTTTCGGGCTTAAATTTTTATGACAATCTGTGCAGCTTATTTTTTTGATGCCTTGCATATCGTCTTTGTTATGACAATCAACACAGGTCATGCCTTTTTGAAAGTGAATATCCGAGCTTAAATGGTGAAAATCTATGCCATATTTTTGCGGTGGGTATCTTCCGTCTTTGGTTAGTGGTGCTCGATAGCTTTTGTCATAGTCTTTTGGAAACAAACCTAGATAATCTCCACCTACAAACTCTTTGTTGTGGCAACTTAGGCATTTGTTCATGCTTATTTTTTTTCTTTGGCACTTGCCATTTTTTTGGTGTGGGCTGTGACAGGCAAGACAATCAAGCCCCCTTTTCATGCCTTTTTCACCACTAGATCTGTTTCCAAGATGGCATTTTAGACATTTTCTTCTTAAAAAATCATCTACCAAATCACCGGGTTTTTTTATATCTGTTTTTGGCAGAGGTAAAGTTTGTAAAGTTACATTTGAATCTTTTATACCCCAGGCATTTCTTGTGATATTTATGGCTTTTTTAAGAGTGTAATGGATACTTTTTTGACAATTTTCACTATCTTTTTTGTGGCATTTTGCACAGTCATTTGCGATTGAAAAGCTAAACGATATCATGAGTGAAATTATTATTTTAAGCATGGTGTTTTCCCGCTGTAAAAAAGTTTTTTGGATTTGTTAAAATCTTTGTATATCTTATCATCATAACTGTCATGACAGATTATACACTTGTAGGCACCAATTATTTTATCAAGCTCGCCTTTATTAAAACTTCTTGCTTCTTTTCTTGATGTGCTTTGAAACTGTTTGCCTTTTGCCGACACAAAAGAGTCTATCGGATAAGAAAAAGGCATACCGCTTTGAGTTGAATTGTAAATCGGCTGAAAAGTTATGTTGCCATCTTTTATATCTAAATTTCCCCGACCAAGCCCAAGAGTGGCTGGGTTAAAATGACAATCAACACAGGTTCTAGATTCTTTTTGTGTTGTATGAGGATCCCACCCGGCCATCGCCATATGATGGAATTTTTCTACTTTTTTTGATTTAAAAATTGTACCTATGACCTGACATCCCGGAGCA